>CALGOH010000031.1 GCA_937957985.1 uncultured Verrucomicrobiae bacterium
GGAGGAATATGTCCGGGAACTGCGCGAGGGACGGGCGGTGGTTTTCCGGGTCATCCTCGAGCCCGACATCGCCGGCCTTTACAGCCACGAATTCGAGGACGAGGAGGTCTGGCGGGCGTTCCGGCTGACAACCCGGGGGGCGGATGACTTCCTGATCGGTTACCTCCGCCGCGGGAGCCCGATCGAAAGGGAGATCTACGAACTGTTTCTGGAGAACAACCGGGGCCCGCTGGCACTGCTGCTGCGGATCTCCCGCCCGGAGGGAGCCCGGTCGCCGCGGGGTGTGTTGATCGAGAAGGTGGTTAGCCCCCACTGGCTGGTCGTGGGCGAGCGCTGAAGGCTCCGTCTTGCAGGATCGAACGATGGCTGGCAGACATCCCGGCGTGGCGAACGCGGAAGCAGCGAAACCAGGAACCGGACCTCGGGTTGGTGCGGGGATCGGGATCTTTCTGGTCTGTCAGTACGCGGTCGCGCTCTGGCGCCTGATGAACTCGGGGGGGCTCGACAACAAGTTCAGCCGGGTCGCGTTGGAGGACTACCGGGGCTTTGTGATCGCCCAGAATCTCCAGGTCCTGATCGCCTATCTCCTCATCGGTATCGCCGCGTGGCTGGTGCTGATGCCGGCGGTGGTGACCCTGCGTCGCCGCTTTCCACGGAGGGTGCCGCCGCTGGTCGCCGGATTCGCCGGAGCCTTCGTGCTCCACGGCTACTTCATGTTCCGGTTGGCATGGTCGCGTCCGTACTTCACCGGCGACGCGTCCTTTGGCGACTGGTACTACGGCATCCTCCGACTTCCTCCGGAACCGTGGCAGTCGTGGTTCAACGGGTTTGTTTTCGACGTGCTGCCCGTGATCGGACTGCTGGCCGTGGTGCTGTGGTGGTTCGCGGTCTGCCGGACCCGCGGAAGACTGGTTCTCGGGGGGGCGATGGTGGTGCTGATGGCCTCCGCCTTCGTCGCACGTCACGGTCTCGGGATCTCGCGAATGGTTGCCTCCCAGGCGGGCGAGAGACCGCAAAACGTCATCATCATCGGTTCCGATTCCCTGCGTGGCGACCGTCTGGGCTACATGGGCTATCGACCGGAGCGGTCCGATGGTCCTGCTGCCGAGGGTGTTTCCCCCAACATCGACCGCTGGGCGGAGGGCGCGGCGGTTTTCGAGGAATGCCGCGTGCCGCTCGCGTCCACGCTGGAGTCCGGCGTGTCGCTGATGACCTCGACCTACCCGCATACCCACGGCCTGCGCCAGATGTTCGCCAGCCGCGAGGAAATCGGATCGCTGGACGGGAGGCTGACTTCGCTGGCGGAAATCCTTCGCGAGCGGGGCTACGACACCGCGGCGATCGGCGACTGGTGCGCCGGCTACTACCAACTCACCCCCCTTGGTTTCGAGAAGATCGACGTTTCGAACTTCGACAACTTCCGGATCTACGTCAGCCAGGTGGTGATGATGGCCCACTTCGTGGTGCCTCTCTACTTCGACAACGAACTCGGCTCGCGGCTGTTTCCGCAGATCCGGTCCTTCGCGCAGTTCGTCACGCCGGAGGTGGTGACCGCGCGGGTGGAGGAAAGGCTGCGGGACCGGGGCGCCGACGGCCGGCCGTTCTTCTGGCACGTGTTCTACTCCTGCAACCACCTGCCTTACCGCTCGCATTCTCCCTACAACCACATGTTCAGCGACCCGCAGTACGAGGGGCCTAACACGACCGCCGTGGACTTCGACATCGACGCCTTCATCTCCGGCACCGACGTCGAGTCGAAGTGGTCGGCGCTTCCCAAGGAGGAGGTCCGGCAGATCCGCGCGTTGTTCGATGGCTGCACCCGGATGTTCGACACGAACTTCGGAGCCGTGCTGGATGCCCTCGGGAAACACGGACTTCTGGACAACACCATCGTGATCCTTGCCGCGGACCACGGAGACGATCTCTATGGGCCGGGCGTGACTCTCGGACACGGACTGAGTTTCAACGGGGCCGATCCCTCGTATCACATTCCGCTGGCGATTCGCGCCCCGGGCATCGGGCCGGCCCGATTCGACGAGCAGGTCCGGATCCTCGACGTGGCTCCGACCGTGGCGGGGCTGCTCGGCCTGGAGGCACCCGCAAGCTGGGAAGGGCGGGATCTGAGCGCTTGGTTCGAGGAGCCGGAGTCCGCCGGGGCTCTGCCCTTCTACGGTGAAACCCAGTTTCCCTTCATCCAGTACCGTGTCCCCGGTGTCGAACGTCCTTACCTGCCGCCGATGGATGAACTGACCGACGTCGATGCCGGCTTCAACCATCAGTTCGTCCTGCGTCCGGAGTATCGGGAGCGGGTCGTCGAGGCCAAGCAGCGCTGCCTCAGGACCCGCGACTGGAAGCTCGTCTGCACGCCCGACGCCGATGGCAGGCGGCACTACCAGCTATTCCACACCGCGAGCGATCCCCACTCGCGGCGTGACCTCGCGGAAGCCCGGCCCGAGGTGCTCGCGCCGATGCGCGCCGCGCTCGACGGCTGGATCGATCGCCACACCGAGGCGATGATCGATGAGATCTTTCCCGACGGTGAGCCCGATGGGCCTTGAGCGTCCGTTCACCTGCCGGTGGCATGACCGTCCCGGGCATGTTGGGAACGGAACCCGCGTCGCACGCAATCCCGCACTGGCTCAGGGGCGGTCGAACTCACAGGTCCATGACCGGGACGGTCATGCCACGGTCCACCTCAGATCCCGAGCGCTGAAGAGGCGGGCGTGACGTCCATGCCGTGCGCTTCGCCCACCGGTTCGCAGGTGAGTTTGCCGGCGTGGCAGTTGATGCCGCCGAGGAGCTCCGGATGCTTCGCACAGGCGCCGGCCACGCCCTCGTCGGCGAGCAGGGAAATCCAGCGCTGGGTCACGTTGCACAGCGCCTGGGTGGCGGTGCGGGCGTAGGCGCCGGGCATGTTGGCGACGCAGTAGTGGATCACGTCCTCCTCGATGAAGGTCGGGTCGTGGTGGGTCGTCGGACGGGTGGTTTCGGCGCAGCCGCCCTGGTCGACGGCGATGTCGACGAACACGCTGCCCTTCGGCATCGCGCGCAGCATCTCGCGGGTGATGAGCTTCGGCGCCGCCGCCCCGGGGACCAGCACGGCGCCGATGACCAGATCGACGCGCGGCAGGAGTTCGACGAGGTTGGTTTCGTTCGAGTACACCGTGCGTGTGCCGTCCATGGTGATGTCGAGGAAGCGCATCCGGTCGAAATCGACCTCGAGGATGGTGACGTCGGCCCCGATGCCCTTGGCGACGCGGGCGGCGTTCACGCCGGCGGTGCCGCCGCCGATGACGACCACCCGGCCGGGGGCGACGCCGGGCACGCCGCCGAGCAGGATGCCGCGTCCGCCGGCGTGCTTGGCGAGATGATAGGAGCCGACGATGGCGGCCATGCGCCCGGCGATCTCGCTCATCGGCTCGAGCAGGGGCAGGTGACCCTTCACCTCGATCGTCTCGTAGGCGATGCCGGTGCAGCCGGTTTGCATGAGGCCCTCGGTGATTGATTTCGACGCGGCGAGGTGCAGGTAGGTGAAAAGGATGTGGCGCGGTTCGAGCAACGCGAGTTCCTCGGGTTGCGGCTCCTTGACCTTCACGATCAGTTCCGCTTCGCCGAAGACCGCCGCGGCGTCGGGAACGATGGTCGCCCCCTGGGCCTCGTACTGGTTGTCGGAGTAGCTGGAGCCGTCACCGGCGGTGCTCTGGACGATCACCTCATGACCGCGGCGGACGAGTTCGCCCACGGCGCCGGGGATCATCGAAACGCGGTTCTCCTGGGCCTTGATCTCCTTTGGGATGCCGATCTTCATCTGCCGCCGACGCTAGGGGCGGAACCCTGCCCCTGTCGTGGCCAAAAAACCGGCGATCCGGTGTTTCTCCGACAAAATCCCGCCGGAAGGCAGTCAGAGCGCGGCGTGCTTTCGGCTGTGGGCCGCGGAATAGCCGTAGATCGCGATGACCACGAAGCAGATGAAGGGGAGGTAGAACGATCCGCGGGTGGCGGTGGTGCCGAGGAAGCCGTCCATGTCGAGAATGCCGCCCTGCAGGCGCGGCATGAACGCGCCGCCGACGATGGCGAGGATGAGTCCGGCCGAGGCGATCTTGGCGTCCGGGCCGAGTCCGTCGAGCGCGATGCCGTAGATGGTCGGGAACATCAGCGACATGCAGGCCGAGATGCCCATCAGACAGTAGAGGCCGGTCATGCCCTCGAGGTGGATCGCACCGAGGGTCGCCGCCATCGCGCCGATGGAGAGGATGAGCAGGAGTTTCCCCGGGGAGATGTATTTCAGGAAGAAGGTGCAGATGAAGCGGCTGGAGAGGAAGATGACCATCGCGCCGATGTTGTGGTTCTGCGCGGTGGCCTTGCTCATCCCCAGTTCGTTCTGGGCGTACTGGATGATGAAGGTCCAGCACATGATCTGGGCGCCGACGTAGAAGGTCTGTGCCACGACGCCGCCGAGGTAGAGGGGGTTCTTGAACAGGCGGCCGAGGATGTCGGATAGCGGCGAGCCCTCCCGCTCGTCCCCGCCATGCGAGGTGTGGGGGAGCTTGTTGATCAGGAACAGGACCATCACGCCGATGACCACGAAGCCGATGATCATGTAGGGCGTGGAGACGATCTTCAGGTCGTGCTGCTGCAGGTCGGAATGGCTGACTCCGGCGAAGGTCGCGAGTTTCCCGTCCTTGTAGTCGGCGAGGGCGGTTGAAAGCTCCAGTTTCTCCGCGTCCCCGTCGGCGTAGTGGTCGGCGACGTACTTCCCCAGCACGGGATCCTTGATCGGGTCCTTCTGCTCGGCCTCGAAGATCGGCAGCACGTTGTATTCGGTCCTCGCTTCCTCGGCCGGTCCGTACTGGATCTGATAGGCGTCGAAGTCGTTGCGGAAGTCCTCGATCTGGAGGTTCGAAAGGATGAACACGCTGGCGACGGTCATGCCGGTCAGCGAGCCGACCGGATTGAAGGCCTGGGCGAGGTTGAGCCGACGGGTCGCGGTCTTCGGGTCGCCCATCGAGAGGATGTAGGGATTGGCCGTGGTCTCGAGGAATGCCAGGCCGAAGGTCAGGATGTAGAGGGAGATGAGGAACAGGTTGAAGCTCGCGTTGGAAGCGGCGGGCACGCAGAGCAGCGCTCCGGCCGCGTAGAGGACGAGCCCGAGAATGATGCCCGAGCGGTAGCTGAACCTGCGGATGAAGAGCGCCGCCGGGATCGCCATGGTGCCGTAGCCTCCGTAGAAGGCCATCTGCACCCAACTGCTCTGGGCGTTGCTGATGACGAAGACGTCCTTGAAGGCCGCGACCAGCGGGTTGGTGATGTCGTTCGCGAAGCCCCACAGCGAGAACAGCGAGGTGACGAGGATGAACGACAGCAGGAACTTCTTCGGAACGACGGGTGTGTCGGTAGTGGACTGGCTCATGGATTTGAGGGAGCGATCGAGGCTTTTCACCCAGACCAGCAGGTCGCCGCCGGGGTGGCAAAGCGATTCTCCGGCATGCCACCGTGCCGGATCGATTGCGCAAGCGGTTGCCCTGGTGAACACTCCCGCCGCCGCGATGATTCTCCGACTCTGCGCCCGCCGGATCGATCGCCTGCTGCGCGAGCAGTTGCTGGCGGGCGGGGACGTGCCGACGGCGGATTTCCTGAATCCACCGGGTGAGCCCGCCCTGGCGGAGCCGGACTCGGTGTCGTGGAGGATCTTCCGGAATCCATTGGCGCTCTACCTTGGCGGGATCACGGCCGTCCTCCTGGAACTCGCCGAGCCGCGGGTGCGGACCGGCGTCTGGGAGCACACGAGCTTCCGGACCGATCCGTTGCGGCGGATGCGGCGGACGGGGCTCGCGGCGATGGTGACGGTCTACGCCGCACGTTCGGTGGCCGGGGAAATGATCGACGGGGTGGGCCGGATGCACAAGCGGGTGAGCGGCGTGACTCCGGACGGCACGCCCTACCGGGCCGACGATCCGGAACTGCTGCGCTGGGTCCATGCGACGGCGCTGTTCGGGTTCATGCAGGCCTATCACCGCTACGTGTGCCCGCTATCGGCCGATGAACGCGATCCTTTCATCGCCGAGGGAGTGCCGGCGGCGAGACTCTACGGAGCGATCGATCCGCCGGAATCGGAGTCCGGCCTGATGGGGCTATTCGCCGAGATGGAACCCAGGCTCGAGGCCTCGTCGATCATCGATGAGTTCCTCGATATCATGGGGCGGCTTGCCATCTTTCCCAAGCCGATGCGCCCCTTGAATCACGGACTCATCGCCGCGGCGATCGGTTTGCTGCCGGAGGCGATTCGTGGACGGCTGGGGCTGTCGGACGACGGTCCGCCGGTTCTTCCGGTGCGCGTGCTGATCGGTGCTGCGGGGCGGGCGGGCGATCATTTGCATCTGGCATCGTCGCCGGCGAGCGAGGCCTGCGTGCGGATGGGTTTGCCGGCGGATTTTCTGAAGCCGTAGGGAGTGGCGCTTTGGAAGCGCCATGGGCCGGGGCGGCGAACTCCGGTCGCCCGGTCCACGGGGAGGCCGTGAAACCTCCCTCCCGGCGCATGGCTCCTCGAAAGGAGCCACTCCGACTGTCGGCGGTCCAATGATCACCACCTTGGGTTTGAAGCTTGTTTCATGGGATGGGGGATTGTCTTGCGTCCGGATTGCTCGCTATTTGTTCGGCGGCCATGCCGCACAAGACCTTTCGAGTCCGCTCCGCTCCCGAGCAGTTGGCGGAGTATCTGCGCGACGAGATCCTTTCCGGGCGCTTGAGCGGGGAGATCCCGGGAGTGCATGCGTGGGCGTCCGAGTTCGGAGTCCATCGCAGCACCGTCGAGGAATGCATGCGCCAGCTCGAGCGGGAGGGCCTGATCCGCAGCCAGGGGGTCGGTCGGCGCCGCAAGGTCGAACCCCGGCTGAACGCGCGTCCCCCCGGCCTGCGTTTGGCCCTGCTCCTGAGCGACCGGGACGACACGAAGTCACATTTCGTCAGCGACCTGCGGCACCAGTTTGAGCGAGCCGGACATGAGGTGGTTGTTGCGGACAAGACGATGTCCGATCTCCATTTCAAGGTGGATCGGGTGGCCAAGCTGGTGAGCGGCATTCCGGCCGGTGGCTGGGTGGTGGTGGCGGGATCGCGCGGGATCCTCGAGTGGTTTTCCAGACAGCCGATTCCGGCCATGGCCCTGTTCGGCGTTTCGAGAGACCTGCAGTTGGCCCATGCGGCACCGGTGAAGGGCCCCGTTTTCAGCGGATTGATCGGGCGCCTGGTGGGGCTGGGACATCACCGGATCACGCTGCTGGTGTCCGAGAGGCTGCGCAAGCCACGCCCGATCGGTCTCGTCCAGACTTTCCTCGACGAGTTGCAGACGCACGGCATCCCCACCGGTTCGTTCAACCTGCCCGATTGGGTCGAGAATGCGGCGGGCCTTTCGCGTTGCCTGGAAACGCTTTTCAAAACCACGCCGCCCACCGTGCTGATCGCGGATGATGGCCTGTATGTTCCGGCGATCCTCCAGTTTCTGGCCAAGCGCAGATTGTCGGTGCCCGAGGATGTGTCGTTGATCTGCCTGGATGGAAGCCGGTCATTCAGAATGATGAACCCGATGGTCTCCCACCTTGCCCTCGATTCGCGGCCATGGATCCGGCGCGCCGTCGGTTGGGCCAACAACGTCGCCGCAGGCGTGCAGGATTTCGAAAAAAGCTACAACAAGGCCAGATTCGTCGAAGGGGGGACCATTGGTCCGGCGTCGGAGCAGGCCTGAGGCCGGCGGAGCGGTGCAAAGGGCGGGAGGGTTCTCCATCGACCCGGATGAGAACCTGCTGGAAAACCGCCATAGTTATCCAGCGACTATTGGATAGCCCTCGCGACCTTGGTTTGCCATCCATCAAGGATGGTAAAGGTCGGGGAACGGCGTTTGCCATCGATTCCAAGGGGGTGGTCCGGCGATACCGCGAAGGCTTCCTTGGTTTTCCGCACTCCCGCAATCAACTCAATATGGCCACCATGAAAACCACCGCATTGTCGAAATACCGGCTACGTCTCGCGATCTCGTTCGGGGTCTTGGCGTCAGGTATCGCCTCCGCCCAGATTTCCACCACCACGGTGGTGGATGAGGCATCATTCGTGAACACAGGCGGATTGCTTGTCTCAGCCGCAAACTTCGGGGAGGAAGAGGTCGTTGTGAACGGGCTCGTGCATGGTGCGGGGTCGGCTTCCGGCAATAATCTGACCACCAACATCAGCTTCGAGGGAGACTTCCGCAACGGTCAGACCGCGCTCGGCGGGGCGCTTGAAACGCTGTTCAGCGGGATTGGGGGTGCCGGCACGCTCAACCTCACCGTCAGCGGTCTGGACACCGGAACCGAATACCTCTTCCAGGCCTACTGGGAGGCGAACCCCGCCAATACCCTCGACGCGACGATCGAGGGCGACAATCTCGCCCCGATCGCCGATCAGCCGACCGGTGTGATTGTCTCATACACCTTAACCCCCGCCGATGGTGAGCTGAACGCCTCCTTCGACGTTACCGGTGAAAACGCGTGGCTCTCCGGGTACTCGATCCAGGAAACGACCCCGTCCAATCCGCTGCTCGTCGAGACCTATCCTGCGGACGACGCGCCGGACATGCTGGCAACTCCCAATCTGGTCGCCACCTTTGATGTCACGCCCAAGGTCGGCACCGGCAACATCACCATCTACAACTCCAACGACACCATTTTCGAACAGATCCCCATCGGCGACGCCAGGATCACCTTCAGCGGCACGGACGTCATCATCAATCCGACCGCCGACCTCGTACCCGGGAACGACTACTACGTCCTGATCGACGACACCGCCATCACCGGCGTTACCGGCTTGCCCTATGCCGGGATTCCCTCTGACAAGACCGAGTGGAATTTCAGCGTCATTTCGCTGGGGACTCTCGGCTGCCAGCTCGGGGTTCTCGATCTGGCGGCCAACGGCGGGATCAACCCCGCTACCGGCGTCAACTGGCAGGAAGGGGACAAGTACCGTCTGATCTTCCTTACCAGCACCGGAACCAATGCGGTGTCCGCCGATATCACCACCTACAACGACTTCGTGCAGGGAATCGCGGCTTCCAGCACCGCCTTCCCGAAACTCGATTACTCCCTCTGGAAAATCGTGGGCTCGACGGTAGCCGTCGATGCGCGCGACAACACCGGAACCAATCCGGGGTCGGGGACGGGGGTGGCGGTGTTTCTGACCGATGGTTCTTCCGCGATCGCAACCAGCAACGCCGATCTTTGGGACAACAGCATCGCTTTTCCCGTGAATCTCGACGAGAACGCCGTGAATGCGTCCACGTCGCCGAACCGGGTGTTTACGGGCAGCTTCGCCACCGGCACGGCAGTCCCGATCAGCACGACAGGCGACAATCCTCTGGGAGTTCCGGGAGGCCAGGGCGTCCAGACCGGGTCCAGCAACGTGACGGGCACGGGCTGGATAAGGAGTTGGAAGGAGAACATCAACAATGTGGTCCAGGTCTATGCCTTGTCCGAGCCTCTCACAGTGGTGGATACCAGCGACACGACGCTGCCCACTCTTGCTTCGATCGTGGACGACAAGGGAGGCACCTCGGTGGAAGCGGGCCAGTCGGTCCTCTACACCGTCACCTTCGACAAACCGATGAGCGCTGGCACGGTGGATGTCAGCGACTTCGAGAACCAGTTGGCCGCCCCGGTGTCGATCGACTCGGTGAGCCCCACCGCGGATCCCGCCGTCTATGAGGTCTCCGTCGGGACCAGCGTGACCGGCAGTCTGCTCCTTCAAATCAAGGCTGGGGCTGTGCTCGCGGATCTTCCCGGCAATTTCCTCGATACGACCTCAGCCCTGCCTGACACCGAAACCCTCACAATCACCCCGGATGTCACGGCGCCCAACCTCGTCTCGATCACCGACAACGTGTCTGGCGGCCCGATCGTCGCGACAAAGACCGGGACGCCCGTTTACACCGTCGCCTTTGATGAGGCCATGGACCCCGGTTCAGTGGGAACCGATGACTTCGAGAACGCTTCGAGCGCTCCGCTCGCCATCGTGAGCGCAAATCCGACGGGTGATCCAGCCGTCTTCGAGGTCGCCGTGACCACCTCCGGCCCCGGGGATCTCGTGCTGCAGATCAAGGCGGGAGCATCGATCACCGATGCCGCGGGCAACCCGTTGGATACCGGAACGGCACTTCCGGACGACACGACCATCACGGTCGATCCGGCTCCTGAGCTGGGTGGCGAACTAGGAGTCCTCGACGTGGTCAATGCCAATGGCGGCATCAATCCAGCCACGGGCGTTGCCTGGGCCGAGGGCGACACCTACCGGCTTGTTTTCCTGACCAGTCAGACGACCGTCGCCACATCAGCCGACATCACCTCTTACAATGCCTTCGTGCAGGGTGTGGCCGCGGCCAGCACCACGTTCCCCGATCTCGGGAACGGCACATGGAAGATTGTCGGGTCGACCACGGCCATCGATGCCCGCGACAACACCGGCACCAACCCGGGCTCCGGAACTGGTGTTGCTGTGATCCTGATGGACGGAACCACCGTGATCGCCAACAACAACACGGACCTCTGGAACGGCATCAACTCGCCCGTCACCCTCAACGAGAATGGTGTCCCGGATTCCGACGACAGGGCGTTCACCGGGACTCTGGGCAACGGCACCAAGGTCACCGGCACCGGCGATCAGCCTCTCGGAAGCTTCGGAACGGGTCTCGGGAACATCCGCACCGGCAACTCCGCGGTGGGGGGTACCGGCTGGATGACCAACTTCAACAACCCCCATACGACGCCCAACAAGGTCTTCGCCATGTCCGAACCGCTCACGGTTCAGAGCACCGTGGTCAGCAACCCTTACGACTTGTGGGCTGCGGGGCCGTTTCCTTCCACCTTGCCCCTGACCGACCCCGATCCGGAAATCGACTTCGACGGCGGTGGCCTGGACACGGGGATCGAGTGGGTCGTGGGTGGCGATCCGACCGACGGTGCCGACGACAGCAGCGTGGCGCCGACCGTGGACGCCGATTCGGATCCCACTTACCTGCTCTACACCTATCGCCTCAGCGACGCCGCTGCAGCCGATGTGAATACGACGGTCAAGGTTGAGTATGGCTCTGATCTTTCCGGTTGGAATAACAACATCGATGACGGTGTTGCCGATGGGGTCATCACCGATCCTCCGGTCGATGTTCCGAGCGAGGATTACAGCCTCGTGACCGTCAAGATTCCGAAGAGTCTGGAGGTTGGCGGGAAGCTCTTCGCCCGTCTCGCCGTTGCGGTCACCTCGCCCTGAGGTAGCATGGTCAATATCTGAATGGTGGTGGCGGCCCCGGATGTGGGGCCGCCACTTTCTGTCATTCAAGCTCTCATCGTTTCCATGACTCGCATTCTCGCAGCCGCCGCTCTCCTGCTTGCCACCTCCGCCGGGTTTGCCCAGCAGGTGGGCACCAGCCCGGTCAGGATTTTCATCCTCGCCGGCCAGTCCAACATGGAGGGCCAGGGTGACATCGCCTCGGCGACGACTCCGGGCACCCTCGAGCATCTTGTCGCGAATGATCCCGGCGGGGACTACCAGTTCCTGGTCGTCGGAGGTTGAAGCTGGGTGATGCGCGACGGTGTCTGGATTCGGGAAGAGGTGCCCGCGACGGGAGGACTGACGGCGGGGTGGGGGGCGAATTCCGGGAAGATCGGCCCGGAACTGGGTTTCGGCCACATGATCGGCGATCTGAACGAGTCGCAGGTGCTGATCGTAAAGGCGGCGTGGGGCGGCAAGAGCCTCGCGGTCGATTTCCGGCCGCCGTCCTCGGGCGGAACCACGGGCTTCTACTACAATGAGATCCTGCGTCTGGTGAACGAGGCCACCGCGAATCTGGGCACCTATTTTCCGGACTACGACGACGGGGGATACGAGATCGTCGGCTTCGGCTGGCACCAGGGCTGGAACGACCGGGTCGATCCGGTTCGCAGCGCCGAGTACGAGAGCAACATGGCGAACTTCATCCGGGACATCCGCAGCAGCGCGAACGGTCTCGGCATTCCTGATCTTCCCTTCGTCATCGCGACCACCGGCATGGACGGCGGGGATGCCTACACGGTGGTCGAGCAGGCCCAGCTCGCCATGGCGAACACGACCGCCTACCCGGACTTCGCCGGCAACGTGTCGGTGATCGACACCCGGTCGACCTACCAGGGAATGGAATTCTGGCAGCCCGAGGAGGACTCGCCGGCGGTCGAGGGTTATCACTGGAACCGAAGCGCCAAGACCTACGTCAACATCGGCCTGGCCATGGGCGATGCCATGTCGCTGATGGTGCCGGGCCGCTGTCCGTTCCGCCTGCGTGCGACGGGCGGTCCCGGCGGGGTCACCTTGAGCTGGCAGAACGGCACCGAGACGCCGACCAGCGTGCGCATTCTGCGCAATGGCAGCGAAATCGCCGCCGCGGCACCGGCGGATCCGCCGACATTTCTCGACGCCTCCGCCGAACCGGGAGTCCTCGATTACGAGCTTCAGTTCACCATGCCGGGCGACCCGTGCGATCCGCTGACCACCACGCTCGACGGCGGCATCACCGACCTCGCGCTAAGCCCCGGTCCGGGCGGGTTCGAGCTGACGTGGACCAACAACATGAGCTACACCGCGATCGAGATCCGGCGGGATGGAAGTGTTCTCGAGGCAGCCCTTTCCGGGACCGCGACCAGCTACACCGACAGCTCGCCGCCTAACTCCGGCACCATCACCTACACCGTGGCTCCCACCACCGGCACTTCCACGCCCGCGACCATCCAGATCAATCTCGACCTCGCTGGAGAACTGGGCGTGTTCAACCCGATCCTCGCCAACGGCGGCATCAATCCCGCCACCGGGAGTCCCTGGGCGGTCGGCGACCAGTATCGGCTGGCGTTCCTTTCCAGCACGGGAACCCAGGCAACCTCGACGGACATCGCGACCTACAACGCCTTCGTGCAGGGCCTCGCCAACGCCGCCGGTCTCGGGGGTGGAACGTGGAAGGTGCTCGGTTCGACCGCCGCGGTCGCCGCGCGGGACAACACTTCGACCAATCCCGGCACCGACGGGGAGGGCGTCCCGATCTTCCTGATGGATGGAGCCACCAAGATCGCCGACAACCACACCGATCTGTGGAACGGCAATCTCGATCAACCGCTGAACATCGATGAGAACGGCACCGGGAATCTCACGGGCTCGGTGTTCACCGGGTCGGAGCCCAACGGCACCCAACGGACGAATGGCCGCATTTTCGGAGGATCAAGCGAGGTGCCGCCCGTCGTGACCATCGGGGATGTCCAGAAGACCAATTCCCAGTGGATGGTGATCTTCAACGCGCAAACCACTTCCTCGCTGCCGGTCTATGCCCTCTCGGAGCCGCTCACGGTGGTTGACAGCGCAGACAACACGCCACCGACTCTCGACTCCTTCCTCGACGACAAGACCGGTGGTCCGGTCTCGGTTTTCGAAACGGTCACCTACACCGTGACCTTCAGCGAAGCGATGAATGTTTCGTCGGTCGGCACCGACGATTTCGACAACGCTTCCACGGCCGCGATCTTCATCGATCGCGTCAGCCCGACCGGCGACGCCGCGGTGTTCGAGGTGGAGGTCACGGCGACGGGATCGGGCACGCTGCGGCTGCGCGTGAAGCCGGGTGCGGTGATGGCCGACCAGGCGGGCAACCTGCTGGATGCCGGTGCGGCGAGCCCGGACGACACCGTCATCACGATCGACAGCCCCGCGCCTCCCTATCCGGTCATCCAGCCGGCCGGCTCGTTGATTCTCGATACCACCCTCTTGTCCCTGTGCATGGGGCGGTTCAACGAGGAGGATCGATGGTTCTTCGGGGTCGATAGCGACCTCGGTGTCTCGACGATCAACAACGGGGTCTATGGCGGACAGTTTGTGAAGAACGCCGATGCCTATGACTACCTTAAGGACAACATCCCGCTCTTCGACTGCCCCGATCCCGACTTCATCAAAACCTACTATTACCGCTGGTGGACGTATCGGAAGCACATCAAGAACCTGGGCACGGAGGGGAGCCCGAGCCTGATCGTCACCGAGTTTATCGATCCGGTGAACTGGGCGGACTCGACGAACGCGATCAACGCCCCGCTGGGCCACCAGATCTACGAAGGCCGCTGGCTCCAGGACGACCGCGTGATGGACGACTATCAGCGCTACTGGCTGACCAATCCCGCCGCCCGTCCGCGAAACTACAGCACCTGGCTGGCGGATGCCGTGCTCGCCAACCACCGCGTCAATCCGGACATGACTCTTCTGACCGAGTTGCTGACCAGCACCACCAACCTGGAGAACCTGGAGAGCAACCACGACAAATGGGTCAACGGGGTCGGAACCGGCGGCGGCGCCTCGCTCCGCTCCGACGGCCTGTTCTGGCAGAACGATGACCGCGACGCCATGGAGGTAAGCTTCGGCGGCTCCGGCAAGCGACCGTCGATCAACTCCTACATGTATGCCGACGCTCGTGCGATCGCCGAGATGTTCCGGCTGGCGGCAGCCAACGACCCGGCCAGTGCCGCGACTTACAACGCCAAGGCCGACAGCTTCGATCAGCAGGCGGACGACTTGCGCAGCGAGGTCCAGGCGCACCTGTGGGATCCTGCCGACGAGTTCTTCAAGACCGGCTACGATGACTTCGACACGGGAGGTTCGCTCCACGGCCGCCGCGAACAGATTGGCTTCACTCCCTGGGCCTTCGGCCTGCCGGAGGACGGCGGCGCGGTGGATTACGACCTTGCCTGGAGCCACCTGGGTAGCTTCATCACCCCGGTCGGGCTGACCAGCGGGGCGAATGATGAGACGGGATACAACACGGGTGCGGTCGGCCAGTGCTGCCGCTGGGACGGCCCGGTCTGGCCGTATGCGACGACCATCACCCTGCGCGGCCTCGCCAATCTGCTGCAGGACTACGAGCAGCTTCACGTCGATGCGGGCGACTACTTCGATCAACTCAATGGGTACACCGAGAGCCACCGGCAGACCTTCACCCAGGATGGCCAGACCCGCACCATCATGTGGGTCGACGAGTCGATGGTTTCCGGTGGTGCGGACGCCGGCGAGTGGACCCAGATGGGCGTTACCCGTGACGGTCCCAGGGGCAACGACTACGAGCGCGGGCTAGCCGACAAACACTGGGGTGACGTCGATCTGTTCATCACAGGTCTGGCAGGCCTGCGACCCGACACCGGGGAACTCGTGAGGGTGGCGCCCCTCCTTCCCGACAACACCTGGGACTGGTTCCTGCTCGACAACATCCGCTACCACGACCGCTTTCTCACCATCCTCTGGGACCGGACCGGTGCCAAATACGGCCGCGGCGCGGGGCTCAAGGTCTATGCCGATGGCGACCTGATCGCCTCCGCGCCCGACCTCGATGAAGTGCTCGGCACCCTGGCGACCACCCCGGACACTCTCCTCACCGCCACCAACCCGCCGGATGGCGCGACCGACCTGCCGGCCACGACCTCCAGCCTGACGGCGACGTTCAACCGCCCGATCCAGGCGGGCACCGGTACCATCGACCTGATGCGGAGCACGGGTGGTGGCGACGTTCTCGTCGAGACCTTCGACGTCACCTCCTCGCCCGGTCTCGGCTTCGATGGAGCGACCGTCACGATCACGCCCGCCAATCCTCTCGTTGCCGGGAGCGACTACCACGTCCTGATCGATGCCACCGCCGTCCAGGGCGACTCCGGCACCTTCTTCAGCGGCATCACGGACCCGACAGGGTGGAACTTCGCCACCGACGGAACGCCTCCCGCCATTATCGACCGGACGCCGCCCCCGGGCGCCCCCGCGGTTTCGATCCGGACCGATCTCGCGATCACCTTCAGCGAGGCGGTCGCCAAAGGATCCGGCACGATCATCGTCCGCCGGACCGCCGACGACAGCGCGGTGCAGACCATCGACGTGAATCACCCGGATGTCACCATCGACGGCACCGAGGTCTCCATCGTGCTCGCGGACCTCGCGGTCGATACCTTCCATGTCGAGATCGCGGGCGGTGCCTTCACCGATCTTTCCGGCAACCCCTTTGCCGGCATCAGCGGCCCTGCGGAATGGTCCTTCACCACCTCGCCCACCGCCGGGGTTATCACGGCCAGCCTGCTCGATGAGGATACCGACATCGAGAACACCGGCTTCGCGCTCGTCTCAGCCTGCCATTTCCAGAACCCGACTTCCGGCGATCCGTCACCGCTGGTGGTCAACGGCATCCCTCACACGGTGGGCCGCAACAACGTGGCGAACCTCACCCAGAACATGTCCTTCGAAGGGGACTTCCGGAATGGTGGCTCGGGACTGCCGCAGGGCGGAGGCGATGTCATTCAGGTCCTGTTGAGCGGCATCGCCGGCGCCAACGGCATCACGATGTCGATCTCCGGCCTCACCGTGGGTCAGGAATACCTGTTCCAAGCCTACTGGGAGGCCAATGGAACCAATCCGCAGCAGACCCTGGTCGCCACCATCGAAGGGGACACGCTGAATGCGATCGGCCCGCAGGGAACACCCGGCGGCGTGCTCATCTCGTATCAGTTCACCGCCGGCGATGAAACGCTGAATGCGGTCTTCGACCGTGACGATGGCGCGACCACCGGCGACCAGAACAACTGGCTCTCGGGCTACTCGCTCCAGGAGGTCGGGAGCACCGCCGGCCCCGCGCTCAACGCCACCGATCCGGCCGACGATGCGACAGATGTGAGCGTCAGCACCAACCTGGTGGCCACTTTCGACAAGGCGGTCGAACCCGGTAGCGGCAGCATCTCGCTCTACAAGGCCGACGACACCTTGGTCGAGGCGATTGCCGTGACCGACACCACGCCCCCCGGCACGGTCACCTTCAGCGGGTCGCAGGTGACCATCGATCCCAGCGCCCCCCTGGAGACGGGAGAGGACTACTACGTCCTCATTGGTTCGTCCGCGATCACCGACACCAGCAGCAACCCCTTCGAAGGGATCAGCGACAAGACGGTGTGGAATTTCGCCACCGGGAACATTGCGCTGGAGAGCGCCCTGGGGGTTCTCGACCTGAGTGCGAATGGCGGCATCAATCCCGCCACCGGCGCCGCATGGCAGGCCGGTGACACCTACCGGCTCGTGTTCCTGACCAGCCAGACGACCACCGCCACTTCGGCCGACATCGCGACCTACAATGCCTTCGTCCAGGGAGTGGCGGCATCCAGCAGCACCTTTCCCAACCTCGGCGCCGGGACGTGGAAGGTGGTCGGTTCGACCGCCACCGTCGATGCGCGGGACAACACCGGCACGAACCCGGGAACCGACGGGACCGGCGTGGCGGTGTTCCTGATGGATGGCGCCACCGCGATCGCCATCAACAACACCGACCTGTGGAACGGGATCAGCCAACCCGTCGGTCTCAACGAGAACGGTTCGCCCGACTTCGAGCAGCGGGTTTTCACGGGGACCCTTGCGAACGGCACCAAGGTCACGGGAACCGGCGACCAGCCGCTCGGAAGTTTCGGTACGGGCCTGGGGAACATCCGGGCCGGCGAATCCAGCAAGTCGGGCGGAAACTGGATGACCGACTTCAACACTCCCCACGACACGCAGCACAAGGTCTTCGCCATGTCGGATCCGCTGACACTCACGGCGATCGCCGGTGATTCCTTTGCGGACTTCATGGACGACTTCCCCGGCGTGGGAGCCGAGAATGCTTTCACCGACGACCCGGATGGCGACAGGCTTCCGAACGGAGTGGAAGCCTTCTTCGGCACCTCTCCGGATTCTCCGAACGCCGGCATCTCGGATGTATCCGTGAGCGGCAGCACGCTGAGCTTCACCCATCCGGAGGCGGATCCGCCGCTGACGGATGTCGTTGGCTCCTACGAGTGGTCGCTGGATCTTTCGGCTTGGAGCGATTCCGCCGACGAGGTGAGCGGCACCACGGTGACGATCAGTGCTTTGCAGGACACGCCGACGGCGGGGACGACCACCGTCACGGCCCTCGTCACCGGCACGGAGCCCGGCAAGGTTTTCGTGCGTGCGGTGGCGACCCGGAATTGAAGCGGCCTTGTCTGCCGGCTCGAAAGTGCGCCCGGGCTTGACCGTCGGGGCCCGGGGGATGATGTAACGAGATCCCATGAGACACTTTCCCGAAATCCAGCTCTCCTCCGCGTCCGCCCGCGTGCTCGGCTGCCTGCTCGAAAAGGAGGCCGTCACGCCTGACCACTACCCGATGACCCTCAACGCTCTGGTCGCGGCCTGCAACCAGACCACCTCGCGCCACCCGGTGACGGAATACACATCCGCGGAGGTCGAGGAGGCGCTGAGCGAATTGAATGACGACTACCTCGTCACCAGGAAGCTCGGCGGCCGCGCGCCGAAGTATGAACACAATCTCCCCGATGTGCTGGCCTTGAGCGATGGCGAGAAGGCGGTGCTGACCGTGCTGCTGCTGCGCGGAACCCAGACGGCCGGAGAGCTGAAGCAACGCACCGACCGCATGCATGCCTTCGGCTCGCTTGCGGAGGTCGAGGAGATCCTCGGCGGGTTCATCGAGTATCCGCACGGTCCGCTGGTCGAGCGGCTTCCGGCCGGCGGTGGTCGTCGGGTGGAGACCTACCGGCACCTTCTCGGCGGAAATGATGGGGAACCGGCCGAGCCGCTCTCCGCCCAAAGCGAGGCCGCCGACTGGCGGCAGTCGGTCGAGCAGCGCCTGGCCGCGCTCGAAGCCGAGGTGGAGCGGCTCCGGGCCGGATGGTGAGGGACCGCGCGAGCATCGGCCGCTGCGGCGCCGGCGATCCGTCGCCCTCCACAGCCCGCCCGGACCGGCCGCGCCTCGTGGCATGACCGTCCCGGTCATGGACGGGCATCCGCCGTCGGCGGGGGGGAGCAAGGCGGTTCCCGGCAGAGGGGCCCGCGCCGCCGTCGCGACGCCGTCGCGCCGCGGGTGGCCGGTCGCCGTATCGCATTCCCAGCGCGCGGTCGCCGGAGCCCGTCTTGCAGCCGCCCCGCGCCCCGCGCGACACGGGGCCGGCCGGCAGGGCTCGGTCGCCTGTCGTCTCTCCGCTCCTCACATGAACCGGAACCTTCGACCCGTCCCGATGACCCGGCCGGAAACGACCATGCCTCGGAAGCATCGGGCCTCCGGCACGATCCGGCTTCGGAGGTTCCACGCCGTGCAACGGACGGGATAACTTTCTTCTCATCGTACGGGATTTCCCCTGGAAACCACGATTCGTGTTTTCGCGGCAAGCTGCTGCGGCTCCGATGCCGGCGATCCGGCCCGACCCCGGGCCGGCGCTGTGCCGCAAGTGCCTGAAGTTCAGCGCGAAATAGGCTCCCGATCCGCCGCCGCACCCCCTTCTTGACGGCGGAACCACGACCCCGCATCCTCCGGGAAAACACGATTCGTGTTTTCCACCGGAAACCACGAGTCGATACAACATACACTGTTAGGGCAAGAAAATGGATGCGAGAGACATGGAACACGATCTACCAAAAGAATGGTGGGGCACTGTGTGCGTGGGAATTTCCCAGACGCCGTGGCCTTTCGGAAAACTGTCCATCGGTTCGGAGGCGATCGAAGTAAGGAGCATGAGCCGCCATTACATCATACCTCAACGAAGAGTGCGATCCATCGAACCCGCCGGAATTTATCCATGGTTCGGGTTTGGAATTCGCGTTCTCCATGATTGTGAAGGTAATCCACGTTTTCAGACGTTTCTGCCATTCCTGTTCTGGAGAAGGGCTCCGATTCTCAAGTATGCCGAGTCGCTCGGATACAATATTCCCTAACAAGGCATCAGTCAACGTCGCTAACGCGCCGTGTCTCATTTCATCGTTGGGCTCAGAAGATGAAGAAGACCACAGCAACCCGAATTGTGATAGAGGCGGTGTTGGCCACACTCGCAAGCTTGCTGTTCGTGCCCTTCGTGCTTTGGACACGTGCTGAGATTGCATTAGTCGATGAGTTTACGAAGCTTACAATGATGATCCCATTACTCGGAACTGCTGTGACAGGGTTGATCGCAATGACGCTTTGGCTAGTCACGACTGTCGAGTTGATCGTCGGGATTGCACAGCGAAGGCATGCGCAGACGAGCCACACCCCTGGGTGAGCTGCTGCCAGGCGTAGTACTCGGTAGATGAAAACAATCCAGCCCAACAAGGCACGGCATTGCCCCCCACCAGCGCCCTTGTTGCAGGCCGTCCAGGCGGCTACGATGCGGCCAATGAAACGCGCTGGGCGCCATGAGGGTCGGGCCAGCAGCGTTACGACGTTCTGCCAAAACAATGAAATCCTCCCAGTGGCTCCTTCTCCTTTTCTCGGCGGTATCGTTGATCTGTGCCTTCATACTGATGAAGGAAGGGCCGATGCCCGTGGTGTTCATACTGATTGCGCTGATCGCTTCAACCTGTGCTCAATCGGTGCATGAGATCCATAAGCGAATTGATCAAATTGAACGGAAGGACGACAAGGATCCAGAGTGAAGATGCGACCAAGAACTGTCGGCCTGAGCAGGGATGCTGTCCGGAGAATCCAAGGCAGAATGATCCGGGTTCGGATTTCGGGCGATGCGCTCGATGATCTCAACGAGGGCTTTCGGTTTTACGAGGCGCAGGAACCCGGCTTGGCGTAATCTGCCAGGCATATCATCGCCTGCAAAGCGACCCGTCTGATCGCGACAGCTCAGTCGAAATTGGAGGGATCGGCTTCGAGGTGGCGGAGGGCCGAGGCGTCGAGTTGGTCCGTGGATGGGACCCTTTTTCGAACGAGGGTTCCATCGTCGGGTGGGGGCTGCCATTTGCCGCCACGGAGCATGAGTGCGTTGCGCTGGAGCATGGCGAGCCGCTTGAGCGGGCTCGCTTGGGATAGAGAGCCGCCGACCTTTTTCTTCAGAGGCTCACGGAAGGGATCGGTCACTGTTTGGAGAATAATGAAGGGTGGTCGATTTTGATAGCGTGATTCTCGGGTTCGGGCCGGAAGGTGGATGCGGACTAAAGTCCGCGGTCCATTGTTTCGCCGAAGCCGCCATGGTTGAGGCGCTGATGGAGGCGTTCCTCGCCGCCGGGGGATGCGGATCCTGACGTTGTGCCAGGAAATTTCGGCTCGCTGGTGGTGCCGATCGGACCTAGGTTCATCGTCGATGAGCATTGCCGAAGTTCGAAGCCTTCCCCTCCGCGAGAAGCTCCAGATTCTCGAAGCGATTTGGGAAGATCTGAGTTCCCGCGTGGACCGGTTGGAGATTTCCCCGGGTGAGCGCGAACTGCTCGATAGCCGCATCGCACGCCTACGGAATGGAGAGACAGAGGTCCACGATTGGGACTCGGTGAAGAACTCCCTCGGACGGCGATGATCCGGGTTCGGATTTCGGGCGACGCGCTCGATGATCTCA
>CALGOH010000032.1 GCA_937957985.1 uncultured Verrucomicrobiae bacterium
GGGCGGCTTGGTAACCGGTGCGTCATCGTTATGGTTCGGAAGGCACCCGGATTCGATACCATCGATCTTACTGCGAAAGTCGATGAAGCGCTCGAAGAACTGAGGAAAGGACTTCCTGAAGGAGCCGAACTGGATGCGATTTACCGACAGGAGGATTTTATCCATCTCTCGATCGACAACCTCATCGAAGCCCTACGCGATGGCGCGATCATGGTTGCGGTGGTCCTCTTTCTCTTCCTCCTCAACTTCCGCATCACGGCCATCACCCTGACGGCCATTCCCCTCTCATTGGGTCTCACCTTGTTGGTTTTCGACTGGTTCGGTCTTACCGTCAACTCGATGACCCTGGGCGGCCTCGCGGTGGCTGTAGGAATGGTTGTCGATGATGCCATCGTTGACGTTGAGAACGTATTCCGAAGGTTGCGCGAGAATGCTTCCAAGGATTCCCCATTGCCGAAGCTCGAGGTGATTGCGCGTGCTTCCAGCGAAGTGCGCTCATCCATCCTTTATGCGACAATCCTGATCATCCTGGTGTTCCTGCCCCTGATGGCCCTGAGTGGAGTCGAGGGACGGTTGTTTACTCCCATCGCAGTCGCAACGATCGTCAGCATGGCGGCATCCTTCCTCGTCTCCCTTACGGTGATTCCAGTCCTCAGTTCACTCCTGCTTAACCCTACGGCCGGAAAGGAACACAAGGATTTTGTCTTCGTCCGTTGGCTCAAGGCGGCGTTCAGGGAAACCTGTCTTCGTTTTGCCCTATCCCAGCCACTTCTGCTGTTCTCCATCACGGTTGGCCTGATGGCTGTTGCCTGGTTCGCCTACCAGAACATGGGGCGAAATTTCCTCCCGCCCTTCCGCGAACCCACCGCACTCGCAGCCACGACACTCGCACCTGGAACTTCGCTCAATACCACTTCGGAGGCGGCTGATGCCGCAGTTGAAATGTTGCTTCGAATCCCCGGAGTGAAGCTCGCGGGTTACCGGGCGGGACGTGCCGAGCGGGGAGATCACGTGGTTCCCGTATCTACTGTTGAGATCGACATCGAGTTCGATGAATCCGCAGGAAGAAGCCGAGAGGAAATCATCGGTGACATAAGGGACACCATGAAAACCATTCCGGGGACCTTTACAGCTATGAGCGGGCCTCTCGCCGACCGCATCGGACACATGCTCAGCGGGGTTTCCGCAAAAGTGGCCGTCAAAATCTTCGGTCCAGATCTTGACGAGCTGAGCCGCCTTGGCAACCGGATCGCCGAAATCGCCCGCACCGTGCCAGGTTTGGAGGAGGCTCGCCCCGAGCAACAGGCACCCGTGCCCCAGCTGCGAATCGAGCCCGATCCCGAGCGTGCCGCCGCCTATGGCGTGACCCCCGCCCAGCTGACAGAGGAGATGGCCTCCCTGATGGGAGGTGAGTATGTCGCGGAAATGTATGAAGGCGTTCAGGTTTACGATCTCGTCGTGAGACTTCCGGAGAAATGGCGGGAGAATCCGGATCGACTTCACTCGCTCTACGTTGACACCAAGGCCAATCAGCTCGTTCCGTTGGATACCGTTGCGAATCTCCGCATGGCGACCGGCCCCAACACCATCATGCGGGAGAATCTGCGCCGGCGATTCGTCGTCGCCATCAACCCAACGGTTCCCGATCTCGTCTCGGCTGTCGACGAGTTGAAACGCCGTGTCTCGGAGGACGTCGAGCTACCGGAGGGCTATACCATTTCCTACGAGGGAGAATACCTTGCACAGAAGGAGGCGTCCCGCACAATCGCCATCACGTCGATGTTGGTGCTGCTGATTGTGGTCTTCCTGCTTCACTCCCACTTCAAGACCTTCAACTTCGTTCTGCTGGTCCTGACCATCATCCCCGTCTCACTGATCGGTGGCGTGCTCTATACCCGCATGACGCTCGATAACGTCAGCATCGCCACATTGGTGGGATTCATTGCGGTGGGAGGGATTGCCGCCCGCAACAACATCATGCTGATCTCGCACTACATGCACCTCATGGCCCATGAAGGGGAAGGTTTCACGCGCAAGATGATTGTTCGAGGCACGGAGGAACGGCTAGTGCCCATCCTCATGACCGCATTGGCGGCTGGCATCGCCCTGATTCCGCTGGTGCTGGCGTCAGATGAGCCAGGCAAGGAAATCCTCAACCCCGTCGCCATTGTCATCGTCGGGGGGCTGGTCAGCTCAACGATCCTCGGTCTGATGGTAACTCCGGCACTCTTCTATCGTTTCGGCAGGAAGGCCGCCGAGAGAGCGATCCGACTTCACAGCCATGTTGCCGACTGAACCTGGTCGGCCAAACAGATCCAACCAACAAGCAACCATACCAAACGAATACCATGAGAAGGAAACAATACAACAAACTGGCAACCATCGTGGCGACACTCGGTCTCGGACTCGCCGGACCGTGTTTCGCGCAAGACAAGCACGATCATGAGGGACACGACCACGCGGAACACGAAGGACACGACAAAGATGACCACGGGCACGCGAAGAAAATCGCAGGCCCAAATGGGGGAAGGGTTCTCACTGGAGTAGAACCCCATCTGGAGTTCTTCGTCACGAAGGATCGCAAGGTCAAAATTACGGCCGTGGATGACGATGGCAAGGCAGTCCCTATCGGCGAACAATCCGTCACCGTGACCGGCGGTAGCCGGGCGAACCCAACCCGAATGGCTTTTGCCAAAGACGGCGACTCGCTGATTTCGGACAGCGCCTTTCCGGAGGGCAACAACCTCCCGGTCATTGTCCAGATCAAGGCCAAGCCCGACGCGAAGGCGGTGATTGAGAAGTTCACGCTCAATCTCAGCGATTGCCCCGGCTGCGATCATCCGGAGTACGCGTGTACCTGCGATCACGGGGATCATGAGGGGCACGATCACTGACCCGTATCCGGCTGACCGTTGAAGAAACACCCCCTGTCGCAGCGCATCGCGGCAGGGGGCTTTCGGGTGAAAAGTAGAATATCCCACTCATGACCACGATGAACGACGACTTCGGGAACTCCCGCTCCACCCTTGATCAGTCCATGCTGCGCTGGACCTTCGGCGCGGTCTTGATCGGGATGATGGTTTATTCCCTCGTGGAATTCTTCATTGATCGTCCCTCGGATTGGATCCGGTTCTTCACCCATCACCTGCTTCACGTTCTGGTGATCGGAGTGGTGGTATGGCTTGCGCTCGTGTTCGTGATCCGAAGAGCTGTCGTGGAACCCGCGTCACGGATTTTCGTGCACTTGAGGAAGGTGGCCGCAGGTAGGCTGGACTACATGGAGTGCGAAGTGCGGAGCCGCGAAGTGGGTGAAGTCGTGGCGAGCATCAATGCGCTGGTTAGCACACTCAAGCGCGTGCCCGAACCGGACTCCGCATCGCGTGCCATGGACCGGGTGCGGGAGCTGAGGGAGCTTCTCCGGGAATCCGGCGACAAGCTTGGAGATGAACTGGTGCCCGCGATGCGGATGCTCACCCGACTTGAGGGCGAACTTCTCGAAGTGCTTCAGGAAACCGACGGTGGACCGAAAGCGGAAGGCGCGAGCCTTTTGACACCACAACCCTGATCTGCGATGCATCAGCAAAGCCATGAAGTCAAAAAGGCCGGTTGCGGCTGCGAACACGATCACCTTACCGAACGGCTTCCCCGGCGAACATTGATTGCGGCTGCCGGCCTGCTAACCGGGGTTGGATTGGTGCTGCGGTGGTCCGGAGTGCCGACGCCATGGCCGGCCATTGCGTTCGCCATCGCAACCCTTTCGGGGGGAACGCTCGTTTTTCCGGGGGCATGGAAGGCCCTGTTGAAGCTGAAGCTCGACATGAACGTGCTGATGACCGTTGCGGTGGTCGGCGCGTGGGTCATCGGCGAGCATGCCGAAGCAGCCGCCGTGGTTTTTCTATTTGCTCTGTCGGAATGGCTGGAAGGTCTCAGTGCCGAGCGCGCGAGGAACGCGGTGCGCTCGCTGATGTCCTTGGCCCCCGAAACCGCTTTACGGAAGTCCGAGGACGGGCGGGTGGAAGAGATCCCGGCTTCAGATGTGGAGAAGGATGAACGGGTTCTCGTTCGCAGCGGGCAGAGGATCCCGCTCGATGGGGAAGTGCTCGAAGGGAGGTCCGCCGTGAATCAGGCTCCGATCACCGGTGAATCGGTCCCGGTGGAGAAGCAAGCCGGTGATGAAGTCTATGCGGGCACGGTGAACGGCGAAGGGTCGCTGGAAATCCGGGTGACCAAGGTCGCGTCG
>CALGOH010000033.1 GCA_937957985.1 uncultured Verrucomicrobiae bacterium
AATGAAGGTCCGAAGTCGAACCGCCGAGCCGCCCGGGCGGCCGGTGCCCCCCGGGACCTGCCTCGGAAAAACCACCAACCAACACCAAGACAAAAAATGAAAACAAAGATTGAGTTCAAGCCGGCAACCGAGGGGGCGATCGATCCCTGGAAGGCGTCCGCAGCTGCCAAAACCTACACGGACGAGCTGCTCCTGCCCGAGTTCGGGGACCGGCAGCTGCGGCTGCGCGAAGGCGCGAACTGGATGCGGATCGTCCCCGCCGTGGCGGGCAGTTCCGCCGATTGGATGCTGGGGCTCCACGTCCTGGCCACCCCTACCGGCAAGTTCCTTCATCCCCGGAGCTACGAGCCCGGGGCCCGCAGCGTCTGGGATCAAGTCTACGCGCACCTGCGCAAGAACGACCCGGGCAAGCTCTACAGCCGGAGCAACCGCGAGGGACTGCGTCTGCTGACCGACCCCATGACGCTGTGCTGGGTCGTGACCGGCCACGGCAGTGAGGGGGACGTTGCTCCTGCCCTCAAGTTGCTGCTGCTGTCCGGCTATTCGGGGGCACGGGGTGGCACGCCCGGGCTTGGCCACCAAATTCTTCAGATGGCCTCGGATCGCGATGAAACCGAGGCGCTTGCCCACGACATCGTCGGCGAGGGCGGGGTGCAGGTTTGCGTGGAAAAGGTGGTGAGCCGCGACTCCCGCTTCCCACGCTACAACCTGCGGGCCGGCCCCCAACCCGCACCGCTCGGGGAGGTGATCAAGCACCTCCCGAAGGAAGAACTGGCGGCCCTGCAGCCGCTTGAGAACGTGATCCGTCGGCTGTCCGAGGAGGAACAGTGGGCTCGCCTAGAGCGCCTGATGCCGGCTGCCGACGTCGCCGCGCTCCGCGAGGCGATCGAGTAAAACCCCACATCCAACCCCGGGAGCGGCGCGCCTTTTGGCGCGCCGCTCCTTTGGCGTGAACCCCGATGCATCATGACACCTGCATCGCAAGACCCTCCACAGCCTCTCATCTACCGCTACCAACAGGCCGCCTATGACCGCATGTGTGCCGTTGCCCGGGCCTATCTTTACAGCAACTTCTCGAATCTCCCCATCAAGCCGCGCGGCAATCTCTACCTGCCCCACGGGCTCGGGCAAGACCCACCTCGCCGAGGCCGTCGCGAGGAGCATGGATCTCGCCTATCTGCCGATCTCGGTCTCCGAGTGGATTGTCCTCGGGGCCAGCACCCGCGGAGGCGCGCCCACGCTCCCGGCGATCTGCGAGTTTCTCAATCAACCCGCAGCAAAGGACGGCTGTATCCTCTACCTCGATGAACTCGATAAAATCGGGAGGTCGCTTCAAAGCGAATGGACCCGTTATCAGATGACGGAAGTCTGGGGCATCCTCGACCGCCGGCTTCCCCGAAACCTTACCGATTCGGACGGCGACGCCATCCATCCGAGCAAGATCGAGAACGCCGAGTCGATTCTCAGTTCGAAGACCCTGATCATCGCCGGCGGTGCTTGTCAGGATCTGTGGGACGCTCCCGATCCGATCGGATTCGGCACGCCACCCGAGCGCTCGCCCGACCTCGATACCCTGTCGAGATACATTCCCCCGGAACTCAGCCGCAGGTTCGGATCACAGTTGATCGTGCTGCCCCGACTCCGTGAGGACGATTACCTCGACATGCTCGGGCAGATCCTACCCGGCATCCCCGATCACTGGCGTGCCCGCTTCGAATCGATGGCCCTCGACCAGATCCCGGAAGCCGCCCGCGTGGCGCAAGGCCCCAGATTTTTCGAGGAGTTGCTGCTGGAGGTCGCCGTGCAGGAAAGAGTCGCTGTAACCCGTCCGACCCCTCTGCAAGTGGACACCGCGATTGAAGAAGACGGTCTTGGGATCTTCTAGCAAATGAGTGCCGAGAGGGGTAAGGCGGTGCGAGTAGCTCAACCGAGAAAAGACCGCCTGCTTGGAATGGTCAAAATTTGACCTTCCCAAAAGTCTTTACCTATTCTATTTTGGCCTAAATGGAAGGCCAATTTGAACCGGTGATCCGAGAGAAGATTGCTCTGGAGGTGGAAACCCAACCGCCGGTGCTGACTCGTCGGAACGCCTCTCCCGCCCCGGTCCAAGGCAAGGCCCAAGCCGTCATCGGCATGCGCCGGGCGGGCAAGACGAGCCTTCTTCACCAGATCCGCGGCGACTTGCTGGCGGCGGGCCGCACGGCCAACCGCCTGGTCTATTTCAACTTCGAGGACGAGCGGCTCGCCGGGCTGCAGGCTCCCCAACTGCACCTGATCCCGGAGACGCATCTTCGGCTTTTCCCCGAACCCGCCGACGAGCCGGTCACCCTGTTTCTGGACGAGATCCAGTCGGTCGATGGCTGGGAGACCTTCGTGCGCAGACTCCTCGATACCCCGGGCTACGAAATCTTCCTCTCCGGCTCATCGGCCAAGCTGCTCAGCCGCGAGATTGCCAGTTCGATGCGGGGCCGTGGCTGGGAGATCGCCATTCATCCTTTCAGTTTCGTCGAGTTCCTCCGTCATCACAAAGAGGAAGCTCCCGCGGACATCGCGCGGATCACTTCGAAGACGAGAACCGCCCTCGATCACCACTTCTCCCGCTATCTGGAAATCGGGGGCTTCCCCGAAGCGCAAGCCCTTCAAGCCACGCACCGTCGAC
Organism: uncultured Verrucomicrobiae bacterium; assembly: GCA_937957985.1. GTDB lineage: Bacteria > Verrucomicrobiota > Verrucomicrobiia > Verrucomicrobiales > Akkermansiaceae > Haloferula. Next base: position 2,660 of record CALGOH010000033.1, read on the forward strand.
AACTGCTGCAGGGCTACGTCGATGTGCTGCTGTTGCGCGATGTGATCGAGCGCCACCGGATTTCCAACGTCACGGCGCTGCGATGGCTCGTTCGACGCCTGCTGGGCAGCCCGGCCGGCCTGTTCTCGGTGACGAAGTTCGCGGCCGACTTGAAATCCCAGGGCATCCCCGTGTCGCGGGACCATCTCTACGAGTTCCTGGCGCACCTGGAGGACGCCTTCCTGCTGCAAACCATTCCGGTCGCCACGGATTCGGAAAAACGCCGGCAGGTGAATCCGCGCAAAGCCTATCCCGCCGACCCCGCCCTCATCCCCGTGTTTGATCGCAGCGGCAAGGCCAACACCGGGCACGCGCTGGAATCCGTGGTCTTCACCGAACTCCAACGGCGAGGTGCCGAGATTGCCTATGTCAAGACGGCCAACGGTTTCGAGGTCGATTTCCTCGCCCGCCACACCGACGGCGGCGAGGAGCTGATTCAGGTGTGTGCCTCCATCGACGATCCGGACACCCGCGAACGCGAAATCCGCTCCCTGCAGGAATCCGCCAAGGAACATCCCCGCGCCAAGCCCAGGATCCTCACGCTCGAATCCCGGCTGCCCTATCCCGCCATTCCAAAGGAGATCGAGGTGATGCCCGCGTGGGCCTGGATGATGACATCCGCCTGAGGACCGACGACTCCCTCCACCAGGCGAGGATCCCTACTCGGTCGCACTCATCCACTCCTCCTCGGCCACCAACTCCAGCCGGGTCGGTCGAAAGATGTGGCACTCACCAGGCACCGGGCATGCCCAGGAGCGGGTGAGGTCCGCGTTGTTGCAACGAATAAACACCTCGCCACACCAAAGGCCCCACTGGTCGAAGAGGGCCACGCGACAGTAGCCCCGGATGAACTCGACACCCCCGCAACTCTCGATGATCGCCAGAACCGCCCCCTTGTGGCAGCGGAGAAAACGGTAAGGATCCCCGCTGTTGCCCATGCCTGTGCCACGTCCTTTGAAGTAATGCGTCGTATTGCCTCTCATCACCCTTATTAGGGGCGGGACGGCCATGCGGTACAGGTCGGCAGGTGAAGTTTCTCGAAAAAGTTCGTTGGGCCGCCTGTACGAGGGCCCCGGATTCTCCCTAATGCTTGTGAACGGACCAACCGCCGTTCGTCACAAACATGAGACCAACCATACCCAAGAGCTCGACGTCCGTCCTCCAACTCACTGACCTCCATCTCGACAAGCTAGACCCGGATCAAATCGATCGTCTCCTGAACCACGTCGCAAAAATCGACTGTGACTGCGTTTGTATCACCGGCGATGTTTCCATCGCAAGACATCTCCGGGAACACCTTGCCGCCCTGGCCGCGGCCTGTGCTCCCCGGGCCGTCTATATGGTCTGCGGGAATCACGACTACTATGGCAGCTCGGTGGCCGCCGTGGATGCCGTCGTCAAGGAACTGTGCGCGGAAACCAAGAACCTGCACCATCTGGACGGCGGTCAAATGATCGCCCTCAACCGGCACACCTGCATCATCGGGCATCGGGGCTGGGCGGATGCCCGGGCCGGCCTCGGCTCCCGAAGCCATCTCAAGAGCCCCGATCACCGGGCGATTCGTGACTTCCATGGGCTGCGGCATCAGCAAGCGATGCTGCGGATGAACCGGATGGGTAAAGAGTCCGCCGAACGAATCCGGCGGATCCTGCCTCTTGCCCTGACCCGATACCGCCACGTGATCCTTCTGACGCACGTTCCTCCGTATGAAGAGGTGGCGCGCTTCAACGGTCGGCGATGCGGAAACGTGCATCTGCCGCATTTCACCAACCTGTCCGCGGGTCTGGCGATCCGCGGGATCGCCCGCGCCTTCCCGACCCGAAAGATCACGATTCTTTCCGGGCACACCCACTCCCACGCGGTCGCTCTAGTGGCCCCGAATCTCTGCGTGCGCGTCGCCCGCCCGGCCAGCACCCAAAGCGGATCCCTGAAACCCCTGCGCTTCTCGTAGTTTCACAGTTTGGGCGCGCTCTGGACTCCGGTTGCTCGGGCCGCATGAGGCTTTCGCGTCATGCGGCCGGGAAAGCGAGGGACCGGTTGCATGAAGAAACACCACAATCAGGAAAACCCAACCCGATCCGCCAACCGCAACCCAAGTCGGACCGATCTTGATAACTCGTTCAACAGAATCGATCGGGTCGCCGAGGAACTGACAAGGCTCGCACGGGAAAGACTACCGAACGGGAAGCTCCAGGGCGACCTCAAGGGATTCGAGGATGACATCCGCCAAGCGGCGATTCTCCTCGCGCTGACATGGTATCTGAGATCCATCGGGCGCGGTGCCGGCGGTGGCTCCGGCCCGGCGTGGATTCCGGCGCGTGCGATCGCCGCGGCGCTCCGCATCGCCGAGCGCGACCAGCTCAAGGAGCAGCGCAGAAGGGCAAAGACCTTGCAGGAGATCCGGCTCACCGGGAAGGACGTCGTGCTCCATCCGTCGATGATCCCGAGCAAAGACTGGCCGACCTCGACCATGAAGCGACTCGTCTCGCAGGCGATTCGGATCGCGCATCAGTCAGGTAAGATCAGTGCCAAGAACGCAGTGATCGGGCACGAGATCTTTGTCGAAGAGATTCCGGTAAAGACACTGGCAGGGCGTCTGGGGGTGCATCGCAGTGCGGTCGCGCAGCAGCGTGGACGTGTGCGGCGGCAGATCCCCGAGATTATCCGGCGGCTCGAAATCGCACTTGAAGATGCCCAGTAGCAGACGGGACATGATGCGGGAGGGCTTCCCTCCCGCACGG
>CALGOH010000034.1 GCA_937957985.1 uncultured Verrucomicrobiae bacterium
CAGGTTGCGGCGGATCGAGACGCCGCGCGGCAACAGGGGATTCTGAAAATAGGGGTTCATCTGTTCGCCCACGAGAAAGGACACCGAATCGGCCTGCAGCAGCTCGCGGGTCAGGAGTGCGGCGCCGTTGCGATCTCCCGGCACGCGCTCGAGCACGCCCTTCGACTCGTCCAGCATGCGAAGGGTGGCGGCAAGGGTCATGATTCCCTCGGTGACCAGATCGATTCCGGGAAGACGACCGATCGGAGGAATGCCCTCCCTTCCGCTGCCCGGTTCGCCCTGGACCAGCACGCCCAGGTGCGCCCCGACGATGTCGCTGGTCGTCCCCCCGCAAACCACCTTGCGTCCCGGAAAATCCATCAGCCGTCTGGTGTACTCCTCGTCAAAGTCCCGGTCCACGGCCGGGCCGGTGAGCACCATCAGGCTGCGCGCGGCCCGTGGCACGACCGCCACGAAGGTGGCGTCGTCACCGGGCTTGCCCCCGTAGAGGTCCCTCGTCTTCTGAATCACCCGCCGCGCCGTCCGCTCGGCCCCCGAGGCGTGAAACTTCACGGTTTCCTCCAGATAGCGGCCGATGCTTTCCCGGTCCCACCGGAAATCGTGGAACTCACCGACACCGGCGTGAGGCACCCCGTCGGTCAGAAGCCCGAGGACATCGCCGGTGCCGAGCCGGCCCTTCGAAAAGAGGAGCGTCCGCCCCCGGACCGGACGCCCGTGGCGTTCGAGCGACGCGGGCCGTCCCCCGACCAGCAACAGCGGCGCCGGCGAATCGAAGCTGATCACGCGGAACGAACCATCGGCGTGGATCAACTCCAGCAGGGTGAACGCGGCGTAGGCGACCTTGTGCTGCTTGTCGACCGGCAGCGTGCCGATGACCGTATCCATCACCTCGGCGGTGGTCGCCCCGGCCTTGACCATGTTGAGGATGATCTCGGCCGTCAGGCGCGCGAGGATGCATGCCTTCACGCCGCTGCCCAGACCGTCGGCGAGCACGACGATCGAGCGCTTGGAGCTTCGGTCGATCTTGACCTGATCTCCGCACAGCTCCTCGCCGTGGTGGTTCAGGCTGGCAAACCCGATGTCGAAGAATGGAGCAGGGTCACTCACGTTCGCGTTCGATGGATTCGAGAAGCCTGAGCAGGGCCACCTTGGTGGTGGCGGTCGCCTCGCCGAGGAGCCCCGCGATCTCCTGGGCCACACCCATCTGCTGGTCGACCACATCACGCACGTCCTTGGCCAGCTTCTCGCTGAGGGCCTTCAACTGGCACCGCTGCTTCCACTCGCGGGTCAGATCGACGAAAATGGCGGCCACCTTTTTCTCCTCGGGGACGGGAAAGACGAGCCGGTGGAGGTGCAGGTCGAACTCGCGGTGGGTGTGCTCGCTGCGCCGGATCTCACCACTCCCCTCGAAGGCGCGTTGGAAATCCGAGACATCCCCGATCAGTTCGGTGGCCGGCCGGCCGAGCGCCTCGTCCCGGGTGGTGCGGAACAGCTCGCAGAACGCCGGATTCACCATGTGGACCTCCAACTCCCGATCCACGACCAGAAGACCGTTCGGATCGTGTTCCCACAGGAGGTCGGAAAGACTCGAGTTCATGGCGCGGAATCATGCCGGAACGGCCCCTCCGGCCGAAACCCGCATCCTCCGAATCGCGAACCATCAATTGCGTCGCCGGGCCGTTCCTCGCGCGCCGCCAAAACTCAAAGTGCCGTCCACCGGTCGAAGGTGGCCGCTTGGCCGACGGGATGGCCGGCGCCATCGAGGACGTTCCACACCGTGGCGGCCTCGATGCGGAAGCGCTTTCCCGTCCGCGAGACCCGGATGCCCGCGTAATCGTCGATGAAGCCGTCGGCGCGAACGCGTTCCAACAAGCGGGCCCGCTCGGCGCGGTTCGGCTCTTCGGCGGTGAAACGGGACGGCGTGCCGGTGAAACCCGTCCAGTCCATCTCGAACAGCCGCTGCGCGGTGAGGTTGCCGTAGTTGAAGACCGGATCGGCGGCTCCGTCGTGCGATGCCAGAAAGAACGGAGCCTCGTAGAGCCGTCGCGCACGAGTCGTCGGATCGCCGTCATCCGCCGGCAGCAGGTCGTGGCCCGTCAGCAGATGATAGCTCCTCGCCACGAGCGCCATGTGTTCCGCAAGGAAGCCATTGTCGGCCGCGGGCTCGGGAAACGAAACGCTCATCGGGCGCGATCCTCGGGATCCGTCCGTCGTCTGACAATGCCATCTCCGACCGCGCGGTCGAAACCTCCACCCTACTTGACGTAAACCGGCACCGGTCCCACCTCGACCTGCCACTGATCGTCACCGGTGCGCTCGTCCGACACCGCTGCCGCCCCTTCGGCGCCCTGTGCCATGGCGAGACACTCCGGTTTCCGTGGCCAGCGGAAGCGGGCCGGCGCGGATTCGCCACCGGCCGCGACACCCCGCCAGAGCAGCAGCTTCTGATTTCCATCGCCATCCTCCCAGAGGGAAACCCGCACGTCCCGCGGCTGTTCCACGATCCTCAGCAGGCGGAAGTCGCCCAACTCGGAACACATCTGGGCGAGCGCGTGAAAGGACGGCTTCGGCTTGCCGAGGCGCATCACCCCGCTCGAGCCGTGGAGCTGTGGCTCGTCCTTGTCGTCGAAGAAATAGACGAACACCCGCTCCGCCCCGCGATCGAGCAGCAAGGCGGTGGCGCACACCAGGTAGGCCGCCTGTGCCTCGTCGCTGACGTTGCCCTCCCACCGCGCGAAGGTGCCCGAGCGCTCGTCCATGCGCGTGGTGGCGTCCCAGCCGTACTCGGTCACCCACACCGGACGCCCCTCGGCATGGCGGTCGCGCCAGGCGACGACCTCCTCGACCCGTGTGAGAAAGTCGGTGTCCGGATCCTCCGGAAAGGTCCGCGGCCAGGTCGGCCAGCCACCGGTTTCGGCATAGACGTGCATGGTGATCACATCGACCAGATCGAGGTGCTCGCGGAAAAGGTCGAGCGACTTGAAATACTTCCCGCTCGGCTGGGCGCGCGCCGCGCAGGTCGCGATCCTCAACTTCGGGTCGCCCTCCCGGATCCCCGAGGCCATCGCGGTGAAGATCTTCCCATACTCCTCGTCGCTGTAGTGGCCCGGCTCGTTGCCGATCTCGACGGTTTCCACCAGCCCGCGGCCCGACGGGCCGAAGTTCTCCGCGAAACCCCGGCCGTACGCCCGGGCATCGTCCGGGAGCTTCTTCCATTTCCCGAAGTCGAGGTTCGACAGCATCAGGCAGGCGTTGGTGCGGAATCCGGCGCGTTTCCATCCTCCGTAAACCGATTCCCAGTTCACCCGGTTCTTTGCCGACGGCCACGGTGGCGGCACCGCGGTGTCGTCGCCGAGATCCCAGCCGACCGGATGATAGTCGCGCACCTGCGAGAACGCCGGCCGGTACTTCTCAGCCTCGAAGCGAACCGTGTGACCGCAGATGCCCAAGGCTTCGTGCAGGAGAGGCCGCTCCGCCGCGACTCCCATGACCAGTGCCAACCAACACCCGAAAACCCGCCATCGGCATCGATCCCTTGATCGCATGTCCAAGCCTGCTGCCGAGGTCCTTCCTTCGCGAGGATATTTCCGCGTCGATCCCCGACAAGGCCCTGTCGACGGGGGCGCTTTCTCAGATCTCCGGATAGGTGATGCCGAACTCGGCGCTGCGGGCGGCCACCCGCTCCATGTCCGGTCCGCCCTCGGCGCGGCACTCCTCGGCGATCGCGGCGAAGAAGTCCTCGAAGCCGGAAGGGGCCGTGTGGATCAGTTGCCGCAGGATGGTGTCGCCGACGTTGCGGAAGCAGTGAACGGAACCCTTCGGCGCAAACACCGACCCGCCCGCCTCGACCGTGATCCGCTCGCCATCGGCGTAGAATTCCGCGCGACCCTCGAGCACGTGAAACCACTCGTCCTCGCGGTCGTGACGATGCGGCGGCGGTCCTCCGCCCGGAGGCGTCTCAAGCATGAACGCGGTGTATTTCCCTCCGGTCTCGGCACCGGTCAGGTGAAAAACCGCGCGATCACCGAAGGCCTCGACAGCCTTCATCTCGTCCGGGGTCACGACGGCACAGGCAGCAGCTTCTGAATCCATGGCATTCCTCTATCCGTTTCCGCCGGCGTTGCAATCCCGGTGATGCATCCGCCCGCAGAATGATCGCCCTGCCGTGGATCGCCGGGTGCCGCCAGCAGGGTATCGAAGCCGACCAGCTCACGCGACGACCGGCAGCCTGTCAAAAGGGCGGAGCACTCCGCGTCTCCGAAACCGCTCAACCCTGGGTCACGGGACGGGCGTAGAGCGCGGTCTTCTCGAAGTTGATCTGGTAGTTCTTGTTCGGGTCGAACTTGTACTTCTCGATCAGCTTCTTGCGGATCTCCTCCATCTCGGGGCTCGGCTCCGGGGCCTCTTCGGTCGCGGAGTCGGCCTCCTCATCGTCGGCTCCGTTCTCATCGGCACCCTCCTCGGCGGCCTTCGCCTCTTCCGCCTGGTTGACGCTGGCGAGGATGTATTCCTCCCGCAATTTTTCGAAACCCCGGTAGCTCCCGGCATCCTCGAAGCGCTGGACCAGCTCGGTCGAGACCTCGTCGTCATCGACCGTGACCTCGAACAGCTCGGCCACGTGCGGGACGAGCCGGTAGGAGGCCTGCAGGGTGTAGCCGTAGTTCTGGGCCATGAACTGGAGATTGCTCACCAGTGCCTGCCGCACCGAGTTGATCTCCCCCGCGATGAGCTCCCGTTGCTGGGCGGCATCGGCGGGCAGGCCGTCGAACTGCTGCGAGAGGCTCAGGAGCTGCTGTCGCTGGGCACCGACCAACTGGAGGTTCTGGTTCAGCTTCTGATTGGCCTCCACGCCCTCGATCACGGCCACGAGCTGGTAGTCGCCGCCGGGATCCTCATAGACGGCGGGCACGTTCTTGCTTTTCGCGATGTCCTCGGAAGACATGCCGGACGCTGCGGGAGCGGCGGCGGGGGCGGGCTTGTCGGGGCCGGCGCTTTCCTTCTCATCCGGAGTCCCGCCCTGGCGGCCGACCAGGAATCCGACTGCGAACGAGATGGCGATTGCGATGAGGGCAACGACGCGCCGCACGGCGAGTTGCTTCGGGGACGATTCGGATGGTTTCATGACTGCTGAGATAAGGGGTTGGGTGTTACGGGGACGTCGGCCCTCAAACAAGGTCTGCCCGGGGAGGCCCCGGGCAGATCATGTGTCGGGGGCCGGTTCTTTTCCAGCCCGCAACCGATAACGATGGCCTTTCTCAGAAGCTGACCGTGACGCGCGCGTCGACCGCGTTGAGGATGTCGGAATCGTCGCGCAGCTCACCGCGGTAGCCGACGCCGAGGCGCCACTGGTCGCTGATGTCGTAGTGGCCTCGCAGCGTGAAGTAGAAGGCATCCTCGCCCAGGCCCGGTGCGATCACCGTGAACGGGGCGCCGCCACCGCCACCGAAAGCGGCGGAGACCGGACGGGAGGCATCCTTGAAGTCATGCTGCCAGCCAAGCTCGCCGGCGATGCCCCACGGTTGCATCTGGGGCGCATAGACGAACTCGACGCCGAGCTCCAGCAGGAGCATCTCGGCACTCTGAGGACCGACCAGAAGCGCGCCGGGACCGCCGAACTCGGCGATGCGGTCGACGTCCGCGTTCAGGTAGTCCAGGCTGATCTTGGGCGTCATCCGGAAGTCGCCGGTATCGACCACCGTGTAGCCGGTGCCGATGCCGAACTCGAAGACATCGGAGGTGAAGCCGGCGGCGGTCACGACGCCACCCAGCGCGGCGCGGGTGCCGTCGAATTCATAGCTGCCGTACGAACCGCTCAACCAGGCGAAGCAGGGACCCCAGTCCATCCGGCCGAAGGCTCCGAATACCACGCCTTCCGCATCGAGATTCAGCGCACCGGAATCCACCGAGCCGTCATCAATGGCGAGGAAGGCTCCGAGCTGGCAGTTGCCCATGTTCGCCAGTCGCACGCCGGCGTAACCGCCGGTGCTCTGCAATTCGTAGTTGTGGAGCGGCGAGCTGGAGTCGGCTTCCACGTTCATGTAGCTGAAGCCCGCGAAGACATCCACGCCCATGGCAGCCGCCCCGGCTCCCGAGGCGGTGGCGCCATAGGAAGTCTGCATCCGGTGCACCGCGCTGCCGCCGTCGGCCGGCCCCGAGCCGCTGGTCGCGGTGCGGGTGTAATTACGGGTCGCATGCAGCGTGTAGTCGAGCGCCCCGGCATAGCTTTCCGGCGAGAGGGCGTTGAGGTTCGCGCAGAGTTGCGCGGCCGTGATCGGCCCGCCCGGTGCCGGACCGCCGTAGACGAGGTCGAGGGCCGTTCCGGATCCGCCGTCCGCGCTGTTGTAGTTGCCGGCCGCATCGGTGGCGGCCGTCGTGAGCCCGATCAGGATGGCGGTCGAGTTCGCGGTGCAGCCGTAGGCACCCGGACCCTGGTTGTTGATCAGGCCCGTTCCCACGAGGTTGCCGGTTCCCCGGTCGAAGAAGAACTGGTTCGGGTCGGTCACGCCGTTCGGGCCGGGATTGTTGCCATCGGTGATCTCACCGAAGCCACCGGCGATCACCGGGCCTCCCGGCAGCCCGGCGGTGCCCGTGTCGATGATGTTGTAGCGCTGGCCGATGCCCACGGTGACGCCGCCACCGGTCAGGTCGTTCAGGCGCAGCACGCTCGATCCGGTGATCGTCGCACCGCCACCGAGGACGAGGAGGTTGTCCGCGGCCGCGGGATTGCCGAAGCCGAAGTTCGGGTTGTAGTCGATCCACAGGTTGCCCGACTCGACGTAGTTGCCGCCCATCGCGATCTGCCCGACCGCGAGGAGAAAGCCCGGCGCCAGGTTCGCGCCGGCCTCGTTGGTGAAGGTCGCGCCGCCCGCCGGGAGACCTCCGCCCAGCCCGACCGGGTTGATGAACCCGATACCCTGGAGGAGGTTGTAGCTGTAATTGGCGGTGTTGGCCGACAGAAACAGGCCGGAGGTGAGGCCGTTCAGGTTGATCGTCCCGGCATTCAGCACCCCGTTCGACGCACTGAAGTTCGTGTTGTTGGCCACGTTCAGGGTGTTGGTGGTGGTCGTCCCGTTCGCGATCACGTTGCCGCCGTTCACGTTGAAGTTGTTCGAGTTCGTGTTGCCGTTGAGCACGGTGTTGAACCCGACCGAGTTGATGTTCCCCGTGGAGACGAGGTTCGCCCCGAAGTTGGTGGTGGTCGCGTTGAGGTTGATCAGGCCGGCCGTGAGGGTGCCGTTGCCGTTGATCAGGCTGCCGCCGTTGTCAGTCAGCGTGCCGATGGTCTCGCTGCCGCCGAGGGTCAGAGTCGATCCGCCCGGCGTGGTGTTGGCGTCCAGCGTCAACTGGATGCCGTTGCCGAGCTGGTTGCTGTTCCCGGCGCTCAGCACCAGGGCCGCACCGCCGTTCACGTTCACTCCGTTGGAGTTGGCGATGCTACCCGTTCCTCCGATGGTCAGCGTGCCGCCCAACACGGCCGTGAAGCCGGTGTAATTGTTGGTTCCCGAGAGGGTCTGGTTGTTGGTTCCGTCCTTGTCCAAGCCGCCTGTGCCGTTAATGGAGCCGGAGAAATCGGCAGTCGGATTCCCACCAGGTCCACCACCGTAGCCCATGGTGAAGAGGTTGCCGCCATTGTTGACGGTGCCTGCGCCACTGAGCGTCGCGATAAACTGCTGCGCATTGGTGTTGAGCGTCGTGCCGGCCTGCATCGTCACTTCCGAGCGACCGTTGGCGGTCGGGATGGCGTTGGCCACGTTGGCGTTCACCGTGGTGCCCGAAACCGTGATGTTGGTCTTGCCCTGGTAGGTGTTGGCCGCGTTCAGGTTGTGCGTGCCACCACCGGTGAAGGTCATGTCGTCGTTGAACAGGTTGTCGTTGTCGCCGGTGATGGCGGCGCCGTAGTTGATGGTCGCTCCACCCTGTGCGGTGGAGGTCAGCGTGAAGTCGGTCTTGTCGATGCCACCGTTGAGGTTGAGCGTGCTGCCGGCCATCGCAATGATCGAGGCATTGTTGGTAAGGGTGATCGCACCGCCCCAGGTGTTGGTGCCGCTCTCGTTTCTCAAGGCACCCCCCATCCCGGGAGCACCGGAACCAGCGATACTCAAGGACTCGTTGGTGACATTGATTCCCGTGTTGATCAGCAGGGTTGCGCCCGATGCGACAACGGTTCCGTTCCCGGCGCCACCCGCGCCGAGGCCTGTTGCGGAGTTGATGGAAAGGATACCGGAATTCACATTGGTGACACCGGTATAGGTATTTGCCCCGGTGATGAGGAAGGTTCCGGTGCCTACCTTGGTGATACCTCCGGCCTCGCTGATCACACCGCTGAAGGTCGTGTCCGTGTTGTTGCCGCCGGTGGTCAAGGTGGCACCACCAAGCGTCACGTTTCCGCCACCGGCCAGAGATCCGATGGACTCGGAGCCCCCGTTGAGATCAAACAGGCCGTCGCTGTTGACCGTCACTGCAGCAACATTGTTGATCTGGCCCGCTGTCGTGTTCCGCACCACCGCCGAGTTGGCGGCTCCGACACCGTCACCGATGTTCAGCACCGCTCCAGTGACCCCGGAATTGGTGTTGGTCGATCCATTAAGATTCAGCGTGCCGCCGTTGACCGTCGTGGTCCCCGTGTAGCTGTTGTTGGCATTGAAGTTGACGGTGGGAGAAGTCGTCCCATTCAATACCACGTTTCCGCTGCCACTGATGCCTGTCGAGTTCACATTGAAGGTGGTTGACGAATAGCCATTCCCAAAAGTAAGGGTGTTTCCGCCGGTATTGATTCCACCCGTCATGGTTCCGGTACCCAGTCCGCCCAGCGTGGCGTCCCCTGACAAAGTAATGGCGCCGCCATAGCTGGAGTTTCCGCCGCCGAAGGTGCCAAAATAGACAGCGCCGCTAGGCCCACCAAAGCCAGCATCAAACCCAGCGCCACTGATCGTCAGCGCTTCGGCGCCCACATTGACTCCGCCGTTGATCCCCAAGGTTCCACCGGAATTAACCACGGTACCGGATGCGGTGCTACCCAGCGCAGAATCATTACCGGCGATGAGATACCCGTTTACCGTGGTAAGGCCAGCGTAGGTGTTGGCACCGTTTAACCGGGTGAAGTTGTCCCCGAGCGGTGTGCTGCCCGTGAGCGTCACGCCGCCCGTGCCGGTGATCATGTTGTCGACCGTTACTGCGGTAGGCTGGTTGAACGTCAGCAACGTCCCGTTGTTCCCGATGTTCCCGGTCAGGCCGGTCGTGGCATTCGTGAACGTCAGCGAGTTGTTGCCACCCGTGAAGGTGATCGCATCCGCCCGGGTGACGCCGTCGCCAGCGAGGCCGCCGGACACCGTGCCCGCCGCACCCATGGTGAGGGTGAGGTTCGATCCCGTGATACCCGCGCCGCCAACACCGTCGGCACCAACGATGGTGCCCGCTCCGCCCGTGCCACCCGCGCCGCCGACGACCGCCGCATTGATCACGATGGTCCCGTTGGCACCGATGGAGGCCAGACCGATGCCACCGGTGCCTCCAGCACCGCCGGCCGTGCTAGCCGCTCCGGAGCCGCCGTCGCCGCCGTCTCCCCCTGTCACGTTCGTGCCCAGAATTCCAAGGTTGCCGATTCCGCCGACCACGACACCCCAGCCGCCGGCGCCGCCGCCGCCCGCACCGAAGCTCGTGGCATCGCCACCTTCTCCGCCGGCGCCGCCCGTCACCACTCCTCCGGGGAGGGCAACTCCTGAAAAGCCATGCGCGCCACCACCGCCGCCGCCGCCACCGGCGGGGTTATCCCCGCCATCGGCCCCGGAAGCCCCGGGTGCGGCACCACCGGTGCCACCGACGCCTGCAGCAAGGGAATCACCGCCATCGCCACCTGTGACGCCGGCGCCGCCACCGCCAGCACCGTTAAAACTGTCCGTGCCGTCACCACCCGCGCCAATCGGATTGTCCGCGCCGCCGGCTCCGCCATTTCCCCCGCCACCACCATCGGCCATGACCGGGTTCATGAGGAAGGCGATGGAAGCCAGAAAGGCTGCAAATGGAGCTGAGGGGCGTAGGCCGACAGCCTGCGGAAACATGGATTTCAGGAATGGACTTTTCATGATCTGGGGTTGTTAGGGGGTTGGGGGATTTAAAAATTGGAATTGCCGGATGACGGGGAATCGACAGATCGCGGCAATTGACGATGGTTAGGCAGAACAATTGTCGGCCCGTCCGTCAATGATTTTCGTCATCATTTTTGCAGGCTTTTCCGGGGCCCGGCCGTCCGGATCTGACAATCTGATTCCCCCCGCGGCGGGATCGGTTAGGGTGTCGTCATGCGCGCTCCCCTTCTGCTTCTCTGCCTGATCCTGCCGGCTCTCGCCGCCGACCCGCGGCCCAACGTGGTGCTGATCATGTGCGACGACATGGGCTTCAGCGACATCGGCTGCTACGGCGGCGAGGTCGACACGCCGCACCTCGACAAGCTCGCCTCCCAGGGCCTGCGCTTCCGCCAGTTCTACAACAACGCCAAGTGCGAGCACACCCGCGCCTCGCTGGTCACCGGGCATTGGTGGCACCACGTGGGCGCATCGGCCGGGGTCACCTACGAGGGAAAAACCTTCGGCGAGCGGATGCGCGACGCGGGCTACCGGACGCTGATGGTCGGCAAGTGGCACGCGGGGCAGACGCCGTATCAGCGCGGCTTCGACCGCTACTACGGCCTGACCTACGGCTGCTGCAATTTCTGGAAGCCCGGCCACGCCCGGCCGGGCGAACCCGAACCGGCGAAGAAGCGGATCAGGCGCTGGGCGATCGACGACCGGGAGTTCAAACCCTACACGCCCAAGGACGCGGATTTCTACACGACCGACGCCTTCACCGAGCACGCGCTCGGCTACCTCGACGAGTATGCCGGCGAGGACAAACCCTTCTTCCTCTACGTCGCCTACACCGCGCCGCACTACCCGCTGCATGCCTCGGAGGAGGACGTGGCGAAGTACCGCGGCCGCTACGGCAGGATCGGCTGGGACAAGCTGCGGGAGCGGCGCTTTGCCCGGCAGGAGGAACTCGGCGTCCACATGCCGAACACGAAGCTGAGCCCGCGCGACCCGGCGCTGCCGGCGTGGGATGACATTCCCGAGGCGGACCGCGACTGGTGGGACCTGCGGATGGCGGCCTACGCCGCGATGATCGACCGCATGGACCGCAACATCGGCCGCCTGTTGGACAAGCTCGAAGAACTCGGCGAGAGGGACAACACGGTGATCTTCTTCCTTTCCGACAACGGCGCCTGCGACGAGTCGTCGGACCGCTCGACGGTGAAGGGTTCGATGCCGTGGGAGGTGACGAGCTATCTAACACAAGGCCGCGTGTGGGCGAACGCCAGCAACACGCCCTTCCGCAAGTACAAGACGACCGACTACGAGGGCGGCACCCACACGCCGATGATCGCCGTCTGGCCGGGCAGGACGGATGGCGGGGAGTGGACGAATCACGTCGGCCACCTGATCGACTTCACCCCGACGCTGCTGGAGCTCGCCGGCGAGGAGATTCCCGAATCCCTCCCGGGCCGCTCGCTGGTGCCGGTGCTCAAGGGCGAGGAGGTCGGGCGTCCATGGCCGGTCTACTGGCAGTTCGGTGCGTCGGCCGCGATGCGCGACCACGACTGGAAGATCGTGCGCCACGGAAACAAAAACGGCTGGGAACTCTACGACCTGTCGCAGGACCCGACCGAGCTGAACGACCTCGCGGCGGAGGATCCGGACCGCACGGCGAAGATGGCGGCCCAGTGGGAGGCCTGGTGGAAGGACAAGGGGCAGGTGGAGTAGCACCTGTTCCGCTCTTCGCGACGACCATCGGCACGGCTCCGGACTCAGGCGGAATTTGATCGACTCCGGGATGGCTGTGGTCCGACGATCCCGGCGTGAAAACCACGACAGCCAAAGGGCTTGGTCCGGCCCTCTCCCTGTGCCTCTGCGGACTGCTGGCAAGCTGCGCGCCGAACCTGGTCACTCCGGTTTCCCAGGCGAACCCGAACCCGCTGGTCGGAGCAAAGCGTTTCGAAGTGAAGGACGTCAGATACGTCGATCTCCGGGTCGATGGAAAATCGGAGGACGCCTACAAGGCGGGGATTGGTGAGGAGGCTTGGAGCGACTGGGACGAGGACAAGCGGTGGATCGCCCGATACTTCGTGGACCACGTCCAATCCTCGGCGGCGGCAGGCGGAGTGCAGGTCCAGACGGACGATCCAGGTGCCCCGTTCGTCATCGTGCCCACCGTGTCGATGATCGACACCGGCTACTACCGGATCCCGGCCTGGAACGCGGTCAGCCGGGTGAACTACAACGTCTCGATCACGGATCGCTCGGGCAAACGGATCGACCAGGTGGAGGCGGTGCACGGCATTCCATTCGACGCCATCCTGGCGCCCTCGACGAGCGGCCGCCTGCAGAAGGTCGCCGCCATGCTCGGCGATTCGGTGGGCGAATACGTGGTCGAGCGCACCGGTGGCTAGGCGCTCACGGGACGGGTCCATGAATAGAACGGACCCGCAGACCTCCGTGACATCGCGTTCTTCAGAGCCGGGGCATCTCCGACAGGCTGAGACCTGCCTGCTACTCCACCGGCGTCATCTTCTGCCATTCGATCGTGGAGCCGATGTTCGGATCGTAGTTGAGGTCGTCGGAATGGATGTAGTTGCCCCAGCCGTCGGTCCAGTGCTGCTTGGCGTAGCCGTGCTTCGACGTGCCCCACTGCGGGTCGTGGAAGGTTTCGACGTCGTGGATGCTGTCGATGAACCTGTCGTGCGAGCCGGATTCGTGGATGCCGGCGATGAAGCGGTCGTGGGCTCCGGTGTCCATCGCCGCCCGGTGGCGGGCCATGATGCGCGCGCGGAAGGCCTCGTTCTCGGCGGCAAGCGCGCGGCTGCGGGCCATGATCGCCTCCCGCGCGGCGCGGTTCTCGCGGATCTTGCGGGCGAAGTCCTCGTCGAGCTTCTGTTTCACCTGCGCGTGGAACTGGAGCCAGGCCGGATTCACGACGACCGACCGCACCATGTAGGTGAAGAAGCTCCGGCGCTCGTCCATCTTGCCCAGCGGCGTCGTGAAGCCGTGCAGGTAGGACAGGCCCCAGGTCGTCTGGGTCGTCACGCCCGCTTCGCCACGCAGCGTGGCCCGCGTCAGGTAGTAGAGCCCGTAGACCTCCTCCTCTACCTCGGTGCCGTCGATCGTGTAGACCGCCCGCAGTCCCACGCCCTTGTAGCCCGTGCCGGCCTGGTTCAGCGCGGCGGCCAGTCCGGGGACCTCGCGCACGCCGGTGATCTGGAAATCCGCCACCTCCTTGCGGAACAGTTCACGCACGGCATCGGCGATCGCATCCGTGGGCGACATCGGCGCGACATTCAGCATGCCGAGATTCATCCCGCCCGGGTTGATCGCGGCGTCGCCGGTGAGCCAGTAGCATTTGACCTCCGGCATGAAGTGGATGCGCTCCGGGATGTCCGGATTGGTCAGCGTGGATCCGGCGACGACCGGATGGGAGGAGTTGTCCAGGTTCCACTGGACCACGCTGTGGAACTTCCAGTCGGCAGGGCCCCGGAATCCGTAGACCGGCATCGAGACCTCCTCGTCGACGACCCAATGGATCGCCATCTCGTCGTCGGCCGTGAGCGGGCAGGCCAGGACCGGTGTCAGCAACGCGTGCAGGAGCAGGATCGGACGATTCATAGCGACCACCCAATCAGGGATCCGCGGACAATGCACCACCAAATGCCAAAATGCCTGCGGAAACGCCACCGGTCCGGCGATCAACGGAGATCACCGACCCATTCGAAATGGACGCCCGTCCGATCCCGTGAATAGTGCCGGGACATGTTCACCGAGACCGCAGGCAGCCGCAAAGCCATCGGTGATGTCGACGTGCTGTGGCACGAAGGGCTCTACCACCTCTTCCACCTCGTCCTGCCCAATCACGACTTCATCGCCCACGCGGTGAGCACCGACGGCATCCACTGGCGGCGGGTGCGCAACGCCCTTTTCATCGGCGACCCCGGATCGTGGGACGACCTGATGCTGTGGACCATGCACGTGTCGCCCGACCCCCACCGGGCGGGGAGCTGGCGCATGTTCTACACCGGCCTCTCCCGGCGCGACCGTGGCAGCTACCAGCGGATCGGCCTCGCCGTCAGCGACGACCTCTACCATTGGGAGAAGCATCCGGTCCACTGGCGCGACGACCGCGGCCCGAAGGATCCGGAGCCGATCAAGCGCGCCCGGGAGGCAAGCTGCCGCACGCGTCCGAACGACACGACCGCCCTCCACGACGAAGACAGTTGTTTCCCCCTCTCCCCCAGCGGAGATCACTACGAGGCCTATCTGGAGCAGGGACGGCACCTGGTCAGCTTCCGGGACCCCTACTATTTCCACGGCGAGGACGACCACTGCCTGCTGGCGGCCGCACGGGTGCCGGGGGGGCCGGTCGTCCGTCGCGGCTGTGTCGCCGTGATGAAGGAAACCGCGCCGAACTGTTTCGAGTCCCGTCCGCCGCTGCACTGGCCGATGCTCTACGACGACATCGAGGTGCCCAACCTCGTCGAGTTCGACGACCACCTCTACCTGATCGGCAGCATCCGCGAGGATGCCAAGATCCGCTACTGGCACACCGAGAAGCTCGGGCAGCCGTGGCGCAGCTACCACGACAACGTCCTGATGCCGCAGGGCAACTACGCCGGCAGGATCTGCCGGGACCAGCACGGCTGGCTGCTGTGGTGCTTCTTCGCGATGGACCGGCGGGACCGCACCGCGAACAACCTGATGCCCCCGCCGAAACGGCTCACCCGGACGGACGACGGCCTGCTGCGCCTGACGAGCTTCGAGGGCTTCGACGCCTTCCTCGAAGAAGAGCAGGACACCCGCTGCGTCCAGCCGCTCAAGCCGGATGAGGAGGGATCCCACTGCCGCACCGACCGCCGGAAGTGGGAGATCTCGAGCGTGCATGGATTCCAGGCCTTTGTTTTCGAGCGGCAACTGGAGAGCTTCCGGCTGGACGCCACGCTCCGGCTCCAGGGCAAGGGCAAGTGCGGGTTGGTGTTCCGGATCAGTCCGGAGACCCATGACGGCTACTACCTCTCGCTCGACCTTCGCAAGGGCATGGCCCAACTGCGCGCATGGGGAACCGACGGGCAGCAGACCGGCGAGCGCATGATGTCTTTCAAGACTCTCCAGAGCGCCTCGTGGTTCACGGAAACTCCGGGCGAGGCGCGGCTCTCGCTGCTGGCCTTCGGCAGTTACCTCGAACTGTCCATCGACGGTTACCTGGTCCTGTCGCTCGCCGACCAACACTTCGACCGGGGCCACGTCGGCATCTATCTCGAAACGGCCTGCCTCACCGTCGAGGACCTCGAGCTGCACCGGCTCCGCAACCCTGAACAGGTGGATGACCAACTGGTGGGCGGCTGACGGGCGACGACCCGACACCGAAACAATCCACCCAAACGGATGACGGACGAGCGAGTCGTCGATGGCTCAATGGCCCGCCCTGATCCGGTAGACGTGCGACTTCGTTCGCAGGAAAAGCGAGTCGCCATCGAGCGCCGGCGACGCCATGAAACCGTCGTCGAGGCGGTTGGTCGCGACGATCTCCATCTCCCCGCCGGGCCGCACCACCACGCCCTCGCCGTTCTCGCCGAGGAAATACAGATGGCCGTCGGCATAAACCCCGGACGCCGTGAATTTCGCCCGCAGCGGGATCGCGTCCACGATCTCCCCCGTGTCCGGATCGATGCGGCTCAGCACGCCCAGGTCGGAAACGACGTGGATCATGCCATCGACGACGACCGGCGACGAAAGCTGCGGGATGCGCTTGATGACGTCCCACTCGAGGTGCGAGCGGGTGACGTCCCCCTTCATCCCGGGCTCGAGGCGCACTCCCAGCAGATGCGCCTTGCCGAAGCCGGTGTTGAGGACCGCCAGCCGGTTTCCCACGAAGACCGGAGTCGCCGCCGCGGAATACCCGTCATGGGTCACCTTCCACAGCTCCTTCCCGGTCGCCGCATCGTATCCATACGCGGCCTTGGCCCCCATGCTCACCAGTTGGACCTTTCCTCCGACCTCGATGAAACCAGGCGTCGAGTAGGCCTTCCGGAAGTCGCCGCCGCCGCGGATCGTGCCGTCCGACTCGACGTCGCCGAAGTCCGCGCTGCGGTCGGTCTTCCACACCGTCTCGCCGGTCCTGCGGTCGAGCGCGACCAGATACTGCACGTCGATCCCGTCCATGGTGAGGATGACCGTGTCTTCGTACAGCACCACCGAGGAACCGGGTCCGCGGAAGTGCCGGCAGGGAAGGTCGCGGCGCTGCCACACGACCTTGCCGGTCGCGCGGTCCAGTGCCGCGGTGCCGTAGCTGCCGAAATGGATGTAGACCTGCTCGTCGTCGATGGCCGGTGAGCACGAACCGTAGCTGTTCACGTGGTTGCTCAGCGGCTCGGGATCCGGATTCTCGAAGAGCAGCAGGTCGTGGAGCTTGCGCCCGGTCTCCTTGTCGAGGCACACGGCGTACATCTTCCTGCCGTCCTCGGTCGCATTGGTGAGCCAGACCTGGTCGTCCATCACCACCGGCGTCGACCAGGCCCGGCCGGGCACCGGCGTCTTCCATGCGACGTTCTTCTCCTCGCTCCACTCGGTGGGAAAACCGTGCGGCTTGCCGTCTTCGCGGGCGGGATGGACCCCGTCGCCGCCGGGACCCCGAAACTGGGGCCAGTCGGCGGCGGTCGGGTTGATCACGGCCCAGCCGAGCAGCAGCAGGATCGATCTGGCATTCATGAAGGTCAGTCTTTGCCCGGGGCGTGCCCCGACAAGCAGGAAATCGGGTGGTGATCGTGGCATGACCGTCCCGGTCATGAAGGGCGAGTCAGTGCGGGGCAGGGGCCCGCACTTCGGGTATCTCCGGTTCATGACCGGGACGGTCATGCCACGGGAGCCGGGAAAGGTTTGGCGTCGTCCCAGCGTTTCCCCGGAGTGAACATCGCCTCCATACTCCGTCTCCTCCTGTTGTCGCCCTTCCTGGCCTTGCCATCGCTCCACGCCGCAAGCGAGCCGCCGCCGCGCAGCCTCAAGGAGGATGTCGTCGACGTCCCCGCCATCGCCGACGGTCTCTGCCTGAGCAACGCCTTCCAATCCCACATGGTCCTCCAGCGCGACAAGCCGCTGAAGGTCTGGGGCTGGGCCGCGCCGGGCGAAGGAGTGACCGTGACCTTCGCCGGCCAGAAGGCGGTGACCAAGGCCGGCGGGGACCGGGCCTGGACGGCCACCCTCGAACCCGTCCCCGCGAACGCGACACCGCAAAAGCTGACGGTCAGCGGAAAGAGCACGGAACTCGTGCTGGAAGACATTCTCGTCGGCGACGTCTGGGTGCTCGGCGGCCAGAGCAACATGGAGTTTCCCATCTCCAATGTAGACGACGGCCAGTTCGAGATCGCCTCGGCGAACTTCCCGAAGGTCCGGCTGCTGTCGATGCCGGTGGGCAAGGGCTTCGACTCGGTCCACAGCTTCGAGCGGCTGTGGGAATGGAGCGACTGGTCCGGCCGTCACTTCCGCAAGGGCGACTGGGAAGCCTGCACGCCCGAAACCGTGAAGGAGTTCTCCGCCATCGGCTACATCTTCGGCCGGCGTCTGGCGATGGCCGCCGACGTGCCGATCGGCCTGGTCGATGCCTCGCAGGGCGGCACCACCGTCGAGGCCTGGACCCCCGAGGACGTGCTGAAGCGGATCGAGGGCGAGGAAACCCGCGCGATGATGGAAACCTGGGCGAAGAAGATCGCCGAATGGGATCCGAAGGCCGACCTGGAACAGCGTCAGGCCAACTACGAGAAGAACATCGAGAAGATGAAGGAACGCGGCACTCCGAAACCGACCGACCTCCGGCCCGGCCCGGTCGCCGACAAGAACCGCCCCGGCGCCCGCTTCGCGAGCACGATCGAGCCGCTGAAGGGCCTGGCCGTCACCGGCGCCCTCTTCCACCAGGGCTTCAACAACTGCTTCAACGGCTCCGAGGGCGCGCGGATGTACGGCCAGGTCTTCCCCGAAATGATCACCGCGTGGCGGCAGACCTTCGACGACCCGGCCCTGCCCTTCTGCATCATCTCGCTGTGCACCGCAGGTGAACCTCAGACCGGGGAGAACTTCCTCGAGCCGATGTACGACGTCGGACCGCTCATCCGCGAAGCACAGTACCAGACCTTCCGCAAGTTCCGCGAGGACGGCGACGAGGCGATCGGCTTCGTCAGCAGTTTCGACCAGCGCAAGAGCTGGTACCATCCGCAGATCAAGGTCCCGGTCGGCGAGCGCGCTGCAAAGTGGGCGATGGCAACCCGCTACGGGCTCTTCACGGGTCGCGACGCCGAGGCCCAGTGGCTGCCGCCGGTGATCGAGAAGTGCGAGGCGGTCGAGGGAACGCTGCGACTCACCTTCAACACCCAGGTCACGATGCCCGACGACAGCCGCAAGGATCTCGTCGGCTTCGCCATCGCCGGCGACGACCGGCACTTCCAGATGGCCGAGGTGAACTACTACACCGATGGTAGCAAGGACAACCGCAACCGGCCGGTCTACAAGAAGAACGTCCTCGTCCTCAGCAGTCCGCTGGTGCCGAACCCGGTCCACTACCGGCACGCCTGGGCGCGCAACCCGTTGACGAACATCTGCAGCCCGCAGAGCATCCCGCTCGCCACCGTGCGCAGCGACGACTGGCGGCTGGAGGAAACGCCCGCGAAACTGGAGAGACCTGACGATTGGGACGATCAACGCTTCACACGCTGGGCCGCCGGCCAGCAGAAGCAGGCGCTGAAGTTCGACGACACCGCCCGGCGGATCCATGAAGCCGAGGCGACGATCGAGGAACTGAAGGAGCCGTTCCTCGAGGAAAAGAAGAAGCGCGAAGAGGCGGGCAAATGAAGGCCTCGGGATTGTTGCTGCCCTTCCTCCTCGCGCCGCTCGCCGCATCCGTCGCGGCCGAGGAAGCCCCATGGGGATTCTACGCCGACGGCCGGATGCCCGACGAGACGGTGCTCTTCAGCTCCGACGTCGAGCCCCGCACCGCCACCCTGCTTTTCAAGCCCACGAAGATACGGTCGGTGACATCGGCCGACGGATCGACAGTGTTCGAAGAAGGCGTCGATTACCAAGTCGACCTGGAAAAGGGAATCTTGAGCCTTACACCGGAATCACGAATCCCCTGCCCGCAACTCTACGGCGGTGAAGGCCCGAAATACGGCCGTTTCCAGAACCGCAAGGGGGAGGGCATGCTCTTCGGCGAAGGCGACCTGTTCCACAGCCTGCAGATCCGGGTCGACTATGACCACGACGGCGACGAATGGGATGGCGAACCCTTCGTGCCTGAGAACCGGGCAAGTGACTTTTCCGGGCTGCATCGGAAGCTGGCGAAGAAGGAGCCGCTGCATCTCGTGCTGATCGGCGACAGCATCTCGGTCGGCTACAACGCCTCGGGCTTCATCAAGGCCGAACCCGGGCAACCTTCCTTCGGCGAACAGGTGGCGGAAGCCCTCCGTCGGAAGACCGAGGTCGCCTTCGACAACGTCTCCCGCGCGGGCGCCACCGCCTCATGGGGACTCAAGCAGCTCGACCGGGTCGAGTCCCCCGACCTCGTCATGATCGCCTTCGGCATGAACGACGGCCGCAAGCCGGGAAATACCGCGGGCTACGAAAAGAACATCCGCACCATGATCACCAGACTTCGCGGGAAGCATCCGGAAGTGGAGATCGTGCTCGTGGCGAACATGCTGCCGAACGAGGAATTCTCCCCGCATGAAGGCCACTTCGCGAATCTCGAAGCGCTGAACAGAGTCGCCGGGGATTTCGACAAGGTTGCCGTCGCCGATGTCATGTCAGTCACTGCGGCGATGCTCGAACGCAAGAAGTTCGCCGACATCTGCGGCAACCACGTCAACCACCCCAACGACTTCATCCACCGCCTCTACGCCTCGGTGATCCTGAGAACCCTCGGAGCCGGGTAGGCGGACTCCGGTCGCGCCTGCCTTGACCTCGCGACGCGGCTTGGCACCCTGCCGATCATGCTGAAATCAATCGTCATTCTGGGATCCGTCGCTCTCCCGATGTTCCCGGCTTTCGCCGAAGAACCTGTTCCTCGCGAGAACCTCCACATCTACCTCCTCATCGGCCAGTCGAACATGGCGGGGCGGGCGAAGATGGAGGAGGCAGACGCCAAGGCGATCGAGCGCTGTCTTCTGCTCAAAGCCGATGACGAATGGGAGCCGGCCACTAGTCCGCTGAACCGCCATTCGACCATCCGCAAGGGCCTCGGCATGCAGAAGCTCGGACCCGGCGCGGGTTTCGCCGAGGCGATGACCGAACGGAATCCCGACGTCACGATCGGCCTCGTGGTCAATGCCAAGGGCGGCACGAAGATCGGGCAGTGGAAGAAGGGCACGAAGTTCTATCAGGAAGCGGTGCGCCGCGCGAAGGTTGCACGGGAAAGCGGAACGCTGAAGGGCATCCTCTGGCACCAGGGCGAGAGCGACGAAGGTTCGCCGGATGGCTATCTCGACCAACTCGCGCAGCTCGTGAAAGACCTCCGGAAAGACCTCGGAGAAAAGGATCTCCCCTTCGTCGCCGGTCAGGTGAACAAGGTGCCGGCGATCAACGAGCAAATCGCCAAGCTGCCCGAAACGGTCGGGCACACCGCGTTCGTGTCGTCCGAGGGCCTGAATGCCACCGATCGCTGGCACTTCGATCGCGACAGCGTGCTTCTGCTGGGCGAACGCTATGCCGAGGCGATGCTGACGCTCCAATCCCACGACTGATTCACCATGAAGCTCTCATCCATTCTCGCCGCGATCTCCCTGGTGGCGAACGCCGCTGCCGTCGAGGTCTCCGAATCGGGCGATGCCGTCTCGATCGAAAACAAGTCCCTGCGCCTCTCCTACAACCTGAAGTCCGGAACCTACGCGGGCACCGATCTCGCCTCGGGCGTCGATTTCTTCTCCGGAGCACGGTTCACCGTCGATGAAATCGGCTGGCCCCAGCCCGCCGGAGCCGAACGCGCGTGGAAGGTGAGCGGGGAAGGAAAGGACAAGTGGGGGAACTGGAAACGGCTCAGCATCACCGAAACCCCGCTCGGCGGCTACCGTCCGGTCAAGACGCTGCACCTCACGCTCCACGACGACCTACCCTTCGCCACGCTCGGCTTCTCGGTGACCAACCCGCATGCGATCCCCGCGCGCATCGCCCGCATCGGCATCCTCGACCAGGCGAAGTTCCTCCCACGCCGGGAGCTGACCGAACCGCAACTGCTTCGGGGCGGGGCGGGCGCGGCGCGCAACCAGGTGGAAAGCGGCCTCGAGATCGAGGCCTTCAACAACCTGCTGGTCACCGGGAAGATCGACGGCACACGCCATTCGCTGGTCGTGGGCGGCCTGCGCTACCGCGACTTCCTGCGCACGATCCAGTTGGGCGGCAAGAAGCGGGAACTCAGCGTCACGATCGAGGACCCCCAGGGAAAGCTCGTCGAGCCGGGCACGACCTACGACGCCATCGACACCGTCTTCCTCGATTTCTCGACCGCCGACCCCTTCTTCTCGCTCGAAAGCTACGGCCTCGCGCTGCGCGACGCCAACCGGGCGGATCCGAACGTCTATGACTTCCCGACGCTCTGCGGCTGGATGGTTTCCACCGGCAGCTACGGCGAAGGGAAGCCGATCAACAACTCGAAGGACCTGGTCGGCCAGATGGAGCTGGCGAAGAAGTCGGGCATCCTGGACCACACCCCGGTCGCGATCCGCCTCGAACCGGACTACTACTGCAACCGTAATTACGGCGACACCCAGCAGGGATGGTGGAACGACGAATACTGGGCGAAATACGGGTCCCTGACGCCGCCCTACGAGACCTTCGGCAAGTTCTGCGGAAAGATCCGCGAGCTGGGCGGCATCCCCTTCACCTACATCCAGAGCAACATGCCGTCGAACGACTTCGCGGCCGCGCACCCGGAATGGATGCTGAACAACGACATCTCGCGCCTCCACGCCGAGCACCGGCACCACATGCCCTTCGTGAAGTTCGACTTCACGGATCCGGGCTTCCAGGAACACACGCTCTCGATGTGGCAACGCCTGGCAAAGCAGGGACTTCAGGGCATCAAGTTCGACTACCCGGAATCGGCCTGGTGTCTCGACGGCGGCTTCGAGGACAAGACCTACACCACCACCGCCGCCTACCGGAAGGTCTTCGAACTTTGCCGCGCCGGCCTGGGGGATGAGGCCTACATCCACGAGCGCAACCTCGGCGAGTACGGCACCCCCTGCCTCGACGTCACCGCCGGAATCGTCGATCTCCAGCGCGTCTGGGGCGACGCCTCGCACTTCGAACCCGAGATGGCCTCGCGCATCGGCCTGCGCTGGTACAAGCACCGCAGTGTCTTCGGCTACTACCCCGACGGGAAGTCGTTCAAGAACCTCGACGTCGACCAGCGGCGTTCGATGCTGACGCTCGTCGGACTGCTCTCCGGACGCCTCGAACTCGGCACCTCCTTCGGGCGCCTCACGGCCGAGGAACAGGCGGACCTCACCCGGCTGTTCCCGGTCCTCGGCGGCACCCGCTCGTTCCGCCCGGTGGACATGCTGACCGCGGCGCCCGCCGACCCGTCGGTTTACGTCTACCGCGTCGATCCCGACTGGTCGCAGCTCATCGTCTGCAACAACCACAAGGAGTCCTTCACGGTGAAGGCGCCAATTTCCGGCGACATGGCCGACACCGGCTCGCTCGGCCACGCCACCGACGGCACCTACTACCTCTACGATTTCTGGAATGACCGGCTGGTCGGTGAAATCGACGGCAAGGGCAGCATCGAGCTCACGCTCAAGCCCGAGCAGGCCCTCACCTACTCGCTCCATCGCAAGCTCGACCACCCGCAGTTCCTCTCGACCAGTCGCCACATCCTGCAGGGGATGCTCGACCTCGATAACGTGACCTGGGACGCCGCGACGAAGACCTATTCCGGCACCGCCAAGGTCATCGGCGGAGAACCCTTCGTCATCACGATCGCCGACAACGGCCACACTGCGGCATCCGCGACCAGCTCCGTCGGCACCGCCGGAAACAGTCCCGCAGGCGAGGGCCTGACCAGGCTCACGCTGAACCACACGACGAACGCGGACGTGAACTGGTCGGTGCGGTGGAAATAGTGGCGACCGTCACTCCGGTCCCTGCCTGTCCGGAAGGTGACGGGGAAAATCCATCGCGCCATGGAGGAGCCTCACGATCTCGAGAACCGGGCCATCCACACGGAAAAGGATGACATGCTTGCCCTGTGCTGCGATCCGGCAACCAGGGAAGAGGTCATCGCGTTGCCGCCAACGGCTCGGCTCGGCAAGCAGCTCTTCGAACTTCGCCCATAGACCGTCCAGGTAGCGCTGCTCCTGCTCCCCGCCCCACGTTTCGAGGGTGTAGCTGCGGATTGACTGGAGATCCGAAACCGCTGCTTTGGTGAAGTCCAGAATCATTCCGCCCGCCGAGCCAAGGCCTCGAACTCTTCCTTGCTGCGAACTCGTACGGTTTCCCCCGCCTCCAACTGGGCGAACCCGATCGCCGCCTCCCGCTTCAACCACTCGTTCTCGGCTTCCTGCTTCAGGGTCAGGCGCAGCGCTTCCCGAATCACCTCACTGGCATTGTTGTAGAGCCCCGAGGCCACCTTCTCCTTCACCGCCTTGTCCAATTCCGGAGTCAATGAAACGTGCATGGCGGAACCCACCATCGAATCCATAGATTGTCAATCTTTGTAGACCCGGTGCTGCGTCTTCCCGCCACTTGAACAGCAGCCACCTCACTCCTTCTTCAGACCGACGACGGTGGGAGGCAAGGTCGCCTCTTCAAGCCACACGCTCAGGTGTCCCGAGGGCGGGGCCGCCTTGTTGCGGAAGCCGTTCCGCCGCAGGAAGGCCTTCACGGCGATCGTCGCCTTGCCGCCGTCGATCTCCTTCTTGAGATCCTCGAAGACGAACGCTCCGCGGGTGGCACCGCCGCCCTTGTAATAGCCTTCGGTCATCTCGGCGACCTGCGTGCCGTTCACATGGAGCGCGAAGCCCTCGCCCGACCAGGCGTGGCCGGCGCCGCCGACGACGATCCGGTAGCGCTTGCCATCGTCGAACTCCGGCATGTCGAAGGTCTGGCGCATCAGCAGCACTTCCTTGTCCCACAGCGTGTTCGGCTTGAGATCGCAGCCACAGTGCGGGTTGCCGCAGTTCGCGCGCAGCGGCTCCAGCTTGCCGTCGTTCTGGCCGAAGGGCGCCTTGCCGGACATCCAGCCGGCCTTGGCCGGATCGAAGCCGGCCGACGTCCACTCGGCGCAACCCTCCGGCAGCGTCACCTCGCGGTAGCGGTTGCCCTCCGGGCTGTCCTTCTTTTCCGCAGGATCGAAAGTGAGGTAGTGCCACTCGGCGGTCTGCATTTCGGGACCGGAACGCTTCCACGAATAGTCGTCGATGCCCGCCAGCTCGTAGTACTCGATCACCTTGTCGAGCTGGCTGGTGAGTTGCGCCGTCGGTTTCTGGGGAAGCTTCTCCCCGACGATGTCGACCAGGTCGATGCCGTTGCGACGGTAGGCCGGCGTGCCGGGAGCGCCGGCGACGTATTCCGGAATCAATTTCCCGAGCACGATGGGACGCAAGGCGCCGCGCATCGCGTCGAGCTGCTCGGGAGTGGGTGGCGCCAGGTTCGGGATCGCCACGATCGAGGGGTCCATTTCGCCCGGGGGATACTCGACCTTGCCGCCCTCCATCTCGACCATCGCCCGGCCCAGCGCGTCGCCGGTGAGCATGTAGGTCTCGGCGTTGTGGTTGTAGTGGTAGTCCTGGTTCTTCGGCGAAACCTCCGCCTCGCGCCAGAACGGACGCGTGTCGATCGTCTTCACGGTGCCGGCAAGCTCCGGGTGCCGCTGCGGATCGGCCACGGCGAGCTGCGCCTCGGCGATCTTCACGTAGTGCTCAGGCATGTCCTCGCCGTGGAATCCGACCGTGGCGATCGCCCACTTCGCGTTCGGCGCGTTGAACTCCTTGCGCCACGCCTTGATCAGGTTCACGAGGTTCTGCTCGTAGCGGGCGTTGTGCGCGGGGTTCGGCCCGTCCTTGTGACCCTGCCACCAGACGAAGCCCGCCACCTCGAAGCCCTGGTCGGCGTAGTCGGGATACTTCTCCTTGAAGTTGTCGAGCACCCCACGGATCGACGCGGTGTAGTCGTCGTACTGCTTGCCGGCGTACCAGCCCTCGCCGGTGAACTTCACCACCTTGCCGTCGGCATCGACGGTCTCGCCGTATCCCGGATACTCCTTGCCCTCGAAGGTGTAGCGCTCGCTGCCCGGCGGCAGGATGTCCCAGCCGAGACTGCGGTTGCCAATGTCGGCCTTCATCACGATCACCGGCTCGTCGTGGAAGTGCCCCATCACGAAACCGAAACCGAGCTCCGGTCCGAAGGTCGGACCGCAGGCCGGGGCGCTCAACGGATCGCTCTTGCCCTTGCCCATGTAGGCGTCGCACAGCGTCACGTCCGGACGCACGGTCCACTCGCCCTTGTCATCGATCATGCAGGGAAAGCGCCCGAGCTTCTCCACCACCCAGCGCAGGTCGCCCATGCCCTCGAGGTCGGTCTTCTCCAGCCACAACGACGCGGAGCCGCCGCCCTTCGGATAGGTGAGCGACAACTCGTGCCGCGTGCCCTTCGCGAGCTTCACGGACCCGCCCGCCTCGATCACCGAGCCATCCACCTTCACGACCTCCGCTCCCGCGGCGTTGATCCGGTAGCTGCCGTCGTAGGGCACCTCGATGAACGCCTTCATCCCGAGGATCCGGTCACCCCCGGTGGCGGGAAGCGTCGTCTTCTCGTGGACTCCGAATCGCAGCAGCGCGGCGTTGTCGACCGGGAACTTGCATTCCACCACCGACGGATCGGCGGAAAGGAACACGTTCGAGTAGAACGGCGTCGCCCCCTCGACCCGGCCGAAGCCGAGCATGTTCGACTGGCCGGAAAGGATGTAGACCTTCACCGGCTTGTCCTTCGCGGCGGGCTTGTCGGCCGGCGGCGGGAGATCGACCGGCACGACCTCGGCGGACAGCGGCAGAATGGCGAGCACCGCCAGCACGATCGGGCGTCCTCCGCGGATCATGGGGTTCATCATCGGATTCACTTGGTCAGGCCCTTGCTACGCCGGGCGGGCCCCGGTTCGATCACCGGCCTGCGGCACCGGTCGAACCCGCCTGATCTCCCCGGCCGAAGACCCCTCCGGCCTCAGCAGTTGTCGTGCGGGTTCCGCTCTTCCCGCGATCTGGTGAAGTAATTCAGGGCCGTTTCGATCTGGCCCGCGAACGCAGCGCCCTCCCCGGACGCGACGAGCTTTTCGAGAATGGCATCCAGCTCGCCTCTCGCCGTCTCATCGCCAGCGAGGATCCGAGTGATCTGCCGGAACCCCCGGCACATGAGCCTCTCATTGGATTCATCCGTCTTGCGATACGCCTCGATCGAAAGGTCGAAGCGACCAAGCGCCTCCGCATGGTCGCCACGGGCCAGGTGATGGCAGGCCAGCATCCACAACGCCCGGGCCTCGGCCAGATCCCCCCGACCAAGGTCGCGGGCCAGGTCGAGGTTCATCCGCGCCGCCTCCAGTCCGACCTCAAGCTCCGCGGGGCCGATCCCGATGCCGGGCTCGTCCCATCCCGGCCACGTGAACGACGCCATGTTGTAGCAGATGCCCTTCACGGCATGCCCGTCGTCGCCTTTCCCATGTAGCGCGACACCCCTCCGGCCATACTTCAGCGCCCTCGGCAGATCCTGGCGAACCCAGTAGAAATGCAGGAGTAGATCGGCACAAAGACCGATCAGGGCCTGGCGATCTCCGATGGCATCCAGGAAACGATCAAGAGCTTCGTCGCCGGCGCTGCCGAAGCATTCGAGCGCCCGGTCCTTGAGTGGAGTTTCGTCGGTCATGGGTTCGCCGCCAACGGGTTTACATGCAGCGGAAGTGAGGGAATCCCCCTGATCACCACCGAATCAAGGTGACGGCTCGTCGTCCGTACAAAACGGCCCGGTCGGCAGGCCTTCCTTGTTGTAGAGCAGCGGACCGACGGAACGAGGTGGCCGCGCTGGCACCACAAGTCCCCACGAGGGCAAGGTGCTTGGATCTCTCGGGCATCAAGCGAATCGGATCGACCGATCGCCAGTCCCCCTGCGGTCACACGAGGGCGTGGGTTGCACCGGGTCTCGCTACTTGGCCACTCACTGCGGGCGTCTTCTTGGGAAGCAGCCGGCGAGCAGCATTCCACCCGCGATGAGCCAAGGTGAGGGTTCGGGAACTTGGCTGCCACGGATCTGAAAATAGTGGGAGTCGTCATTGCTGCTGCCGTCGACATAGGCGGACGACGTGGGGGTTCCCGCGGCCCACGCCCAACCGGGATAGCCTACCCCAATGATCAAGGGCACCCCGTAAAGGCTCAGCCAGTAGCTGCCTGACTCGACCTGGACCGGTTGAAAGTCGATCTCGACAAGGTAGAACTTCGCGCCCCAGTAGGTGTTGCCCACATACTGGCCACTCACATTCCCCGAACCGGAGGCAATCACCGTCCCGCCCGCCGAATGCCCGGTGGAAATCGCCCAACTCACGTCGGGATTCGCGTAGTCCGACGTCATGCTGAAGGTGAACCCGCTGATCTCCACGGTCTGGCCGAGCGAAAAGGAATCCGAAACGACCCGCCCGACACCGATAGAGTGGGCATTCGGAGGGCTGGCAAAAGTACCGTTCTGGTAGAGAACCGTGCTGGCATCGGCCTGGCCATGGAATCCGATGAGGACCGCAACCGGAGCCACAAGCAACTTTCGAAATCGTGAGCGAAGATTCGGGGATTGACGGGAATCGGACGACATTAAACCTCATGATGGAACCCATCGAAGGCGCAGGACAAGCTCCAATCTCAACCGTGGCGGGGCTGTGGGACCGTCACGGTCGCCCTGGGCCAAGCTCGATGACTACTCGGAAAGAGCCATTCCATCATCGGTCCGGAAAGGCCCGGCCGGCAGGCCTTCCTTGTTGTAGAGCAGCGGACCGACGGGGCGGTTGGTATAGGCGTAGCGCACCGCCACCGGCTCGAACGCATCTGGACTGGAAACGATCAGATCCGAACCGTCGATCTTCCCATCCGCCCAGTGCCACGTACCGTCCTTCCCCTGGATGGAAAGCCATCCAAGCTTGGCCCCGGCCTTCGGCTCGGGGGGAAGGAAACCCTCCTTCTCGGCGATCATCAGCCCGCTGCCGGCATGCTCGAACCGGACACGGATGGCGTCGCCCTCGATCGCGTGGCTCTTGTAGAGCGGCCCGCCGGGCACGAGTTCATCGAAGCCGTAATCATGGTGCAGTGCCAGGCGTGCGAGGCGGATGCCGGTGTCGTACTTGTTCGGCGGGTGCTCCTTCAGGTCGCCGATGTCGAGCGCGATGGCCATGCCGGTGTTCGGGAGTTCGAGTGCCTCGAAATACGCCTGCCGGATCCCCGCCCGGCCGTCGCCCATCGCCGGCACGTCGGCGGGCGAGGTGCCGATGCCGGGAAGCTGGACGAAATAGGCGGAATACTTTCCACGCGGACCATTGGCGGCCTCCGAGTCCGGCTGGGCCCAGGCCTCGCGCCAGCCGGTGATGAGCGACTTCAACTTCGGGAGGTAGGCGATGCCGTCGTCGGCATTGCTTTCGCCCTGGTACCACAACATCCCACACAGGCCGTAGCCGACCAGCGGCTCGATCATCGACTGATAGTGACTTCCCTTCTCATATGGTTCCCGGTTCAGCCACGATTCGATGTTCGACCCGCCGACCGCCGCATTGATCAGCCCCACGGGCACGAGGGTCTCCTCGAAGACCTTCCGGCCGAAGAAGAAGCACACCTTCTTGAACTCCGGAGCGGTCTCCGGCGAGCAGACCAGCCATTCGACCTCCGGCGAAACCATCTGCCGCAGGCCCGGGTAGTTCGCTTTCTCGATCGAGTCGGCCGGGAAATGCCGCGAGGCATTGGTGCGCATCTTGCCCGCCATGTTCGACTGGCCGGCGCAGAGCCACACCTCGCCGATGAGTATGTCCTCGATGCGTGTGGTGGCCGTCGCTCCGTCCTTGGTGGCGGTGGCCGTCAGGGTCAGTCCCTCGGGCACCGCGTGGACCGAGGCGAGGCGACCCGCGTTCATCGGCAGCAGGGTCACCCGCCAGAACCCGGCGTCGTCCGCCACCGTCGTCATCCCCTGCTCGCCGATCGTCACGCGCACTTCCGCCCCGGGCAGCGTGGTGCCCCATACCGGCAGCGGGATTTTCTGCTGGAGGACCGCGTGATCGCGGAACGGCAGGCCCAGTTGCGGCTCGAGGGTTGGCTCGGCCGTGGCGAGGGCGGGCACCAGCAGGAGGAGGATCGGAAAGAGCTTCATCGCGCCGAGCCTTCCAGATCCCGGCACCATCCGCCATTCTCGAAGTTCGGGACAAGCCTGTGCCCCGGACGGAGCGCCCCCTTCACCGCCGCGACCGCCCGCTCTCCCGGATCCGGTCCAGTTCCCTCCGCAGGGCCGCGACCTTTTCCGGGTGTTGCTCCGCAAGGTTGGCTTCCTCCCGTGGGTCTTCCGTGAGGTGATAGAGCTGGAAATCTCCGTCCGGCTGGAGCTGGAAGTAGTCGAGCTTCATCCACCTGCCGGTCTCCGGATCCCGTTCCGGGTTCCAGGTCTTCACGTCGATCCTGCCCTTGGCATTGCGCGGGTAGTCGCCATCGCCACTGCCCTCGACCAGCTTCCAGTCGCCGCGACGGATCGCGAAGCTGCCGTCGACCGAATGATGGATGATGGCCCGGTCCTCCAAGGCCTCGTCCGGCTTCCCCTTCAGCCAGGCCGAAATGTCATCGCTGTCCTCACCCGCATCCGTGGGAAGCGCCTGACCCAGCAGCCCGGCGAAGGTGGCGAAAAAGTCGGTCAGGCACACGGTCTCGCCGGAGACCGTCCCGGCCGGCGTCGTCCCCGGCCAGCGGACGATCAGCGGCACCCGGTGGCCGCCCTCGTAGATCATCCGCTTGGTTCCCCGCCACGGCCCGTTGCAGGCGTGGCCGTTCAGACTTTCGTGGGGCCGCGCGCCGTTGTCACTGGTCACGATCACCATCGTCCTGTCGGCGATGCCGTTGCGGTCGAGCGCGTCGAGCACCTCACCGACGGCCCAGTCGAACTCGATCACGAACTCGCCATAGATCCCGGCGCGGGTCTTGCCCTTGAATCGCTGGTGCGGCGTCAGCGGAAAGTGGATGTTGGTCGTCGGATAAAAGAGAAAGAAAGGCTCGTCCTTGTGGCGGTCGATGAAGGCCACCGCCTCCTTCGACAACTCGATGGCGGTATCCTCAAGGCTGCGGACCGTGTCCGCCATCGCCTCCTTGCTCTTGTAGCCGAGGCCCGGCTCGAGATTCTCGATCCGCATGTCGCGCATGTAGACCTGGAGGGCCTTGGAGCTGTTGTGGCTGAAAGGCACCCCGAAGAACGAATCGAAGCCGACCTGGAGCGGCCCCGGTTTCACCTCGCCACTAAAATCCGTGCCCAGCTCCGTTCCCCAGCCGAGATGCCATTTCCCGATGCAGCCCGTCTTGTATCCTGCCTTTTGAAACAGATCTCCCATCGTCAGGCGGTCCTCGTCGATGAGCAGCGGATGATTCTCCTGCAGGACCCAGTTCTTGAGCCAGGTGCGCCAGGCGTAGCGACCGGTCAGCACCGCGTAGCGTGTCGGCGAGCACACGGCCGACGGCGAATGCGCATCCGTGAATCGCATCCCCTCTTCCGCGAGCCGGTCGCAGGCCGGCGTTTCGAAATGATCCGCCCCGTAGCACCCGAGGTCCCCGTAGCCGAGATCGTCGGCCAGGATGAACACGACATTCGGCCGGTCGCCCGCCAGACCCACGCCGGCGGACCAGAGGAGTGCCGCGATCCATGCAAACTTCATGCCGCCCTACTTCCCCTGCCCCGCCCTCTTCGCCTCCTCGAAGGAGATCAGCGGCTTGTCCGGCGGCTGCTCGACGGCCTTCAGCATGGCGTCCCACATTCCCTTCCAGCGCCCGCCGCTGAGCATCCGCACCCGCTCGGGATCGGCCTTGA
Organism: uncultured Verrucomicrobiae bacterium; assembly: GCA_937957985.1. GTDB lineage: Bacteria > Verrucomicrobiota > Verrucomicrobiia > Verrucomicrobiales > Akkermansiaceae > Haloferula. The sequence continues at coordinate 31,128 of CALGOH010000034.1, forward strand.
GCTTCTCGACCATCGGCTTCGCGTGGCCCCCGTACGCGGCGAGCATCTGGAGGATGGCACGCGCCTTGAAACCTGCCTTGCCCCACGGCGTATCGAGCGTGTCGTAGGCCCAGCCGATGCCCTCCTCGACGCCGAGGTCGGCGAGCAGCAGCACCCCCTCCTGCACGGCGGTCTGGGGATTGTGGTAGGAGTGGAAGGTCGGATCGTTGTTGATCACGACCGCCTTCACGTCGTCGGCGACCCGATGAAAATCCCCGGCCGGCATGTGGCGCAGCAGCTTCATCCCGCAGTCGCGCCCTTCCGCCCGCTTGTTGCGGGCGAGCTTCTGGGCCGCCGCATAGAACAGGTCCTTGTCGGTCACCAGACCGGCCTCGAAGGGATTCGCGCAGAGCGTCACCAGGCTGCGGCCCACCGACTTGTCGATCAGGCCGAAGGGATCATCGGCTTCGTCCTCCACGACGAAGCGCAGCATGTCGGGGTAGTAGCGATGGGCATCCCCGCCGCGCCAAGAGAGCGCGTCGGCGGCGGCGGCCCGGACCTTCGATGACTCCCCGGGGTCGCGGAGGATCCTGCCGAGGCGCTCGACCTGGGGCGCGGCCACCTCATCCGGGCACTGGTAGCCGAAGTAGCCGAACGCGCTCCGCTGCTCGATGTCGCTGCCGCTTTCCATCATCGTGACGAGCCTGGGAACGAAGTCGCCCTTCCGCTCGCGCAGCGCCCAAATGGCGCGGCGGGTGACCTGCGGGGCGGGATGACCGAAAAGGTCGAGCAATCCATCGACGTCGAGCGCCGCATAGTCGATCCGGCCGGCATCGACGACCCCGGCGACCTCGTCGCCCTTCACCCACAGGCTTTCGTCCGCACCCTTGCCCGTGATGTGGAGCTGGCGGCGCGGGAGGCAGTAGGCGAGCAGCAGGGAGCCGGAGCTGTTGCAGGCCTTCGACTCGCCGCCGTCGTAGGTGAAACGGTGGTCCCAGCTCCGGTAGAGCGTGTGCAGCCAGCGCGAGCGGTCGAAGAAGGCCCGGGTGACTTCCGGTCCCGCGGTCGCCGCGCCGAGCGGGGTCCACAGGACATTGAAGTAATACGTCGCGTGACCGGTCTCGAGGATGTCGTGGGCCGCCGCGGCCTGATGCGAGAAGAACTCCGCGCCTTTCTCCCCGCGCAGGGCCATCGCCAGGCCGGCCATCGCGCTGCTGCCGTTGTTGTTGAAGATCCGCGAATTCGGATCGTGGACGCCGTACGGGATGGCACCCTCCCCGACATAGGTCCCGAAGAAGGCGATGCAGCGATCGATCGCCTCGGTCAGCTCCCTGCCGCCGACGCCGCATTTCTCCGCGAGCACCAAGCCGATCAGGCAAGACAGGCTGGGCTGGTTGATGTGGGCGTATCCCGGAAGCCGGTTGCCGCGGGTCGGCACCGCCATCCGGTGGCCCCACGTGCCGGCGGCGTCCTGACCCCGGGCCAGCGAAAGCGCATAGGTCTCGATCGCCGGCAGCACCGACTCGTCGCCGGTCATGAGATGATACTCGCCCAGGGCGATCAGCGAATAGCCCCAGTACCAGCCGACATAACCCATGTCCTTCTCCCCGCGGAGCAGGGCCTCGCAATCGGCGCGATTCGGATTCGCCCAGTCCTGGGCGGGCAGCTCCTTCCTGACCACGTCGAGGTATTTCTCCTCGCCGGTGGCCATCAGCCCGAGCCAGCCGACGACGATCTGGCCCTGCTTGTAGCTGCCCGTCTCCAGGAGTTTGTCGGCCACGCGGGTGACGATGGCATCGGTCTTCGCGCAATCATACGGCGCGGTCTCCGCGTAGGTGCCGAGCACCTCGAGCTTCAGTTCGACCTCGCGGCCGTCCTTTAGGGTGAGCTTGAGTTTTCCGCCGCTCGCCTCGCTCTCCGCCTCATCGATGCGCGCGGCGATCTCGAGCCGAGCATCACCGGTGAATTTCCGGCCGCCCGCCGCGACGATCACGTCGCCGGGCTTGAGCGAGCCGTCGGCCGGCGAGCCTTTCTCAACCTTCGAGACCTTGATCTCGTTCTTCGAAGTCGAGCCGATGAAGCCGGCGGGGCCGATGTAGTGGTCCTTCGCCGACAGCAGAGCCGGCGCAAGGGCGAGCGCCAGCGCTGCAAGAGCCGGCACGACGACGAACAAGGAGCGGGACGGGGTCATGCCGATGCGTGCCTGGGTGGAAGGTCAGGCGTTGCTCAGTTCTTCTGGAGCAACTCGACCATCAGCTTGCCCATCCCTTCGCCCACGTTCATGTAGGTTTCGGGATCGCCACCGTAGTGACCCCCGCTGCCTCCCTTGGAGACGGGCTTCGAATAGAACACCGCCGCCTGGTCCTTGAACTCCGGCATGGCGGCGAAGTCGAACATCTTCTGCGAAAGGGTCGCGCTCTTGTCGTGCTCACCCAGGGTCGCACAGACAAACTTGGCGTTCGGCGCGTTGAAGTCCTTTCTCAGGTCGTTGAAGAGGAATGCCAGGTTCTTGTCGTAGTTCTCGACGCTCCCCTTGCCCGGCTCGGCATTTCCCTGCCACCAGAAAAACCCCGCGACTTCGTATTCCTTGGCATCAGGATAATAGGTGGACAGGTTCCTCAGGGCTTCCTGAGCGGCACCCACATCCTGGTCGTACTGGAGGCCGGCATACCAGCCCTTGGCTGCCTTGACCTCTTCATTGACCTTCCGATCCGAACTCTCCGAGTTTCCCTGGTACGATTGCCCATTGGCCCCGGTTCCGACCGCACTGGGAGGCAGCAGGTCCCAGCCCAACGCGCGGTTGCCCACGCAGGATTTGAGTATCATGACAGGCGCATCAATCGCCTCACCCAGATAATTCCCGATGCCGATCTCGGGACCGAATTTCCCGCTGCCGTTCCCGTTCTCGGCCGTCAGCCAATCATTGTATCTCAGTCCTCCCATGCAGAAGAAGACATTGCGGACATCCTTGCGCACGTTCCAGTTTCCTCCGTCATCGACGAGGTAGGGATATTTTTCAGGAGCCATTCCCTTGAGTTGCCCTGCATTGCCGAAGCCCAGCATGTTGGACTGGCCCATCAGGATGAACACCTGCACCGGCTTGCTCATGTCGGCTTCCTTCCCGTCCGGGTCGGGAAGCTGATCGGGGAGATCCTTGACGCCCGCCGATGACGCCGACGAGCCGGAGGAGCCTCCGGCGGCCGGCGGAGCGACCGCGCCGTTCTCCTTGAGGAAGGCGATGTCGTCCTTGGAGAGCTTGTCTTGCGTGAAGGTCAGGTCGCGACCATCCGAGCGGGTCACCGTGAGCTTTCCGGTCTCGGGGTCGTAGGCCTTGAGCTCGCCCTCGAAGGTGGCGGAGCCGTCGGAACTGGTCCAGGTGCGGGCGGTGAGCGAGGCGGCGAGCAGGACAAGCAGGGTCCCGATGCCGGCGAAGGCCGGGAAACGAAGGAATGGAGTCTTCATGGGATGGATCGGTTCCCTCTACCATACTGACCCTGTCCAGTCCCCCTTTCCACCGATCCAGATTCTTGAATCTCTGTTCTCGATTGGGAGCCGTAGGCGGACTGGAAGGGGACACTCCGCAAGCCACCGATGGCAGGCAGGAGGCGGGGGCGCCCCCGGTTGCCGAGGGCGGGGGGTAAGCCGTGCCACGGAGGGCGACGCAGCGACCCATGCCGCAGAGGGCCAAGGAGCCTCCGGACCCTGTGGGGCTTCGAGAGGCTGCGCCACGGCATCGGACCGGCGGGCAGGGGCGATCCCTCAACCCGATATGGCGGACCTGGTTCAATGAGCGCATGGCCGCCGCAGGAATCCGGCCCGGCAAGTACCGCTTCAAGACCAAGCCCGGACGACCCCACCCCGACGAACTCAAGATCACCCTCACCGGCAACCACATCCCCGACACCATGCGCCGCGCCGCCGAATGGAGCGCCCAACGCCACGGATTCAGGAAACCGGGAAAGCAGGAGGGACCATTCCGCCCGAAACTACCATGAACACCGTAGCCGAATGTTGAAATGCAGCACCTTGCCCCATCCGCTACCCACTATTCGCCGTCCCCCGATTCGCTATCAAACACCTCCACCCTTCCATCAAGGCGACGCCGAGAAGTAATCATAACTCTCCTCAACTTCAGATCCTTGGACTTCTTCCCTGTCAGAAGGAACTTCTTCACCTCGGCATCCGGAAGCCGCCTCGATGGATTAACAAAGTACAGATTCACCACATAATCCACCCCTCCTTCATCAAAATTCAAGTAATACCAGAATTCATTATGCTTCTCACTAAATGATGGGATCGCTCCGAACTCTTCGAGGTGCCGCCGATCAATTAGTGGCCCCAGAGCCACGATTTCCTCCTCATCGCGCACCGCTCCCAGGGTTGACATTAGTCGTCCAATAACATCGATCCTGTTTTCTTTAGAGATCTCGTCACCAGAAACACATATTACCGTAAGCATAAATACCCACCCTAAACGCACACAAAAAACAATCATGGCTTTTCCAGGACGAAGGTTTGAACAGCTGGCGGATCATCCCCATCACTATTACAGTTGTCCCATTCCACAATCATAACTCTTTCTACCATATTCGATTTCCGATTCTCTGCTGGAAGCGGGATAATAGTTGGACTTGAGGGCAAGCCTCCAGCGGGCGGAGCACCACCGGGAACAGCATGCGCAGGATGCCGATAGCCATCATGCATATAAGTCGCATATCCATGAAAAATCACCGATCCCTTAGAGCAAGCTCCAATATCAACACTAAACTCATCTCTTGCACCCCAAGCAATAGAGAGGGTTCCAAAGCTTGACTGCACCCCCCAATACTCAGTCAAGACATACGAAAGATCAGTAGTTTCCCCGGTTTCGCAATCAGTTCGATGCCCAGTTGTTACTACCACCTGCACAATCTCTCCTTCCCATGCATAGCCTGCACTTGGTTCCTCAGGCAAACGCTCCCGGTCCGCCGCACTTGTAGAAAGCGGCACGTTACTTAATTCCCAGTTTATCTCCCATGAAGCACCAAATTCGTTCACCCGGAGCCTGCTGTTCGCTGCCGACAAGCCGATTTGAAGGCCTAGTTTATCCCACTGGTTCACCCCATTATTCCCCACAAACCCATACAGGTTCACCCCTCCATTCTCCCCAATCGGGTCCCTGGATGGCCAACGCCCGGTCACCGGATCATACCAACGGTAGCCGTAATACGTCACACGCATGTTTCGTCCCGCCTGATCCGCCCCCGGCAAGTCACTAACAGTTAGCGGGTTTGAGTGTTTGATTCCGCCTGATGGGCTTGGTGGGCGTTTGGGGAGCCCGGCCGGCCCGGCGGCGGGCGGGTCGTCCTCGGGCGGGGTTTGCGATGCCTGGGCGACGGCACACTTCCGCTCCGGGACGGGCGGCGCGGGCTGCTGCTCAAGAATGATCGGCATGGTGCTAGGCGGTAGCACCCCGGCGACCCCGCTGGAAGTCTGCCGCTTCAGCACCAAGCCGCTCGACGCCGAAGTCACCAACGCCCCGCTCTACTACTACGGCTACCGTTGGTATGATCCGGTGACCGGCCGGTGGCCATCTAGGGACCCGATTAAAGAAGACGGTGGATACAACTTGTATGGATTCGTCGGGAATGACGGTGTGAATCAGTGGGATTACCTCGGAATGTTGGTCCATGCATTCTTTTACAAGTGTGGGGAGTCTAATAAGGGTATGCTCATTATCCTTGATGTAGGTGATGGCCAACAGAATGCGGAAGGTGCATTCAATGTCAAAAAGGTCCTCTGCGATGTGCCGTTCTTCTCAGGAAGTGAAGATGGTGACGCTCTGCCTGATGGGGTTTATGCAATTTTGGATCATCCGGATCCCGATTTTTTCCGCCTTGAGGCCAATGATGGAAATTTTGGAGACGATATTCATGAAGGAACAGGTCGCGATCTCTTTCGCTTACATCG
>CALGOH010000035.1 GCA_937957985.1 uncultured Verrucomicrobiae bacterium
CCGCGGTGACGCCCGCGGGGACGCTTTCGAAATCGACCGCGCAACCTTCGGCAACGAGCAAGGTTCGAAAGAGCGCCTCGACCCCCATCTCGGGGGTTGGGAAAACGTAAACGGCGGATTCACGTCCCAAATGAGGATAGGCAGCCGAAAAGATCATCCTGTCATTGATGGTTGACAGGTAAAGAGGCGAAGATACCGCGTAAAGATGCTCGTCAATGATCGCCTGACTTCCGGATACCGTGCCATCAGTTCTCCACAGCTCACCATCAGATCCCGTGAAATACACTTCATCGGGACGAATCGCGATCGGCGCGCCGGAGATGTTCTATATTGCAACAGCTGATTCCGGACCAGACTTGATGTCGATGACGGTCGTGCCGGTCACCGTGCCGTCGGTTTGCCATATTTCGGTCCCATGGGCGGAATCAGAAGCGAGAAAAAGAAGTTTTCCATTGAATGAACCAGCCGTGAGAATATTCGTCGCGGAACCCATGGCTCCCGGTTCGATGTCCTTGAGCATGTAGGTTCCTCCGTTTGTTCCATCGCTGCGCCAGAGCTCCCTTCCGCTGCTGCCGTTATTGGCGTGAAAATAGACGATGCCATCATGCGCGTACATCCGAAAGCTGGTGTCGAAGCTCGAACCCGATGGGTGGATGTCTCTGACGAGGGATGTTCCTGACGCCGTGCCGTCGGTTTTCCAGAGTTCGAAGCCGCTCCCGCCGTCATTTGCCGAGAAATACATTTGCCCATCCAAGGCGATGCCATTCGGATATGATGAATACGATCCGTTTATGCCGGACTGGGTACCCGCCCCGATCTCGACGACCATGTATGTTCCGGCGCTCGTGCCGTCGGTGCGCCAGAGTTCCATTCCCGATGCGTCGGTGGAGGCGTGAAAATAGAGGATGCCATTCATATGCACCCCTGGTCTGAGCCCGACATTCGAACCACCACTTCCTGGATTGATGTCTTTCAAGAGGAGCGTGTTTGCTGCCGTGCCATCCGTGATCCAAAGCTCCGTTCCGTGAACTCCGTCGTCCGCCCCGAACAGGACGAGGTTTCCCAAGGCACCGATTGGCGCACGGCTGGCATCCATGGAGGATGGCGGGCCGGATTGGATGTCGGCAACCATGGTGGTTCCGGTCTCGGTCCCATCACTTCGCCATAATTCAACCCCATGACTTCCGTCATCGGCGGGAAAATACACCTCTCCGCCAACGGCGAACTTGGAGAGCAGGCCGATCCCACTGCTCCCCGGCCGGATGTCCCTCGTCAGCGTGGTTCCTTCTTCCGTGCCATCGCTGCTCCACAGTTCCTGGCCATGGATCCCGTCGCTTGCCTCGAAGAAGACGCGCCCGTCCGCAACGACCAGGCCGTTGGGATTCGAGTCGCTGGTGCGGGTCCGGATGTTCTTTACCAACTCATGATTTCCGATGCTTCCGTCGCTCTTCCAGAGTTCGGTCATGACCGATCCGGGCGTGCCAAAGGGTTGGCTGGCGGCGAAGAGGATCGTTGAACCGATGGAGACTACCCCGGATTGCAGTTCGATCAGGCCGTCGAGCACCTCGACTGTGGAAGCGGGAGTGCCATTGGTTTTCCACAATTCGACTCCCATCTGGAGGTAGAGGGTGCTTCCAATCACCGTGCTGGTGGCGGGTATTGTCCCGGTCGATGCCAGAAACGTCGTCCCTGAGGATGTTCCGTCACTTTTCCACAGGCCATACTGGGAACCATCGGTGCCATAGAAGAACACCGTGGATCCGAGCACATGAAGGGGCTGTTGGTAGAGTCCGCCTGGCGAGCCGGTCCTGAGGTCCTTCACCAGAACGGTTCCGGCCGCCGTCCCGCTGCTCTTCCAGAGTTCATCGCCGTTGGCTGAGGTTCTCCCGTTAAAGTAGATCATGCTACCGACCGGGGTGATCTGATACAGACGGTCGGTGGAGGATGCTGGATCGAGATCCTTGACGAGCACGGTTCCCGTCGTGGTCCCGTCGCTTTTCCACAGGTTCCGTCCCGTGCTGCTCGATGATACGGCACTGAAGTAGAGGGTCGATCCGACGACAGTCATCTCATCAATGGATGAGTTTCCGGTCCCGGGGCGTATGTCCTTCAACAGGGTGGTTCCCGCGGCGGTCCCGTTGGATTTCCACAGCTCGGTTCCGTAGCTCGGATGGTAGGCGGTGAAGTAGATGTTGGAACCCATCGCGACAATCTCTGATGGGCTCCCGGATTCGGAACCGGCGTTCACATCGGCCACCATCACCGTCCCTGCGCTGGTTCCATCGGTCTTCCAGAGTTCGGTGCCATGGGCACCATCATCGGCGGGGAAATAGAAGAAGCCATTGAGGACCGCACCCTTTGAGAAACTTCCCGGACCGTCACCCGGTGTGATCTCCTTGATCATGTAGGTTCCCGCCTCGGTCCCGTTACTGCGCCAGATTTCCCGGCCATGAACGCCGTCATCAGCGATGAAGATGAGGTTGCCACCCAGATTGGCCAGGGTGGAGACCGTGCCGTTGCCAGTGCCCGGGTAGGTGTCCTTGACCAGCATCGTCCCTCCGGTCGTCGCATCGGTCTTCCAGAGCTCCTTTCCGTGGATGTTCGAAGACGCAACGAAGTAGGTGGTGTTTCCGATGGTTAGGAAGCTGGTCGGCGAGCTGGATTCCTCGTAGGGATTTAAGTTGATGTCCTTCAGAAGAGAGTGGGTAGGACTTGCAGAAAGTGGCAAGCTCACAAGGAGGGTGACGGCACCGATGAAGCAGGCGAGAGAGGGTTTCGGAGCGTGTCTACGCCGGGCTGGGAAAGCAACTTGGGCGCGGAGTGAAGGTTGCTCGCATGAAGGCCGCTCCCGCCGCCGACGAAGGGTCAGGGCGACTCCGGAAATCAGGGCCAGTACCGCGCCGGTCGGTTCGGGAACGGGCGTGACGGCGAGGCCGCTGCCACCGCTGAAGGCGCTGGTCAGCAGATTGCCGGTGGCTCCGGGTGAGATGGAGGTCTCGATGCTGGCGGTGAAGCTGTAAAGCTTGCCGGGGGTGAGGGCGACGGTGTCGTCGAGGGAGCCGCTGGCGAAGAGTTCCAGAAGGGCGATCTCCGAGCCGTCCTCGGTGAGGATCAGGCGGGTCAGCGGGTTGGAGAAGGCGTAGCCGTCGGAGGTTGAGATGTTGGCCACGGCGTAAAGGAAGGCGGTGCTGGCCACTGGAACGGTGAAGTCAACCCGGAGGGCTCCGGCGGCGACGCCGTTGCCGCCGGCCGCCGCTTCGGTCATCGCGACCTCGGCGTTTCCGCTGAACTCGAAGGTATCGGAGCCGACGCTGCTGTTGTAGTTTCCGAATGAGGCGACGGTTCCGGTGCCGAGGCTGCTCGCGCTGCCCAGCCAGTTCTGGTTGCCGGTGGCCGGGGTCGGGGCGGGGTTTTCGACGTCCAGCGTGCCACCGGCGACGAAGGCGCTGTGGTAGAGGTCAACCTCGGCGAGGACGACGGCGGCGTTGACTGGAACGAGGGTCAAGCTTGCGAGGCAGGCGGCGAAGTGGAGTGCGCGGCGGAAGGCGGAATTGGTTCTCACGTCCCCTCCTAACGCTTTCCTCCGCAGGTGTGACGGGTGTGACCGGAAATTTTTCCGGGCTTTCCCGACCGGGGAAGGTCAGGAGTCCGGGTTCCGGAGTGTTTGGCCGGACCAGTCGATCCCGACGCAGCGCCAGCAGTCGTCGGAGAAGACCAGGTCGGCTGTCCAGAATCGGTCGCGATTCCGATCAGCGATGGGGACGGCGATCCTCCAGCGACCACCCGGGAGCGATTCGAGGATGCGGACCTCTCCGGATGAGGGAGGAGGCTGTTCCTGCAGGGTGGCGAGGTCGGAGGCCAATTGTCGGGAGCGCCTTTCCGGTGCGTAAGCGAGGTATCGGGGTTGATTGGCGAGAAAGAGCCCTTCGAGATCGTCCGGGCGGGTGGCAACCGAGCCCCGCAGGGCGGAAAGCCATGAACGTGCTTCTTCGACGGAAAGATGCCGTTTTCGCGCCTTGTAGAGGGCTTCGCGGGAATGGCGCTCGTGGAGGATGCGGATGTGGCCGAAGGGATCGATGCTGCCCCGAAGTTCGAGGGTGACGCAGTCGGCCCGCGAGCCGGACTCATGGTCAATCCATTCGACGACGCGGTGCGCGACCTTGAAGCGTCGGGTGTCCGCGTTGTATGAGGTTTCCTGGACTATGCGGTCGCGGGGGCCGCGGCAGCGCTCGGCCGCGTCGCGATTGAGCAAGTCCGGGATCCGGTCGCGCGGCACGGTTCCGGCCTTGCGGAAATCTACGACGTTGTCGTAGAGCGCGATCTGGCCTGCATCGAGCGGAGCGATTTCGGATTCGGGATCGCGTTCCATGCGCTGTTCGAGGTAGGCGAGGAGCGGTGCGGTGTGGGCCTCCGAGGCCCACGGGTCCCGTCGTCCTGGATCGCGCGCCCGCACGGCCTCGGCGGAGGCGCGGGCGGAGGCGGAGGCGACGAAGGCGATCAGAAGCCCGAGTGCGGCGAGGGTGGCGAGGCAGCGGATGCGGTGGCCGTTGTGGTGCCAGCGGAGGGTGGCGGTGATCGCGGTGATCAGCAATGCGGCAGCGAGGCAGAAGCCGGCAAGAGCCATGAGCCCGGGGAGGATGCCGGGGTAGAAGGAGACATGCTCGACTTGGCGGCTGAGGGGGTGTCCGGGAACCCCGAAGGATTCGAGCAACCAGTGCGACTTGCCGGTCGTAGGGAAGCTCCATGGAGAGACGAGCGTCGTGCTATCCCATTGCGTCACCGCCAGGCCGAGGGTCCAGGGCGGATCGTCGGGTCTCAGCCAGGTGGAATTGACGGCGAGATGAAGGGTGGCGAGTCCGACGGCAGGGAAGATGAGGCACAGGAGCTGAGCGGTAGCGACGAGAGCAGCGGCGGTGCGCGAGGAGCCGGGCGGCAGTCCGAAGGGAGAGGGGAGGGCTTCGCGGAGATCCACTTTCCGGAAGCGCCAAAGCCGGGCGATCTGCCAACAGGACAGAGGGAGAGACATCATGAGCCCGATGAACAAGGCCTGGAAGCCGCCGGTGAGCTTCGAGTGAGAACCGATCAGGTCGAGCGGCAGGTCGAGCCGGGAGCCGGTGAGTCGAGCGTGGCTGGAGGCAAGTGCCAGGGCGAGACCCAGCCCGAGCAGGGTCCATGAGAAATCCGCCATGCGCACGGCCCGGGTGACCCGTGGCGTGCCCGAATAGCGAGGCGGTCCGGCGAGGATCCGCTTGAGTTCTCCGGTCATCGCCCGGACCGAGCGCCAGCGGCGGGTGGGATCCGGATCGAGTGCGCGCGCGAGCCAATCGTCGATGCGGATGTCCACTTCTTTGAATGATGAGAGCGGCGGCCAAGCGCCGCGCGGAGGGGTGCCGGCGAGCATTTCATGGAACATCACACCCAGGGCGAAGACGTCGTTCGCCGTTCCGGGCCGGTGGCCGCGGAAGTAGGCCTCGGGGGGCAGGTATTCGGCCGTGCCCGCCACGAGGCCGGTGCGGGTGAGCGCGAGGTGGTGGATGCGCTGGTGAACCGGGAGCGCGAGTCCGAAGTCGGCCACCCGCGCCCGACCGTCGGTGTCGAGCAGCACGTTTCCCGGCTTGAGGTCGCGGTGGAGGATTCCGGCCTCGTGGGCATGAGCGACACCCGAGGCGATCTGGAGGAAAAGATCGATGGCGTGATGGGGGTCGATACCACCGACCGGGATCACCTGGGAAAGGATCGGCCCGTCGATGAATTCCATGGCGAAAAAGACGCCTTCGGCTCCGGAGGGGGCGGGAAGGGGCCCGCTGTCGAGGAGCCTGACGATGTGGGGGTGGTCGAGTTGTGCCAGGATGCGGATCTCCTCCTCGATCCGGTCGAGAGTGTCCGGATCGTCGCCGCCGGCGATCTTGATGGCGGCCCGGCGGCCGTCGGCTGCGCGGACGGCTTCCCAGACCGTGCCCGATCCTCCCTGTCCGGCGATGCGGAGCAGCTCCCAGTCGGGAACAAGAGGCCTGGGATGAGGGGTGGCCGCCAGGAGACCGAGAAGCTTGCCGGGCGTGAGGCCCTGAAGCCTGGGCGGGCCGGGATAGGCGTCGTCGGCATCATTCATCGTCGCGACCAGCTAACGCAACGGAGCGCGGGTGTGACAGGTCATGGGCCGAGAAGTCCGTCGAGTTCCTCGCGCAGCTGGCTCTCGGTGGTGGTGCCGAGGCGCTCGGCGGCGAGTTGGATGAGAATCTGCCGGAAGCGCTGGCGAAGGCGGACGGTCGCCTGGCGGACGGCGGAAGGGGTCATTTCGAGGAGCTGGGCCACCGTCGAGTGGGTGTCTTCCGGGCGCGACTCCAAACTTGGCAGGAGCAGTTCGAAGAGACGCTCTTGGCCGCGTTCGCGGTAGACTGAGGCGAGTTTGGCCACGGCTTCTTCGAGCAGGCTGAGCGCCCACGCCCGGTCAAAGGCACGCTGTGGACACATGCAGTCGGCGAGGAGCGATTCGTAGAAGGCCTCGGCCTCGGGTCGGTGGAGGGAGATGTGCCGGGCAGCGCCTCCGCGCTTGAGCCGGTCGCGTCCGGCTCGGCGGTTGGCGAGGTGGTTCGAGAAGCAGGCCAGTAACCATCCGCGGAGGCGTCCAAGCGAGGGGTCGGCTCGTGCGAGCAGGTCCCTTTTGACGAGATCGCTGAGGAAATCCTGGACGGCGTCGGCGGCGTCTTCCGGCGACCACCCGCTGCGGCGCGCCCAGCCGTAAAAGCAGAACCAGTAATTGCGGATCCACTCGTCGAGCGCGAGCGCATTGGTCGAGGCGCGCCGCACGAGGCTCCAACGGGTGATGGCGCCGAGCTGCTCGGTGGATGCTAGCCAGGAAGGGCCTCCCGCGTGATTCACGACCAAAGCAGAATACGGCAGGACTCATGCTGTCAATCTCCCTAGTGTCCTGCGCGCCAAGAGCGTTGACTTTCGCGCGAGAGATTTTTTCCAAATGCAAGGCGTGACGAGGGAGTGAATCGAGATTTGCGACCGAGGAACAACGCAGCAGTTGGGAAAAAGATCCGCGAGCCATTCAACGGTCGAGCGCAGCGAGCTGACTTCAAAATAACTCTTATCATCTCGAAAGGTGACGAACTTTGAGCGCGGGACACTAGATCTCGGCTCGGGCGGCCCCCCGGCAGCCGGAGGCAAAAGACAGGTGACGACCGATGGGCATCGACCATACTGCTGCGCGTGAGAGTCGGAATCGCGCAGATCAATGCGGTGGTCGGGGATTTCCCGGGAAACGCGAAGCGCCTGCTCCAGGCCTACCGGGAGTGCCTCGAGAAGGGTGCGGAACTGGTGGTGAGCCCGGAGATGGGACTGGTCGGCTATCCGCCGCGCGACCTCGTCTTCAAGAGCCAGTTCGTGCCGAAATGCCTGCAGGCGCTGGATTACCTCGCCGGTGAGGTTGGCGAGGTGCCGTTCCTGGTCGGCTACGTGGATCACCACGAGTCGGATCAGCCCGGGAAGCCGTTCCGCAACGCGGCGGCCTGGCTGGAGAAGGGCGAGGTGCGGGCGAAGCGCTGGAAGACCCTGCTGCCGACCTACGACGTGTTCGACGAGCGGCGCTACTTCGAGCCGGCGGCAAAGTGCGAGCCGGTCGAGTGGCGCGGGATGAAGTTCGGCGTGACGATCTGCGAGGATATCTGGACCGATGACTACCTGGACCGGCCATTCTATCGGCGCGATCCGGCGCGGGAGTTGAAGGACGCGGGTGCGGAGATGATCATCAACCTCTCCGCGTCACCGTTTCATCTCGGAAAGCCGGAGCAACGCGAGGAGATGCTGGCGTCGGTGGCCCGGCGGGCGGAGCTGCCGTTGGTCTACTGCAACGCGATCGCGGCGCAGGATCAACTGGTGTTCGACGGGCATTCGGTGGTGGTCGGCGGGGACGGGGACGTGGTTGCGAGGTTGGCGGGGTTCGAGGAGGAGTGTGAGGTGGTGGACTTGCGGCGGGCCGCCGCAAGCACGGCCTGCCCCGGCCCGGGGCAGCCACGGTTGTCATCCTGCGAGCAGTTGTGGCGGGCCTTGGTGCTGGGTCTGCGGGACTACGTGCAGAAGACCGGCTTTGAAACAGTGTGCCTCGGCCTGAGCGGCGGGATCGACTCGGCATTGACGGCGGCGGTGGCGGCGGCGGCGATCGGGGGCGACACGGTCCATGGACTGACGATGGCGAGTGCGTATTCGTCGGGTGGCAGCGTGAGCGATTCCTTCGAGCTGGCCGCGAATCTCGGCATCCGCTGCGACGAGGTGAGGATCTCCGATATCTTCACCGAGGTGAAGACGACCATGGCGCCGTTGTTCGAGGGCGAGAAGGAGGACGTGACCGAGGAGAACATGCAGGCGCGGATCCGCGGGTTGCTGCTGATGGCGCTCTCCAACAAGTTCAACCACCTGCTGTTGACCACCGGCAACAAGAGCGAGCTGGCGGTCGGATACTGCACGATCTACGGCGACATGTGCGGCGGGCTGGCGGTGATTTCCGATCTTCCCAAGACCCGGGTCTACGAGGTCTGCCGCTGGCTCAACCGGGAGAAGGAGGTCATACCCTGGAACACCATCGAGAAGCCGCCGAGCGCCGAACTCCGGCCCGACCAGAAGGATCAGGACAGCCTGCCGGAATACGATGTCCTCGACGGTATCCTCGAGGCCTACGTCGAGCGGCACCGTTCGACCGACGAGATCGTGGCGCTGGGCTACGAGAAGGAACTCGTGCGCTGGGTGCAGCGCCGGGTCGATCTCAACGAGTGGAAGCGCCAGCAGGCTGCGCCTGGGATCCGGGTGACCTCCAAGGCCTTCGGCATGGGTCGCCGGATGCCGATCGTGCAACGCTTCACCGGTTGAGGGAAAGGATCGCTGGAAGGGCGCGTAGGCTCGACATGAGAATCGCCGTCGTTTTGCTGTCCGTCACGGCCTCCGTGGCGCTTGGTGCGGAAAAGGAACCGCTCTTTTCCGCCGTCGGCATGGCAGGACCCATGGGAAAGGCCGGGGAATTGAAGGAAGCGGGAGCGGAGTTCCTCACGGTTGGTGTGGGAGACCTGCTGGTGCCGGACAAGTCCGACGAGGAATTCGAGAAGCTGGCGGCGAAGGCCGGGGCCTGCCCGCTGCCGGTGATGGCGTGCAACGGGTTCATCCGGCCGAAGCACCTGCGCTGTGTCGGAGAGGAAGCGAATCATGCGGAGGTGCTCAAGTGGGCCGACACGACCTTCAGGAGGGCGAAGCGCGTCGGTGCGAAATTCATCGTCTTCGGGAGCGGCGGGTCGCGCCATCTTCGGGACGGCTGGCCGAAGGCGAAGGCGGACGAGCAGTTCGTGGCGCTGCTCAAGAAGATGGGGCCGCTCGCGCGGGAGCAGGGGATCACGGTGGTGGTCGAGCAGCTCAACGAGCGGGAGTGCAACTACATCACCACCATCGGCGAGGGCGCGGAGATCGTCAGGAAGGTCGACGACCCGAACGTCCGGCTTCTCGCCGACCTCTATCACATGGCGATGATGGGCGACACGCCCGAAGATCTCGACAAGGCGATGGACGTGGTGGTGCACGTCGAGATCGCCGAGAAGGAAGGGCGCAGCGTGCCCGGGGTGAACGGCGTGGATTTCCGGCCGTTCTTCGAGGTGCTCAGGACGCACGGCTACCACGGTGCGATCAGCATCGAGGGTCGGTGGAAGATGGAGCAGTTACCGAAGGCTTTCGCGACGATCCGCGAGCAGGCGGGGTGATCCGGGGCGGCGGGCCGCCGCCTCCACGGCCTGCCCCGGGCCGGGGCAGCCACGGTCAGTAATCCTCCACCGGCGAGCGGGCGGCGTTCTCCGGGCTTTGCTCGTCGGCGGCCTGCTCGCCGAGGGTGTCGATGCGGAGTTGACGGACTTGCTGGTCGAGGGACCGGTGCGCTTCGATGCTGAACGCCTCCGGGGGAGCGAGGCGGTGCTTGAAGCGGTCGAGATTCTCAAGGGCGGGATCGAGTTCGGAAGCCTTCATCGACTCGAGCGTCTTGAGCGCGTCCTCGGCGGCCTCCAGGCGGTGGCAGATCATGACGAAGTCGTTGCCAGCATGGACGGCGCGGCGAATGGTCTCGTCCCAGGAAAAGGTGTTGAGGATGGCGCCCATGTCGAGGTCATCGGTCATGACGAGTCCCTCGAAGCCGAGTTCGCCGCGCAGGCAGTCGCGGATGACGGCGGTGGAGAGGGAGGCCGGATTCTTCTCCGAATCGAAGCAGGGATAGTGGGCGTGGCCGATCATCATGCTGTCGACCTTGTCGGCGAAGTGGCGGAAGACGGCGAGTTCGGTCGCGTCGAGTTCCGCTCGGGCGCGGTCGATGCGTGGCAGGTCGTGGTGGGGGTCGAGGCCGGCGAAGGTGTAGCCGGGGAAGTGCTTGCCGCAGGAAAGGATGCCGTGTTCGCCCATGGCGGCGCGGAAGAGTTCGGCCTTGTCGATGGTTTCCCCGACGGACCTGCCCCAGCAGCGTCCCTTGAGCGAGTTGTCGGCTTCGTCGTCGAAGGAGATGTCGAGGACCGGACAGAGGTCGAGATTGAAGCCGAAGAGTCGGAGGAGGCGCCCGGTGAGGTCGCCGTGGCGGCGGATCAGGTCGGGGTCGTCCTTTTCGCGGAGCTGCTGCGCGCTGGGAGGTTCGTGGCCGATGAGGCGCAGGCGTGAGACCCGTCCGCCTTCCTGGTCGATGGTGATGACCGGCTCGATCGGGGAGAGGTCGCGGAGGTCGTCGATGAGTTTCCGGAGCTGGGTGGCCGACTCGATGTTGCGGCCGAAGAGGATGAAGCCGCCGGGCCGAAGCTTGCGCAGGCGGGCGGCGGTGGCGCTGTCGAGTTCCGTGCCGGGGACGCCGATGAGGAGAAGTTGGTGGGGCTGGCTCACGGGGCGAGGCTGTGCCTCGAAGGGCCAAGTGAGAAGTGCCAAGTGCCAGGCGTGAGATTTCCGGCCGGTGTTTCGGTGGACCGCGAGCTTCAGCTCGCATCTTCGTGTTCCATCGCAGCGAGCTGAAGCTCGCGGTCCGGATCAGGTGACCCGTTCACTGAAAGCGTTCATGCCTTCACGAGGCTGACCGGTGGAGGCGATGAGGTGAAGTTGGTCGTCCTCGATCCACCAGAGCGCGCGTTGGTGGAAACGGCGGGCGATGGCGAGCGCGGTGTCGAGGTCGGTGGTGATGGCCCAGCCGGGCTCGGCGTGTGAGTGGTCCGGGGCGTGGCCGGTCGCGCGGAAATGGGGCAGCAGCCTGCGTTCCAGCAACCGGCGGAGGCGGTGGTCGGCGGCGGCGTTCATCCGCGGCGACCAGCCGCGGTCCATCGGGTTGTGCGCGGTGATGATCGCGAAGCACGCCGGGAGCGGGTCCGGCGGACCCTCGAGCGTGAAACGGGTCTCGTAGTAGCTGGCGGGGAAGCTCACGCGGGGGCGATCTCGTCGATGCGGGCGAGGAGGTCCTTTTCCAGCAGCGGACGGTGGAGGGCGTCGAGGGAGTCGTCGAGCTGCGCGACGGTGCGGGCACCGATCAGGGCGGAAGTGACGCCCTTCTTCTGCAGGACCCAGCGCAGGGCGAGGTGATGGAGCGGCATACCGGCGTCTGCGGCGAGATCGCCGAGCTGGCGGAGGCGTTCCTGCTGTTCCTCGACCTGTGCGGTCTGCAGAAAACCTTCGGGCCGCCCGGCGCGGGAACCGCCGGGGATGCCATCGAGGTACTTGCCGGTGAGCATGCCCTGGGCGAGCGGGCTGAAGACGATCGAGCCGATGCCCTTTTCGTCGAGCCACTCGTGGATGCCCTTCGATTCGGGCCAGCGGTCGAGGATGGAATAGGGTGGCTGATAGATGAGGCAGGGCGTGCCGAGTTCGGCGAGCAGCCGGACCGCCCTCTTCAAGCGCTTGAGCGGGTACTTCGAAAGACCGACGTAGAGCGCCTTGCCCTGCCGGACCGCGGTGGCGAGCGCGGCCATGGTTTCCTCCAGCGGCGTCCCGGGATCGGGGCAGTGGGAATAGAAGATGTCGACGTAGTCGAGGCGCAGCCGGCGAAGCGACTGGTCGAGGGATGAGAGCAGGTGTTTGCGCGAGCCGAACTCGCCGTAGGGCCCGCTCCACATGAGGTGTCCGGCCTTCGACGAAATGATCAGCTCGTCGCGGTGGCACGCGAAGTCCTCGGCGAGGAATCGGCCGACGTTCTCCTCGGCGCTGCCGGGGGGCGGGCCGTAGTTGTTGGCGAGGTCGAAGTGCGTGACTCCCCGGTCGAAGGCGCGGCGCAGGATGGCGCGGGCCTCGTGCTGGTCGTCGACGTGGCCGAAATTATGCCAGCAGCCTAGGGAGATTTCCGGCAGCAGGAGTCCGGAGTCGCCGCAGCGCCGGTAGGGCATGCGGCCGTCGTAGCGGTCGGGGTCGGCGGAGTGCATGGAAGACGGAAGACTGGAAGACAGAAGAAAGAGGACTGGAATGGAGCCGGGATCGCGGGAGTCTAACTCTTCGGTCTTCCGTCTTCCAGTCTTCTGTCTCAGGTCCGGAGGGCCCGTAGCCGCTCGGGAAGCGGCGGGTGGGAGTAGTCGAGGACGACCCGGAGCTTGTGGGGGGTGAGGTTGGAGAGGTTCTTGGCGGAGAGTTTCTTCAGGGCGCTGATGAGGGAGGCGGGGCCGCCGACGGCCTTGGAGGCGAAGGCGTCGGCCTCGAACTCGTGCTTGCGCGACCACGCATTCGACAGGATGCCGAGCAGGCGGCTGGCGGGGCTGAAGAGGATGCCGAAGAGCACCAATCCGACGGCGGGGGTGATCTTCGCCACGCCGAAGGCGTCGAAGAGCTCGCGGGCGAAGGCGCCGTCCCGATCGACGGCGAGGCCGAGGAGGAAGAAGAGGGCGGCACTCTGGACGATGGAAACGACGAGCCGCTGGAGGATGTGGCGACACTTGAAATGGCCGATCTCGTGCGCGAGCACGGCGACCAGTTCGTCATCCGTCTGCTCCTCGACGAGCGTGTCGTAGAGGGCGATGCGCTTGGTCTTGCCGAAGCCGGTGAAGTAGGCGTTGGCCTTGGTCGAGCGCTTGGAGCCGTCCATCACCGAGATTTCCCCGATGGGAAAGCCGCAGTTCTCGGCCATCGACTCGATCTTCGAGCGCAGCGGGCCGTCCGGCATCGGCTCGAACTTGTTGAAGAGCGGGAGGATCAGGCTCGGCGCGAGCCACATGAGGAGGATCTGCACGACGGTGAAGAGCAGCCAGGCCCACAGCCAGGCGAGTTCGACGTGGTCGAAGATCCAGATGATGCCGGCCGCCAGCGGCAGGCCGAGGACGGCCGAGAGCAGCAGGTTCTTGATCTGGTCGACGACGAAGGTCTTCGGCGTGGTGCGGTTGAAACCGAAGCGCTCCTCGATGACGAATGTGGCGTAGATCGAGAGCGGCAGGTGGACGAGGTAGTGGCCGAGGAAGATGAGACCGAGAAAGGCGAGACCGGCGGGGAGGCCGTTGCCGAGCCAGGTGCGGGTGAGGTCGTCGAGCCAGCCGAAGCCGCCGGCTGCCCAGAAGGCGAGGAGCACGAAGAGGGACACGACCGATTCGATGATCCCGAAGCGGGCGTTGGCGCGGGTGTACTCCTGCGACTCGGCGTATTTGCCCGGGTCGAAGACGTCGGCGAGTTCTGCCGGGGGCTCGGACCTGAGCGATCCGAGGTTCAGCAGGGTGGCGATGAAATCGAGATTCCAGAGCGCGAGCAGCGCGACGAGGATGATGATGCCGAGGGCGTTGAATTCCATGGGCGGGGGATGAGGATGCACCGGTGGGGCGGCAGGGCAAGTGCGGGCTGGTCACCGTGCGGGGCCTGGCCGATGCTGGCGCGGTGCGAATTGTCCTGTTGATCCCGACCGGCCTCCTTCTGGCATCGTGCATGGGCCTGAAGGCGACCAAGCACACCTATGTCGGCCCGCCGAGGGGCGCGGAGCTCGGAGGAGCGGAGGTGCGGGTGGCGTTCCGGCCGGAGGGGACACGGCCCGGGTCCGTGATGCTCAGTGCGATGGTGGTCGGCGGCGGGGTGGCCACGCTGGACGGTCCGTTCCGCTGGCGGGTGGAGGCGCTCGGCAGGGCGGGCGAGCATGAGTCGCTCAGCGTCCACCGAATCCGCACGCGCACCCTGACCACCGGGCGCGACGAGTGGTTTCCGGAGTCGGAGTTGGGAAAACGGGCCGACTTCCGTCCCTTGGAGGACAAACCGGGGGTGGTCCGGGCCCGGTATCCGATTCCCGGCTTGCTGAGGGTGAAGCCCGAGGAGGACGGCGGTCTCGAGGTATGGGTCGATGCCTCGGTTTCCGGCCCGGCAGGCAGGACGCGGCGGCTGTTGAAGTTCAGGATGGAGGCGGCCGAGAAGGACGCGAGCGAGGTGATTTTCATCCCGACCGAGATCGCCCGCGGGGTGACCACCGACCCCGCGGACTGGGAGGATCCGATGTGGGATTGAGCGTTGCCGGGGGCGGGGAGAGCCAGTAGCGTCACCCATGCTTCGGCGACTGCCCATGGTTGCTTTCGCGGTCATTTCCATGGCCGCCGGACAAGGTGTGCCGATATCCGCCGAAAAGGACGGCGGAGCGCCGTCGGCCGATGACGCCTCGATCTTCAACCGCAAGAACGCGCGGACGATCCGCCTCCAGATTCCGGCACCCCGCGGTCCGATCATCGATCGCGAGGGGGCGCCCTTCGCCCAGAACCGGGTCGTTTACCAACTGGTGCTGCAGTACGAGCAGTTCGAGGTCGAGGATCGGGAATCGGTGGTGGCGTGGGGCCGGCAGCGCATCGAGATGGCCAAGGCGCTGCATGAAGGGGTGCGCGAGCCCGATGACGAGGCCCTGTTCGAGCACTACCGGCACCGCCGTTGGCTGCCGTACTACATCACCGAACCGATGCCCGCCGAGGAGGCGGAGAAGCTCAAGCCGAAGCTGACCCGAGGACTCGAGCTGATGCCGGTCTACGAGCGGTACTATCCCGAGAAATCGGTGGCCGCCCACATCATCGGCTACACGGGCAGCGTGGGGAAACTTCCGACCGGGCCGATTTTTCCCGACGAGCCGCTGTGGGAGCTGAGCGAGGGTCGCGCCGGCTTCGAAAAGATCTACGACAAGGAGCTGAGCGGGAAGCCGGCGACCCTGCACCTGCTCTTCAACGAGGAGGGGCGCGAGCTGGAGCGCGAGCAGAAGGGCCAGCCCCGGGCCGGTGGCGCGGTGGTGACGACCCTCAACCTCCGCTGGCAGAAGCGCGCCGAGAAGGTGCTCGATGAATACAGCAACCGGGGAGCCTTCGTGGTGATCGACGTGGCGACCGGCGAGGTCCTGGTGATGGCCTCCAAGCCGAGCTTCGACCTCAATCTGTGGATCCCGGGCATCAGCCAGAAGGAGTATGCCGCCCTGCGGGAGGACCAGGACAAGCCGCTCTATTCGAGGGCTTTCCAGGGCATCTATCCGCCGGCGTCGAGCTTCAAACCGATCGTCGCGCTGGCGGCGCTTCACGATGGCACGATCCGCAAGGACACCGCGATCAACTGCCCCGCCTACGTCCAGTACGGAAACCACAAGTTGTGGAACTGGTCCCGTTCGCCGTATGGCAGCCTGTCGGTCATCCCGGCGATCAAGTGGTCGAACAACCCGTGGTTCGCGCAGGTCGGCAACAAGGTGGGATCGGGTTCCTTCCTCGGCCTCGCCCGGCGGCTCGGCTTCGGCACGACGACCGGGCTGCCGCTGATCGGCGAGGAGCCCGGATTGATTCCGACCGCGGCGTGGGTGCGGGAACGCTATGGCCGACCGATCACCGAGGGTGACGCCGCCAACTGGTCGATCGGGCAGGGTGCGGTGTTGGCGACGCCGCTGCAGGTGGCGCAGGGCATGGCGGGCATCGCGAATGGCGGGGCCCTGCCGAAACTGCACCTGATGATGCAGATCCAGGATTCCTACGGGCAGGTCATCCGCACCGCTCAGCCGGAGCGGCGGCACTGGCTCGGGATCGACGCCGAGGCGGTCGAGATCGTCCGCGAAGGCATGCGGCAGGTGGTCGCCGGCGGCACCGGAGGTCGCGCAGGACTGAGCTGGACCGAAGTCTGCGGCAAGACCGGCACCGGTCAGTGGGGTCCCGAGCACAAGAAGCAGGGCGTCGCCTGGTTCGCCGGATTCCTTCCGGCCGACGAGCCGCGGCTGGCCTTCGCCGCACTCTACGAGGGCCGCCCGGGCCAGAGCGTCAGTGGTGGTCGCAACGCCGGGGTGATGGTTCCCGCGTTCTTCAACAGCTTCAAGGACGAGATCAAGGAAATGATCCAGCCGGCTCCGAAGGCGGTGTTGGTGGTGGACGAGGTCGAGGCGCAGGAGTCGTCCGAGGGCGTGATGCGCGCGATTCCGGTGGATCCCCTGGAGCTGGAGAATCTCGAGCTGGAGGAGGAATCCGATGCCCCGAGGGCGATTCCGGTGGATCCAGCCGACCTTGAAGGACTGGAAGAACAGCCCTGACGGTTTCGGCGCTGGACCTGTCCGCGGGGAAAGCCCAAACACGGCCAGCGCCGTCCGCGGTATCGGATTCGGTGCGGACCACCAAAACATTCCTGATCCATGGACATCCAGATCGCTTCCCTCTGTGACCACGCCGCCGACTACAATGGCAAGCTGGTGATCACCGGCACCTTCGACACCCTCGCTGCACGGGCGCTCCCCGTCGTGCATCCGATGTGCGCGCTCGCCCTGCGTTTCTGCTTCACCCAGGAGGACGCGGGCCGGCACAAGCTCTCGATCAACATCATCAACGAGGACGGCGAGTCGCTCGACGCGAAGAACATGCCGATCGAGCCGGAGTTCGACGTGAATCTCCCACCGGACGCCCCCTTCCTGACCCGCAACCTGATCATGAACCTTCAGGGGCTGCGTTTTCCCGAGGCCGGCATCTACTCGATCGACATCGGATGTGACGGCGAACTGGTGATGCGCCTTCCGCTGCGCATCGTGAAGGTGGAGCAACAGAACTGATCGATTTGTCGGCCATTCTCCACCGCTGCGCACTGGTGACCGGGGCGTCCTCCGGCATCGGTGCCGAGTTCGCCCGCCAGCTCGGTCCGGACTGCGGTCAACTGGTCCTGGTGGCGCGTCGCGCCGGCCGCTTGGAGGAACTCGCTGGCCGTCTCGGGCGGGAGCATCCGGCGCTGGAGGTGCGGACCTTCGCGGCGGACCTCGTCGATTCCCGCGATCGCGAGCGGTTGATCGCCTGGCTCGCCAAGGAGCGGCTGATCCCCGACCTGCTGGTCAACAACGCCGGGATGGGCGACTACGGCGAGGTCACCACCGCCGATTGGCCGAAGCTGGAGAAGATGATCCGCCTGAACGTCGAGGCGCTGACCTGGCTGACCCACGCGGTGGTGCCGGCGATGATCCGGGCGGGAGGCGGCGCCATCCTCAATGTCAGTTCGCTCGCCTCGGTGCTGCCCATTCCGGACTTCGCGGTGTATGCGGCGAGCAAGGCCTACGTGACCAGTTTTTCCGAAGCCCTCCGACTCGAAGTCCGCGACCACGGGATTCACGTCACCGCGCTGTGCCCGGGTCCCGTCCACACCGAGTTCGGGGAGACGGCGCGTCGTCCGGATGGCGGTGGAGGCCCGCTCAACGAGGCCTTCTACGTCGATTGTCGGCTGGTGGTGGCCGAGGGGCTGGCCGGACTGCGGCGGAATCGTCCACGCGTCTATCCAGGGTGGAAGATCGCGGGGGCGGCGCTGGTGCTTTCGCTGCTGCCGATGGTCGCGGTCCGCGGCCTCATGGGGCGCCGCCCGCGGCGCTGAGCCAAGAGGCCAGGAAGGGGTTTCGAAACAACTCGATGCCGAGGGTGGTCGCGGGACCGTGGCCGGTGAGGATCAAGGTCTCCCCGGGAAGATCCCGCAGTGCGCTCACGATGGTGGCCCGCGCCTGCGCATAGGCCCGCGGTCCCGGGCAGCCTCCGATGGAGTTGGCGAAGACCGCGTCGCCGACCGCGAGGACGGGCATTTCAAATCCATCGATCCGGTAGCCGACGGCTTCGGGGTGGTGTCCGGCCAGATCGATCACCGAGACGCCCAGGCCGGCCGCCTCGAAAACCCCACCCGGACGAACGACGGTGGCGCCTTCCAATCCAACCGGAGCGTGAAGCCCGCGGAGCCGGTCCGCCACGGCCGCCACGCCACCGATGTGGTCGCGATGCGGATGGGTGACGAGCAGGTCGATGATCGTTCCGTCCGGGAGCTGGTCGGCCAGGTCGCGGCGACCGAGGCCGGCGTCGATCACCATGAGCATGTCGCCATTCCCGATGGTCCAGGCGTTGACCGTCTCGTCCTCGAAAGGCAGTTCGACCCGGCGGATGCCGGCCGGAAGATCGAGCGGCAGGCGGGGCTCGGGGAAATTCGCGAGCGCGTCTTCATCAAGACCGAGCGGTTCGGCAATCCGGGCGGCTGTCTCCGCGTCGAATCGACCGCCAAGGAACGAGCCCATCGCATCGATGGAAACCCCGGCGGCCCGGGCGACCTCGCCCGGTGCGTGCTCGAGGCCCCGGAGGGCCTTGGCGACCACGTCCGCCGCGGTGTCGTAGAGCCCCTTCATGGCGTGACCGCGAGTTCGGCGGCGAGCTGCATCGCACGGAGCATCGATGCGTGGCTTGCGACGCCCTTGCCGGCGATGTCGAAGGCGGTGCCGTGGTCGGGGCTGGTCCGCGGTTTCGGAAGCCCGAGGGTGACGTTCACGGCGTGGTCGAAATCGAGAAGCTTCAGGGGGATCAAGCCCTGGTCGTGATACATCGCCAGCACGGCGTCGAACCGACCCTGCGCCGCATCGCGGAAGACCGCGTCCGGCACGGCCGGCCCGGTGAAATCCGCGATGTCGAGCCCGGCAAGCCGCTCGATGGCGGGGGCGATGACCCGCGACTCCTCGTCGCCGAAACGACCGCTCTCTCCGGCGTGGGGGTTCAGCCCGGCGACGGCGATGCTCGGTCGTCCGCCCTTCCGCCGCCGGGCGAATCCGGCGAGCAGGCGTCCGCTTTCGACGATGCCATCGATGGTCAGCGCCCCCGGCACCCCGGCCAGTGGCAGGTGAATCGTTGCCAGCCCCACGGTCAGGGACTTGCCGCTCAGGCACATCGCGTATTCCCGGCACCCGAGGGCTTCGGCGAAGAACTCGGTCTGCCCGGGAAAGCGGAATCCGACGCGCTCCAGTTGCGACTTCGATACCGGGCCCGTGGCCACCGCCAGCGCGTCCGGATCCTCCCGGAGCCTGCGGGCGGCGGCTTCGAGTGATCGCAGGGCTTCGCGGGCCGAAGCTTCGTCGGGATTGCCCGGAGTTCCACACGACGGATCTCCGATGACCTCGAACTCGACCTCCCCGGGCAGGTCTCCGCTGGAAAGCGCGGCGGCGATCACCTCGGGTCCGATCCCCGCCGGATCACCGAGCGTGACGAGGACGCGGGGGCGGCTCACTTGATCTTGATATCAATGAGCGCCTTCTTGCGGAGCCCCTCGATCCATTCCTCGTAGCGGGTGGAGGTCTTTTTCACCCGGACGCGCTGCTCGATCAGGTCGCGCACTTCGGAAAGCGGAGGCGCCGGGCCCTTCTTGATCGATTCGACGCGGGCGATCGTGAAACCGGCGGGGTCTTCGAGCGGACCGATGATCGTGCCCGGTTCCGACTCGAAAAGGATGGCGGCGAATTCGGGTGAAAGGTCGGGCCGCGAGACATCCTTCTGCAATCCCCCGTCCTCGGCGAAGGCATCGGCGGAGTGCTGCTTGGCGAGCTCGGCGAAGTCCGCGCCTTCCTTCAACTGCTCGGCCAGCGACTCGGCGAGGGCGAGCTGGGTTTCCGGCGTGGCGAGGGGGTTGGAAGCGTCGACGCGCGGCAGGAAGATCTTCCGGTAGTCGAGTTCGTCCTTGCTGGTGTCGCGAAGGCTGTCCTTGGCCTCTTCATACTCGGCGCGGACCTCGCCGGGCAGGGGCGGCGGGGCGTCCTTGAATTTCTCCTGCCGCATCGCCTGGACGATCATCTTCTCGCGGGTCATCTCGCGGTAGCGCGCCATGCCCATGCGGGCCTTGGCGAGCTCTTCACGGAACTTGGCGTTGTCGCCGTTGTACATCTCCTGGATCTGCCGCTTGATCTCCTTGGCGGCGACCTGGTCCGGGAGCTTGGCTCCCTTCAACTGGCGCTTGCGGAACTCGCTCATGATGAGTTCCCGGTCGATGAGTTCCTGCAGGATCTGGTCCCGCGATTCCTTCACCTGCCGCTCGAACTCCGGTCCACGGCGTGGAAACTCCGCCATCAGCCGCGCGATCTCGGGCCCGAGCATCACGCCGACCTCCTTGGCGGTGATCGGGCGGGCGTTGACGGTCGCCGCGATGCGGTTGACCTCGACCAGCCCGCCGCCGCTGTTTTCCTGGGCGGCGAGGCTGCCGAGGGCTCCGATCGTGAGAAGGGGGAAAAGCCTGAGGAACTTCATGGGAACGAACTGGCGCGATGGTCCTTCGGCGATGGGGCGATTGCAAGCGGGGAGTCGCAAACGAACAGCCCCCGGCATCCGCCAGGGGAGCCGGGGGCCTCGTCGTCTCCTCGGAGATCTTATGGCTCTTCGGTCTCCTCGGCCTCGTCACGCAGGGCGTCGGCGGCGTTTTCGAGCGCATCGGCCGCGGCGGCTTCCGCATCGGAGGCGGCTTCCTCCACGGCGGCACCGGCTTCCTCGACCGCGTCTTCGGCCCGCTCGACCGCCTCTTCCGCGGCGTTCTCGGTTTCGGCGGCTGCTTCTTCCGCGGCGGCACCGGCGGCCTCGGCGGTTTCCTCCGCAGCGGCGGAAGCCTCTTCGGCAGCCTCCTTCACCGCCTTCTCGGCGTCTTCCATCTTCACCTCCGTGGTCTCGGTCTTGCCGCAGGCGGCGAAGAGGAACGGAAGCGAGGCAAGCAGGGCGTAATGGCGCATTTTCATGATATCAGTTGGTTGGAATGTTGGTTGTCAGTCACTGACCAGCGACGTTCGAGCCAAGCTAAGGCAGGTTTTGGGGAGAGGTCAAACCCGCGCTTGATCCTCGCGGAGGCGACCGGAAGAGGGTAGCGTCGCGCGGATGGAGACGTGTCCGGTTCAGTGTCCGACCTGCTTCGAGTGGTTCGAGGTGCCCGCGCCGCCGCCCGGAGAGCGGCCCTGTGAGGTCGACTACGACTGCGAGGTCTGCTGTCGGCCGATGGTGATCGCGTTCGATGCCGAAGGTGCCCGGGCCCGCGGACTCGGTGAGGGATGATGGTCACGGTGCTCATGCCCTTTCGCGACGCCGCGGCGACCATCGCGGCCGCGGCCGAAAGCATTCTCCGTCAGGTCGATGTCGACCTTGTGCTGGTCGCGGTGGACGACGGCTCCTCGGATGATTCCCGCGAGCGGCTTGATTCCTTCGACGACCCGCGCCTTACCGTCGTGGAGAACCGCGGCCCTTCCGGGATCGTGGGCGCGCTGGAAACGGCGCGTGCGCTGGTTTCGTCGCCCTGGATCGCCCGCATGGATGCCGACGACCTCGCGCATCCCCGGCGCCTCGCCCGGCAGCTTGACCAGGCACGGGGCCCGGGCAGGCCCGACGTGGTCGGCTGCGGGGTGTGCCTGGTCGATTCCTGCGGCGAGGGGATGACCCGCTATGTCGAGTGGGCGAACTCGCTGACGGATGCGGCGGACATCTCCCGTTCGCGGTTCGTCGAATGTCCGCTCATCCATCCGAGCGCCCTGATCCGGGCGGATGCCCTGGACGGCGTCGGGGGATATCGTGACGTTCCGTGGGCGGAGGATCACGATCTCTGGCTGCGGATGCTGGAGGCCGGCTGTCGCTTCGAGAAGGTTCCGGAGGTCCTGCTGGACTGGCGCGATTCATCCCATCGGCTGACCCGTCGGGACCCGCGCTACGGCGACGAGGCGAGGATGGCGATGCGCTGCCAGTTCCTGATGCGCCAGCCCGCCGTCGCGGAACGCGGCGTGTCGATCGCCGGGGCCGGGCCGATCGGCAAACGCCTGGCCCGCGGGTTGATGCAACTCGGAGGGACGGTGCGTGGATTCTTCGAGGTCAACCCGCGGCGGATCGGCGAGCGGATCCACGGCGTGCCGGTGGTCGGGTCCGACGAGGTCGGAACGCGGTGGCGGGAAAGCGTCCTGCTCGGAGCGGTCGGAGTGCCGGGCGCTCGGGAAAGGGTCAGGCGGATCGCCGTCGAGGCGGGTCGCGTGGAGGGCGAGGACTTCTGGAGCGTGTGTTAGAAGCGGCGGTGGCTTTCGCGGTAGGCGGCGGGCCCGAGGCCGGTGAGTCGTCGGAACGTGTGGGAGAAGTGGCTGTGATCGTAGAACCCGCTGGCCAGCGCAACGTCGGAAACCGTGCGGTCGGTCGTCTCCAGCAAGCGCCGTGCGTGGCGCACGCGGACCCGCAGCAGGTAGTCCTTTGGAGAGACGCCGAGTGCGTTCTTGAAGCGGCGCGAGAACTGGCTGTGCGACAGACCGCTGATGCGGGCGAGATCGACGATGCGGAGGTCTTGGGCGAAGTTGGTGTGGATCCGTCTCACGGCGGGGAAGAGGGGGCCGAGCTGGGTGGAGCCGGTGGCGGATTCCTCCACGAGTCGGTGGATGCCCGCCACGCCAACCACCCGGCCCGCGGTGTCACGGACCGGGAACTTGCTGTAGATCACGAGGTTGTTAGAGCCAGCCTCTTCGGGCGCCGGCGCGATCTCGTTGACGATGGGTCGGCCGCTGCGCATGACCTGGCGGTCACCCTCCTCATAGACGGCGGCGCGCTCGCTTGAGAAAAAATCGGCGTCGCGCCTGCCAAGCGTCGCGGCCTCGTCGCGGGCATTGCAGTACTCGTAGGCGCGGCGGTTCTGCATGATGAAGCGACCCTGCGCGTCCTTCATGAAAAAGGCGTCGTCCGGGAGCAGCGAACTGAGTTGGTGGGCGACCTCCCGCCAGTTCACGCGGGCGAGCTTGGATTCGGCATCGAAGGCTTCCGTCATGCCGATTTTTTACACAGGAAAGCGCAAGGCTTACAAGACGGGTGGCTGGCGGCGTGAAAGACTCGAAACGCGATGGAAGCCAAGGCTTTGGAAGGAATGGGCGTGGTGATCATCGGTGGCACCACCGGTCTGGGCCTTTCGGCCGCCCGCGCCTGCGTGCGCGCGGGTGCCGGCGTGGTGGTGGTCGGACGCAATCCGGACAGCGTGACCAAGGCGGTCGCGGAACTGGAGGAACTGGCTCCGGGAAAGGCCGATGGATTCGCCGGTGATGCGGTGGCCTCGGAGACGGCGGCGGCGGCGATTACGCGTTGTCTTGAGAAGTTCGGTCGCTTCGACGCGCTCTATCATGTCGCTGGTGGCAGCGGCCGGCGGTTTGGTGATGGTCCACTGCACGAGGTCACCGACGAAGGCATCGACGCGACGCTCGACCTCAACCTGAAGTCGCTCATCCGCAGCAACCGGGCGGCGGTCTCGAAGTTTCTGGAGCTGGGCACGCCCGGAAGCGTGCTCAACATGGGCTCGGTGCTCGGCTGGTCGCCGTCGCCGAAATATTTCACGACCCACATCTACGCGGCGGCCAAGTCGGCGATCACCGGCTTCAGCAAGTCGGTGGCGGCCCGCTATGCGGCCGATGACATCCGGGTCAACGTGATCGCCCCGGCTCTGGTCGAGACGCCGATGGCGCAGCGGGCGGCGGGTGACGAGCTCATCCAGGCCTTCATCAAGACCAAGCAGCCGCTCGACGGCGGGCGGATCGGCTGTCCGGAGGATCTCGACGATCTGGCGGTCTATCTGCTGTCGCCCCGGAGTCGGTTCGTGACGGGGCAGGTCATCGCCGTCGATGGAGGCTGGACCGTTTCCGAGGGGCAGGGGTGATGGCGGTGAAACGTCGTCATCGGAGCTGGAACCCCGGCTTCCTCCGATCACTCTCCACCAAACCATGACACCATCCCTTGACTACCTGCAGAAGTGCCGCGGTCTCATCGACGCCGTCGAGGCGCAGCAGTCGCTGATCCAGCAAACGGCCGACCTTTTCAGCGAAACGATCCTCGCGGGTCGCATGGTCCATCTTTTCGGTTCCGGGCACAGCCGGATCATGACCGAGGAGATGTGGCCGCGCTACGGATCGTTTCCCGGGTTCAATCCGATCGTCGAACTGTCGCTGTCCTTCCACAACCTGGTGGTCGGGGCGAACGGCCAGCGGCAGGCGATGTTCCTCGAAAATGTCAGCGGTCTCGCCGACCGCATCCTGCGGAACTACGACTTCGGCGAAAACGAATCGGCCCTCGTGATCTCGTCGAGCGGCTGCAACGTCGTCCCGATCGAAATGGCCGAGGGTTTCCAGCGGCGCGGGGTGAAGGTGGTGGCGCTGATCAGCCGTCGGCATTCCGATGCCAGCACGAGCAAGCGGGACGACGGTAGGAAGCTGCAGGATTTCGCCGACATCGTGCTCGATACCGGTGCGCCGGTTGGCGATGCGATGGTGACGGTCGAAGGCCTCGACACGCCGGTCGCGCCGGGTTCGACCGTGGGTGGCTGCCTGGTGGTCAACACGATCAAGGCCGAGGTCGCCAAGCGGCTGACCGAGGCGGGCAAGCCGCCCAAGGTGCTGAGCGCCGGTGCGGTGGTCGGCGCCGAGCGGGCGGTCGAGCTTTTCGAGGGTGCGTATGACGAACATGCGCACCGCATCGCCCGCTACTACGAGAACGTCGGCAAGCGGGCTTGAGGATGACCGATTTCGTTGCAGCGCCTTTTGGAGTGCGGAGGCTTGCCTCCGCTTTTGGTGCTACCGGAGATCCGGTTTCTGGAAGCGCTCCGGCAGGCGATGCGGATGTCCCGCCCGCACGTTCACCCGAGAATTGTTCGAAAGCGGAGGCAAGCCTCCGCACTCCAAAGTCGATTCTCCGCCACGATCGCATCCCGCTGCATCACGAGACCGACGTGCTCGTGATGGGTGGCGGTTCGGCGGGTTGCAGCGCGGCGCTGGCGGCGCGTCAGTCGGGCGCGCGGTCGGTCACGCTCATCGAGCGCGCCGGTTTTCCCGGCGGAATCTCGACCCAGGCGCTCGACACCTTCTACGGCTTCTTCACGCCGGGTGAGGAACCGCGCAAGGTGGCGGGAGGGATTGGCGACCAGGTGGTCGATGCGCTCGATGCCGCCGGTGCGATCTTCCTCCGGCCCAACACTTACGGCGCGGGCACGGGGGTGAACTACAACCCCGAGCGCCTGAAACTGGTGTGGGATCAGCTTCTCGATGAGGCCGGCGTGCGCACCCTGCTTCACACCCATCTCGTCGATGTCGAAGGTTCGGCCGATGCGCCGGAGGGTGTCGTGGTCTGGAGCAAGGCGGGTTTCTCGCGGATCCGGGCGCGGGTTTTCATCGATGCGACGGGCGATGCGGATTTCTGCCACCGCAGCGGCATCGCCTGCGAGATCGCGGGCGAGAATGAACCCGCCCAGACGATGACCACGACTTTCCGCATGGCGAACGTCGATCTCGAAGCCTACGAGCGAGCCGGTGGCAAGCGGATGCTGATGGAGGAAATGGCGCGGGCGGTGGAGGCCGGGACGCATCCGCTGCCGCGCAAGGCCGGCAGCATTCACCGCATGAACGCCCCCGGCTGCATCTCGACGGTGGCGGTGCGCGTGGCCGGCTTTTCCGGACTCGATCCCGAAGATCTCACCGCCGCGGAGAAGGAGGGGCGTCGTCAGGCGTTCGTTTACGAAGACTTTATACGTGACTGCGTGGCGAGCTTCACCGACTCGCGCATCATCGGTCTTTCCACCGGAATCGGCGTTCGCGAAAGCCGTCGCCTCGAGGGGCGCTACCGGCTCACCCGCGAAGACTGCCTCGGTCGTGCAGGCTTCGACGACAAGGTGCTCATCTGCGGTGCGCCGATCGAGGATCACCGCGCTGCCGGAGGAGGAGGGGAGGAAACCCATTGGGCCTACGTCCCCGAGGGAGGCGTTTACGACGTGCCGTTCCGTTGTTTCCTGCCCCGGGAGAACAACCACACTCTGGTCTGCGGTCGCTGCTTCAGCGCCACCCATGACGCCCACGCATCGTGTCGTTCAATGGCGCAGACGATGGCGATGGGCCACGCGTGTGGCGCCGCCGCCGCGTTGTCGCTGGCAGAGGACGTGACGCTCCCGGAACTTTCCATGCCCCGGCTCCAGGACCTGCTCCGCCGTCAGGGCGCCGTGCTCGAAATGCCCGACACCGTGGCCGACACCCGCGAGGACGGGTGGGCCCGCAACCGATCAACCCAGAACTGACATGAAAGACAATCCGCTCCGCACCTCCGTCATCGGAAGCTATCCGTTTCCCTCCTGGCTCGAATTCGCCTCCGCCCATCTCCCCAGCTTCGGCACGGCCGACGTGAGCGAGATGCAGGACGACGCCGTCGTCGCCGCGATTCACGATCAACTGACCGCCGGGCTCGACGTCATCACCGACGGCGAGCAGACGCGCTTCGACTTCAACCTTTCGTTCTACGGTTACCTGTCGGGCATCGAACTCGAATCCAAGAGTCCGCGGCTCCACGGTCCGCCGGCCCACGACCAGCGCGGCAAGCACACGATTTCCGGTGAACTCACCGCGCCCAACGGTCTCGGCGCGGTCGAGGAATACGAGCGCCTCAAGCGTCTGGCGCCCGACAGCGGAGTCACGTTGAAGGCCTCGGTGCCCGGTCCCTACACCCTGAGCGGTCGTCTGCTTCCCAACGATCAATACCCGGACCGCTATGCGATCACCGAGGCGCTGCTGCCGATGGTGCGCAAGGAACTCGAGGGCCTCGTGGCCGCCGGTTGCGAGGAGATCAGCGTCGATGAACCGTCGATGAGCTGCTACGCCTACAAGGAGGACACCGCGCGCTTCGTGGACATCTTCAACCGCACGGTCGAGTCGGTGTATGGCAAGACCCGCCTCTGCACGCACCTGTGCTTCGGCAACTTCAAGGGCCACGCGGTCGGTCTGCGCCACATCGCGCCGATGTTCCCGGCCTTCCTCGACTTCAAGGCGGACGAGATGCATGTCGAGATGGCGAGCCGCGAGTTCGCCGAGATCGAGCTGATCTCGCAGATCGCGGAGCGGATGGACGTCGCCGTCGGGATCGTCGACGTGAAGAGTTACTACATCGAGACGGCCGACGACATTCGCGACCGGGTGAAGCTGTGCCTTCAGCACGCGCCGGCCGACAAGCTGGTCTTCGCGCCCGACTGCGGTCTGAGTCAGACGGCCCGCTGGGCCGCGAAGCGCAAGCTGGTCAACATGGTGGAAGGCGTGAAGGCGGTCCGCAAGGAACTGTGATGCCATGATCCAACCGATTCTCCAGGACGAGGCTTTGCTGGCCGACATCGCCGGCGCTTCCGTCGATCAACTGCACATCTGGTGGCTGGGCCAAAGCGGGTTCCTTGTGAAGTCCGGCGCCACCAGCTTCGTGTTCGATCCTTACCTGTCCGACACGCTCACCGAGAAGTACGCCGCCACCGACAAGCCTCACGTGCGCATGACCGAGCGGGTGATCGATCCCGCGCGGCTCGACTTCGCTTCCTTCGCGACCTCGACCCACGCGCACACCGATCACCTCGACCACGGAACCCTGCTGCCGATGCGGGAGGCGAATCCGGGTCTGCAACTCGTCCTGCCACGTGCGATCGCGGCGATGGCCCGGGATCGGCTCGGCGACTGGGCCGACGACTATCTTTGGATGAATGCCGGGGAGAGTCTCGAGCCGGTCGAGGGACTGAAGGTCGAGGCGATCCCGGCGGCGCACAACGAGCTCGACCGCGACGAGGCGGGAAACCACCTTTATCTCGGCTATGTGGTGACCATCGGCGGGAAGCGGATCTACCACAGCGGCGACACCCTGTTGTATCCGGGCATCGAGGAATGGATCGGAGGACCGGTGGACGTCGCCCTGCTGCCGATCAACGGCAACAAACCCGAGCGTCGCGTCTCCGGCAACCTCGACGGACGCGAGGCGGCGGAACTCGCGCACCGGATCGGCGCCGGCGTCGTGGTGCCCTGCCACTACGAGATGTTCGAGTTCAACACGGCGTCGCCGGAACTCTTTGAAAGCACCTGCCGCGAACTCGGCCAGCCGTGCCGGGTGCTTCGGGCCGGGGAACGACTGACGATCTGACGGACATGATCCGCACCTTGCTCGGCGACATCGAAGCGGCGGACCTCGGCGTCTGCTACGCGCACGAGCACATCATCATCGACGACAGCGTGGCCACGCTCCGTTGCCCGGGCATCGAGCTTCCCTCGGTCGAGAACGGGATCGAGGAACTGCGCCGTTTCCACGCCGCCGGCGGGCGGGCCATGGTGGACTCGATGCCCTGCGACGCGGGGCGCAACGTCGTGAAGCTTTCCGAGGTTTCGCGCGGCTCGGGGGTGCACATTCTGTGTCCGACCGGGCTGCATCTCTCGAAATACTACGACCCCGGCCACTGGAGTCACCGCTACGGGGTCGATCAACTGACCGCGCTCTTTTTGGCCGACATCGAAGAAGGGATCGATCGTTTCGACTACTCGGGTCCGGTCGTCGAGCGGACCGAGCACCGCGCGGGCTTGATCAAGGTGGCCACGGAAGGGGTGAAGCTGACGCCGCGTGCCCAGCGGATCTTCGAGGCGGCGGCCCGCGCGCAGTTGGCGACCGGCGTGGCGGTCCTCACCCACACCGAGGGAGGGGAAGGGGCGCTGGAGCAGGTCGAGTGTCTCACCGGACACGGGGTCCGTGCCGACCGGATCGTGCTTTCCCACACCGACCGCAAGCCGGACCCCGGCTACCACCGCGAGATCCTCTCGACCGGGGCGTGCGTCGAATACGACAGCGGCTTCCGGTGGAAGGGGGACGGCAACCCGACGCTGGACCTGCTCGAACAACTGTTCGGCGATTTTCCCGACCAGATCATGCTCGGCATGGACGCGGCGCGACCTGCCTACTGGGTCAGCTACGGCGGCGGGCCTGGACTCGATTTTCTTCTCACGACCTTCACCCGGATGATGCGCGAGCGCGGCCTCGGCGACGAGGCATGGCGGCGCATCTTCCTCGCCAACCCGGCCAGGGCCTACGACCGAATCCCCGCGAGATCATGAAAGAGAAATGGAAAATCGTCGGCATCGAATTCTCCCACATGCACATGGGCGACCTGCTGCGGTGCGTACACAACCACCCGCGGGCGGAGATCGCCGGCATCTGCGATCCCGATCCATCCCGCATGCAGGAAGCGCGCGAAGCCTTCGGACTCGGTGAAGACAAGCTCTTCACTGACCACCGGGCATGCCTCGATGCGACCAAGCCCGACCTCGTCATCCTCTGCCCGCCGACCGCCGGGCACGCCGACTGGGTCGAAAAGGTGGCCCCGTCCGGCGCGCACGTTTTCGTCGAAAAGCCCTTCGCGGGATCGTTGGAGGATGCCGACCGGATGATCGCGGCGATGGAGAAGACGGGACGCGAACTCATCATCAACTGGCCGCTGCGCTGGGTGGCGAGCCACGTGACCGCGCACCGCCTGATTCGCGAAGGCGTGATCGGCGAACTGATCGAGGTCCACTACTACGACGGCAATCGCGGCCCGCTCTACCACGGCGCCGACAAGATCGAGAAGGAGCCGACCGCCGCGGAAAAGAAGGCCGCGTGGTGGTACTCGAAGGACGCCGGGGGCGGATCCATGCGCGACTACCTCGGCTACGGCGTCACCCTCGGCACCTGGTTCAATGGCGGCCGGCGCCCGGATGAGATCACCGCGATGGCGACCGGTGCCGAGGGGCTGGAGGTGGATGAGCACAGCATCACCATCGCCCGCTACGGTTCGCACCTTTCCAAGTTCGAGACGCGCTGGGGGACCTTCAGCGATCCATGGGTGAGCCAGCCCCAGCCGAAGTGCGGATTCGTCCTGCGCGGCACCGACGGCACGATCAGCAGCTACGACTACGAGCCGAGCATCCGGGTGCAGACCCGCGAGCGGCCCGGGGGCTACGAGGTGCCGGCCGACGAACTGCCGACCGAGGAAGCCGACGGCATCGCCTACACGATCTCGCGCATCGAGGCCGGCCTGCCGATCGAAGGTCCGCTGAGCCCCGCCGTCGCCCGGATCGGGCAGGAGATGGTCGATGCGGCGATCCGCAGCGTGGAGACCGGCCGGACCGTGAAATTGGAAGGAGGCACGGCATGAGCGGCAAGGATGACGCCCGCGAACTGAAGGCCGAGGCCGCGAAGCAGGTCGAGGCTCCGGTGCTCGACTACCGGCCGCCGGTGCCGGAGCGACCCGCACCTCCGATTGCGCTCATCGGCTGCGGTGGGATCGCGCGGAACCACCTCGAGGCATACCGTGACCAGGGCTACCCGGTGGTGGCGCTGTGCGACATCAACCTCGATGCCGCCACGACGCTGCGTGACGAGTATTTTCCGGACGCCGAGATCACCACCGACGCGGGCGAGTTGCTCGGTCGCGAGGATATTCGGGTGGTGGATCTCGCCACGCATCCCGACCTCCGGGCCAAGCTCATCGAGGAGGCGCTGGAAGCCGGCAAGCATGTCCTCAGCCAGAAGCCTTTCGTCACCGATCTTGACGCGGGTCGCCGGTTGATCGAACTGGCGGACGCACGCGGCCTGAAGCTGGCGGTGAACCAGAATGGACGCTGGGCACCTTACGTCAGCTATCTGCGGCAGGCGGTGGGGCAGGGGTTTCTGGGCGACATCGCGAGCTGCGACATCCACATCGCCTGGGACCACAGTTGGATCGAGGGCACGCGTTTCGAGGAAATCCACCACATCATCCTCTACGACTTCGCCATCCACTGGTTCGACATCACCCGCTGCGTCTTCGGCGACGAGCCGGCCGTCGAGGTGTTTTCGCAGATCCAGCCATCGCCCGGGCAATCCATCGCGCCGCCCTTGTCGGCCCAGTCGGTGATCCGTTTCGAGAAGGGGCTGGCGTCGCTGGTGTTCCGCGGGCACACCGCCCACTCTCCGGCCGAAAGCATCGTGGTCACGGGCACCAAGGGAACGTATCGCAGCAGCGGACCGGTCTGTGGCAACGACGACATCACCCTCACGACCGAGGCGGGTGAGGCCCGCGTGGAACTCGAAGGGAAGTGGTTCAACGACGGCTTCGCGGGCGCCATGGGCGAGCTCCTGTGCGCGATCGAGGAGGACCGCGAACCGGTCAACTCCGCCCGCGCCAACCTGGCCAGCCTCCAGCTCTGCTTCGCCGCCGTGGCGAGCGCGGACAGCGGAGAACCGGTGTGTCCTGGAGAGATGACCGTTTTGTCCGGGAGCTGAACCAGCGGCGGTTCATCACTTTCCTTTGGATTGCGGCGGATAGGCCTTCAGAGATCGCTTCCAGGATTCGCATGACACGTCCGCTCACAAGATGCCCATCATCGACACCTTCCTCTCGGTCGGGATCCTCTGGTTCCTGATCACGCTTTTCACCCGCTCGACCAGTTCTTCGCAAAGCCTCACCGAGACCTGGATCGTGGTCATCGGGATGCTGATCGTGGGCATCCTGTCGAAGTGGTTTCTCGCAGGGATTCTCGGGCCCTTCACGGTGATCATCGACATCGCGGCGTTGTATCTGCTCGTTGACAAGGTCTGCCGGACGAATCGAAAGACGACCATCAAGATCTGTGCGTGGTTCTTCGGGCTGTCGTTCCTGATCAATCTCTTCTTCGCCCTCCTGCGCGGCTGACAACCCATGGCGGCGCACCGGAACCGGGTGTTGTCCCCGTCACCGGCCGCCGAACTTCCGCGTCATGCTTCCCGCGGCGATCAGTATCCGTGCCACAGCCGGGGAGGATTTTGCGGGCCCGTATTGAAAAGTCGGAAAAACCGTTTGCGCGTTCACGGCCCCCGAAAAAGGTCCGAGGTCGCAGTCAGGCGATGTAGCAACCAACAAACCGACCGATGAAATATGCACTTCCTCCCTTGTGGGTCCGGCTGAAGCAGGGCCTCAGCGCCATGTTCGCATCCTTGAGCCTGGTCCTACCCGCTTTCTCGCAGGGTGGCGACGTCGTCGATGAACTCGCCGGTCGACCGGAGTTCTCGACCCTCGTCAGTCTCGTCCAGCAGGCGGGCCTTGAGAACACGCTCCGCAATGCGGACGGGATCACCGTCTTCGCACCGACCAATGCCGCCTTCGCCGCGAGCGTTCCGGATGGCGAACTCGGAGACATCCTCGCCTACCACGTGCTGCCGGTCGAGGCGCCTTCGTCCGCGCTGACGGAAGGGTTTGCGCCAACGCTTCTTTCGGGATTCGGAGTGGACATCGATTTCTTCCGCTTCTTCGCGTTCAACTTCATCTTCGTGGATGATGCGAGGGTGGTGCGTGCCGACATCGAGGCATCCAACGGGGTGATTCACGCCATCAACCGGGTGCTGGATCCCTCGGTCGCCAACCAGCCGACGCTGCTGGAACTGGTGAACACGAACCCGGATTTCTCGACACTCGCGTCGCTCATCGATCAGGCGGGACTGTCGTCCGCCCTGGACGGTCCCCGCGACTACACCGTCTTTGCTCCAACCAACGCCGCCTTCGAGACGGTGCCGTCGGAAGTGCTTGCGACCATCGCCGGTGATCCAATTCTCTTGCGGCTGGTTTTGTGGAATCACATCGCGGCCGGAACGCTCGACAGTTCGGCGCTCGCCCTGGCGGGTGAGGTCCAGACCTTCACCAGCCTGCTTCCAATCGAGGACGGGCATCCGCTCATGGTGGGCGGGATCGACATCATCGGTGCCAATGTCCCGGCATCCAATGGGATCGTCCACGTCATTGACGGAGTGCTGGTGCCCAAGGTGCCGCAGTCGTTGGTGCATGTCGCCTCCGATCGCGAGGATCTCAGCACCTTTGTGACCGCCCTCACCGCCTCAGGGCTGGCCCCGACCTTCGACTCGATCAAGCCCGACCCGAGCTACACGATCTTCGCGCCAGACAACGACGCGTTCGCCGCGCTGGATTCCGAAACCCTTGACCAGCTTCTGGCCAACCCGACCGGGCCCTTGGCCGACATTCTGCGGCTCCACGTGGTGGAAGGGACGTTTCTCGCGGAGGATCTCTTCGATGGCCAACTCCTCACCAGCCTGAGCGGCGAGACCCTCCGCGTGACTCTTGGGAAGGGTGTGCAGGTGAATGGGGTCCCGGTGATCGAGGCCGACCTTCGTGCGGCGAACGGGGTGATTCACATCCTCGGCGGCATCCTGCAACCGCTGCCCACCACGGTGGCCGACCTGATCGCGGAGAACCCGCAGCTTTCGACGCTCAACACCGCTCTCGAGCTGTCGGGCCTGGACAAGGCGCTGGCGGACCCATGGGGCTCCTTCACGGTGTTCGCGCCCAGCAACGCTGCCTTCGGCAACCTCCCGCCCGGTCTTCTCGACCAGTTGCTCCAGGATCCGCAAGGGGATCTGACGGACATCCTCAGCTATCACGTGGTGACGGAGAAACTCAGTGCCGAGGAGCTGATCAATCGCGGATGGATATCGACGCTGCTCGGGCCATCGGTCACGGTTGAGAACCGTCAGATCCGATTCTTCTTCTTCCGTTTCTCCATTCTCGAAGTGAACGGAGTCCGGGTGATTTCCCGCGACATCGAGGCGGACAACGGAACGATCCATATCATCGACGGAGTGCTTCTGCCGCCGGCCGGTTAGGCGGGTCGAGTCATGTGGGACTTCCCGAAGTCACTCCCGGGGGCGGGTCGGCGACACCGGCCCGCCTCTTGTGTTGCCATGAAGCACTTCCTTCCTCGTTGCCTGTGGTTGGCCCTTGTCGTCAGCCTTCCATCCTGCGACCGGTCCGCCGATGAAACCGGGTCCTCCAAGCCACCCCCTCGTGTTGCCGAGCGAGCCACGGCACCGGGCCCCGCCGAAGGCCGCAGCGAGGGAGCTACGGCGCTTTCGAGTGTTTTTGCGACCCCCCGAGACCGGAGAGTCCACGAACTGCGGCTGCAACTGATGTCCGTGGCCGACGAGGACGTGGACCTGGCCCTCGAGCAGATCAACCGCATCGAGGACGTTGATTCGAAGAGGGAACTTCTCGCCGAACTCGCGAGGGATGTGTCCGGGCGGGTCGATGTGGTGAAGCTGCCGATGTGGCTGGCCATTTCCCAGCATCCCGAAGCCAGCGAGGGCCTCAGGAATTCACTCATCGCGAAGCTCGGCCGCGAATTCGACCTCAACTACAAGGCGGATCCTGGAACGCTGGCGGAACTCATCGAGAAGAGGATGAGCACCCCGGGCCTGAAGTGAGCTACGAGGAACTTCCCGAAGAAAGGGGGGAGAAACCGCTGTGCCGTCCCCGGCGTCGTGAGCCACGTTCCAGGTGTCTCAATAGGTGGGGCGGCTGACCGGCTGCCGGTCTTCCTGGAGAGGCATGACCTTTCACCGAATGCAGCTGAATGCCCCTGTTTCATTAGAGTCGGTCCGGGCACTTTGCCGTATCGGACGCACACAGCAGTTGTGGGGAGTATTCGCCCGGGAGAGCGGTTTTGGCAAAGAAATTCAGAGGCAATTCCGCCATCGCGCGGGGCGGGTCGGATTGCTATCGAATCCGCGTGCAGATCGAATGGATCGAGCAGTTGCGGGCGCAGATCCGCCGCCGGGAGGACCCCTGGGTTGTGCTTGAGGGCCGCCATGCCGTCGAGGCTGCGCTCGGCGGCTGGTGGGACGTCGCGGGAGTGCTTGCAGGTGAGGAAAGCGTCTGGGAACCGCCGGCTTGGAGCGGCCTCGACCTGCTGCGCTGGCCGAGGAGGGAGATCGAGGCTTTGGCGGGCTATGCGTTTCACCGCGGAGTGATCGGCCTGGCGCGGCAGCCGGAGGAAACGGGGGACCTGCCGTCATTGCTCGGGGAACTGTCGGACGAGGCGCTGATCGTGGTCTGCCCGAATCTCTCGGATGCCGCCAATGCCGGGGCGATCCTGCGCAACGCCGCGGCGCTCGGAGCCGAGGCGGTGATCTTCGGCCGCGAGGGCGTCTCGCCCTTCGAACGCAAGGCGGTGCGTGCCTCGGCCGGGGCGCTTTTCCGTATCCCGGTGCGGGTCGCCGATGGCGGGCAGATCCTCCGCTGCCTCAAGGCCGGCGGTTTCTCCATGGTCGGCGCCTGCTGTGGCGACGGGATTCCCGATGTCGCGACCTATGAGCCGCCGGCCGACCGCCTGGCGCTGGTGATCGGCTCGGAGGCGA
The DNA here is from genome assembly GCA_937957985.1 of uncultured Verrucomicrobiae bacterium. Taxonomy (GTDB): domain Bacteria; phylum Verrucomicrobiota; class Verrucomicrobiia; order Verrucomicrobiales; family Akkermansiaceae; genus Haloferula. The sequence continues at coordinate 35,178 of CALGOH010000035.1, forward strand.
AGGGACTAAGCCCATTCTGGGAGGCGGCCTGCGACGCTCACGTGACGGTGCCCATGGCCTCGGGGATGGACTCGCTCAACGCCGCCGCGGCGAGCGCGGTGCTGCTGTGGGAAATCCAGCGGCTGCGATCCGAGGAAGGGGAGATCGGATAGCAGGCCGGGATGCGGACTGAGGTCCGCGGTCCGTCTGCTCTGCGCTCAGGCCAGCGGCGAGGGATAGGTGCCGTCTTCCACGAGCCTGGCGATCGACTCGACGACGTGGGGTTTGTCGTCGGGGTAGGTGACGCCGAACCAGTTGGCGCTGGTTTCCAGCACCGTGCAGTCGGCCACGCCCTTGTTGATGAGATCATCGACCACGGTCGGGATGTAACACTCGGATTTCATCTCGCCGCCCTTCGCCTGAAGGAAGTCGGCGAAGTGGGTTTCGATCTGGTCGAAGGACTCGCGGGTGAAAGCCGAGAGGTTCATGGACACCGGACGGTCGTTGGGAATGTCGGCGGGGGAGCCGTCGAGGCGGGTGCCGCGCACCACGCCGTCATCGCCGCGGGTGATCTCGACGACTTCCTCGACGTCGGCGAGCAGGTGGCCCTCGCCGGTGCGGCAGATGCCGCGGTTCACCGCGCCGTGGTCGGAAAGGGTGTTCTTAAGCGGGTAGCCGACCATCGAGTAGTGGCTCTTGCCGTCCGATTGGTTGAGGCCGGAGAACCAGCGCGCGATGACCTGATAGGCGTCGGCGCCGTAAAAATCGTCGGCATTCACCACCGCGAAGGGCCCGTCGATCACGTGCCGGGCGGCGCGCACGGCGTGGGCGGTGCCCCAGGGCTTTTCGCGGCCGTCGGGCACGCTGAAGCCGTCGGGCAGGTCGTCGAGCTTCTGGAAGGCGTAGTCGACCGTGATCCGGTCGGCGAAGCGCGCGCCGACGCCCTCGCGGAAGGCCTCGGCGAAGTCCTCGCGGATGACGAACACGACCTTCCCGAAGCCGGCCCGGATGGCGTCGAAAACCGAGTAGTCGAGGACGGTCTCGCCATTCGGCCCCATCGGGTCCATTTGTTTGAGACCTCCGTAGCGGGAGCCCATGCCGGCGGCGAGGACGAGAAGGGTCGGTTTCATGCGGAAAATCAGGTGATCGTTAGGGTGCCGGGGCGTTATGGGACGGGCTTCGGACACATGTCCAGTACGACCCGTCAAACCCCTTGCGGGTGGGTCGGCTCGCGCCTTAGCCTCCGGCGTGCCCGAGACCGCTCCGACCATCCGCTCCGAGAGGGATCACGCCCGCAAGGTCTACCGTGCGATGCTGGAAGCGCGGCAGCTCGAAGCGAAGCTTGCGAGCCTCTACAAGGCCGGGAAAATCGTCGGCGGGGTCTATCTGGGCAAGGGCCAGGAGGCGGTCAGCGCGTCGCTCGGCGGATGCCTCGAGTGGGGGCGCGACATTTTCGCCCCGCTGATCCGTGACCAGGGCGGGCGCTCGGCCTTCGGCGAACCGATGCTCGACGCGACCCGGACCTATCTGGGATCGGCCGAGGGGCCGATGCGCGGGCGTGACGGCAACATCCACCGGGGTCGGCCGAAGCAGGGGCTGCCGGCGATGATTTCCCACCTCGGAACGGAGGTGTCGGTGGTGGCCGGAATGCTGCTGGCTCGTCGGCTGCGCGGCGAACTCGAGGGCGTGGTCGGGGCGACGTCGATCGGAGACGGGGGCACCTCCACCGGATCGTTTCACGAGGGCCTCAACGCCGCCGCCGTCGAGCGGCTGCCGCTGGTGGTGGTGGTGGCCGACAACCAGTTCGCCTACTCGACGCCGACCGAGCGTCAGTTCGCCTGCGCCAGCCTGCTGGACCGGGCGGCCGGCTACGGGGTGGAGGGACATGAGGTCGACGGCACCGATTTCCTCGCCTGCCTGCGGACGATGGCCGAGGCGGTCGATCGCGCCCGGCAGGGCGGAGGCACCCAGATGGTGGTCGCCAGGCTGCTGCGCCTGAGCGGTCACGGCGAGCACGACGACGCCAGCTACGTGCCCGACGAAGTCCGTGCCGGTCGTTTCGGTCGTGACTGCATGGACGTCGCGGAGCGGCAGATGATCGAGAGCGGCTACGCCGATCAGTCGGAGATCGATGGTTGGCGTAGCGAGATCGTCGATGAAGTGCAGCAGGCGGTGGCGACCGCCACCCGGGAACACGGTCCGAATCCGTGGGACGAGCGATGGGAGGCCCGCTCGACCAATCTTCTCACCGTTGTCGACTGATGAGCATGACCTACGTCGATGCGATTCGCGAGGCGCAGGACCACCTCTTGCGCGAGGATCCGCGGGTGTTTCTTTACGGCCAGGACATCAGCCATTTCGGTGGTGCGTTCAAGGCGACCAAGGGACTTTCCGAAGCCTATCCGGGCCGGGTGCTCGACTCGCCGATCAGCGAAGACGCGATGATCGGCATGGCGGTGGGCGCCGCGATCGAGGGAATGCGGCCGATCATCGAGATGCAGTTCGCGGATTTTTCGGCGGTCGGCTTCAACCAGATCGTCAACCAGGCCGGCACGCATTTCTACCGCACGGGAATCCCGATCCCGATCACGGTGCGCCTGCCCTCCGGCGGGACGCCGGGCTCCGGTCCCTTCCACAGCCAGAGCATGGAGGCGATCTACTCCCACTATCCGGGGCTGGTGGTGGTGACGCCGGCGACGGTGTCCGATGCCTACCACATGCTCGTCCAGGCGGTGTCGGTCGACGATCCGGTGATCTACTGCGAGCACAAGTTCCTCTATCGCTGGCTCAAGGCCTCGGGGATCAATGGCGACGGTTTGCCGCTCGGTGCGGCGCGCATCACCCGGCCCGGCAAGCATGCCACGATCGTGACCTACAGCGCCATGGTCCATGAGGCGGTGAGGGCCGCCGACCGGCTGCAGGAGGAGAGCGGCTGGGAGATCGAGGTCGTCGACCTGCGCTGCGTGAAGCCGCTCGACATGGATACCGTGCTGGCGAGCGTCGCCCGCACCGGACGCATGCTGGCGCTTGGTGAGGCTTTTCCGTGGGGCGGCGTGACCGCGGAGGTCGTCTCGCGGGTGTCGGACGAGGGCTTCCACCTGCTCGACGCGCCGCCGAAGCGTTTCAACTCCCGCGACACGCCCGTGCCCTATCACCCCGACCTGTGGGCGGCTCACCGGCCTACGCCCGAAACCATCTGCCTCGCGATGAGGGAACTCCTTTCCTACTGATCGATGAGCCTTCGATTTTTCCAGCCAAGCTCCGGCCCGGCAAGTCGGCCTACGCCCGAAACCATCTGCCTCGCCATGAGGGAGCTATTGTCCTACTAAGTCCGCCTCGGGATTTTCGTCATTCGAACGTCGTCATTCGACATTTTCCCCATGCCCACCGTTCCGATTCTCATGCCCCAGCTCGGCGAGTCGATCGCCGAGGCGACCATCGTCCGGATCGACATCCAGCCCGGCCAGCAAGTCGAGGCGGACCAGGAAGTCATCGAGGTCGAGACCCAGAAGGCGACCATGGGTGTGACGACGCTCTGCCACGGCATCGTGAAGGAGATCAACGCCACCGAAGGGGAAACCTATGCCGTGGGCACGATGCTCGGCCTGCTGGAGGTGACCGAGGAGGAGGTGGCGAAGACCGGTGTCGAAACACTGGAATCGGCCGCGGAGAAGCGGACGCCCTCCGCCGAGAGCAAGCACGAGGAGAAGAACCTTCACTTTGCGGTCGATGACGACAGCTACGAGGAAAGGGCGCCGGCGGTGGAGCCGAGCGTACGCGGCCGTCCGGTGCCCGCCGGCGTCAAGGGTGCCCACTACATCCCCCCGCGGCTGAAGGCCCGGATGGACGAGATGGGCCTGCGCGAGGCCGACATCTCGGCCATCGTCGGCACCGGTGCCGGGGGAAGGGTGACGGTCGAGGACCTGGAGAAGTTCCTCGACTACATCGACACCTGGCCGAGCAGCCATGCCTCGCCGATGCGCCTGGCGGTGGCCGATGCGATGCGCCGGAGCTGGACGCGACCGCTGGCGACCGTGAGCCGTCCGGTCATGCTCGACCGGGTGCTCGACCACCGGGGGCAGCAGGATCCGAAGCCCGGGCTCACGCTCTATGTTCTGCGCGCCTTCGCCATCGCGCTTTCGGAGGATCCCCACAGCGCCGGTTTCCTGATCGGCGAGCGGGTCGTGCATCCGCGGGCGTTCGACATCGGCGTGGCGGTTCAGGTCGAGGACGGCGTGATGGTGCCCGTGCTGCGGAATGTCGACACGATGACCCTTCCGCAGCTCACCAATGCCTACGCCGAGATGGTCGATCGCGCCCGTCGTCGTCGCCTGAGCGACGAGGATACCCGGGCGGGCATCGCGACCGTGACGAATTTCGGCACCTTCGGCCTGACCCACGGCACGCCGATCCCGCTGCCGAACGAAACGCTGATCCTCGGACTCGCCGCCGGCGAGAAGAAGCCGGTGTGGAGCGACGAGGTCGAGGCGTTCGTGCCGGCCACCGTCGCGGAGATCGCGGTCACCTTCGACCACCGCGTCGTCGATGGCGGGGGGGCGGGGATGTTGCTTGCGCGGATTGCCGAGCTTCTCCAGACTCCGCATAAATTATGATCGCACATTCGGGGAAGTTCTCCCTGCGCACGCGGGGCAAGGGGACCTACGAGATCACTTCGGAGGTTGCCTCCATCGTCGCCGACAGCGGGATCCGCACGGGCACGGTCACGGTTTTCGTCCAGCACACCTCGGCGAGCCTCGTGATCATGGAGAACGCGGATCCGACGGCCCGCACCGACCTCGAGGCCTTCTTCGAGCGGCTGGTCCCGGAGGACACGCCGTATTTCGTTCACACGCTCGAGGGGCCGGACGACATGCCGAGCCACGTCCGGATGGCGCTCACCCGCACCAGCGAGGTGATCCCGGTGGTCGACGGCCACATGGCGGTCGGAACGTGGCAGGGGATCTTCCTTTTCGAGCACCGCCGCGCGCCGCACGAGCGCCGGGTGGTGGTCAGCGTGGTGGGGGCGTAGCCGGAGCCTTCAGGCCGGATAGGAATTGCTGATGTAGCTTTCGAGCTGGCTGATCAGCGCGCCCTGCGCCGAGATGGTCCAGCGCACCAGGTCGCCGATGGAAATGATGCCGACGAGTCCGTCGTCCACCAGCACCGGAAGATGCCGCACCTTGCGCTGGGTCATGAGCTTCATGCCGTGTTCGACCGTATCGGCGGGGGAGACGCAGATCAGGTCGGCCGTCATGATGTCGCGGACGAAGGTGTTCTTGGAGGACTTGCCCTGAAGGATGATCTGGCGGGTGTAGTCGCGTTCCGAGACGATGCCCGCCAACCGCTTGTCGTCCATCACCGGGAGGGCTCCGATGTTCTTTTCGGCCATCAGGGTGATGGCCTCATAGACGGTGGCATTCGCCTGGATGGTCCACAGGTCGTTCGGCTTCACGTCGAGGATGGCGGAGATGGGATCTGAGATTTCCATGGGCGTTGGGAAGACGGTCAAGGGAGACGCTAGCGGGTCGATCCGGGGAAGACGAGGGCTTTCTTGGCGGGCGGAACGCGGGCGGTTCGGCGGTATCGAGATGATGGAACCGGTGTGGATGAAGGTTTGCCGTGGGCTCAGCGGCGGAGCCAGACCGACTTGAGGTAGGGCTCGCCGGTGAAGTCGGGGGGCATGGGGAACGACTCGATGGCGAAGTGGGACGTCAGTGAAGCCTGGAGCTGGCGGCGGAATGTGGCTTCGTCGAGCTGACGGCAGTTGGTGCAGGCGAGCAGTGTTCCGTGGGGTGACAGGCAACGTTCGGCGAGGGCGGCGAGTTGGCCGTAGTCGCGCTCGACGCGGAAGACCTTGCCGTCCTTGTCGCGGGAGAAGGTCGGGGGATCGAGGATGACGATGTCGAAGGTACGGCCCTGTTTCGCGAAGCGGCGCAGCCAGTGGAAGGTGTCGCCCTTGCAGAAGTGGTGGGCGACCGGGTCGATGGCGTTCAGCTCCATGTTGCGGCGGGCCCAGTCGAGGTAGGGCTGGGAAAGGTCGAGGGTGGTGGTGACGGCGCCGGCGCTGGCCGCCGCGACCGAAAAGGCGCCGGTGTAGGCGAAGGTGTTGAGGACGGTGGTGCCGGGGGAGGTGGTTTCGATCAACCGGCGTCGGTTGTCGCGTTGGTCGAGGAAGATGCCCTGGGAGTAGCCGGAGGTGAAGGAGATCTCGAAGCGCAGGCCGTTTTCGCGGATGACGAAGGGCGCGTCGCAGGGTTCGCCGAAGAGGTGGACGGGCGATTCCTTCTGATGCTGGTCGAGGCGCTTGTGATAGATCGTGCGGCCGGTGGCGCGGAGGGCGTCGAGCATTTCGAGTGGGATGCGCGCGTCGCGGGTCGAGACCAGCCAGCGGCCGGCGAAGGCGTCGACCTCCACGCCGTCGAGCCCGTCGCCGGCGCCGTCGAAGACGCGGAAGGCGTCGGTGGCGGCGGTGGGCAGGTCGCGGCGCCTTTGTAGCGCCTGCTGGAGGAGGTCGGTCAATCGGAGGTGCTTCTGTGGCATGACCGTCCCGGTCATGGAGGGGTGAGATCCCGTCCGGCAGCTACCGTTCATGACCGGGACGGTCATGCCACCGGATGGTCCTGATATCCTGACGGGCGGGCATTGCCATGACGGAGATGGTCGTTAGCATCCAGCCCGAAATGAGCGACCTGACAGCCCTACTCGATCAAGCCAAGTCCGCCGGTCATCTGCTGGAGAGTTCCCGCAGGAACATCGACCTGCTGTTGGCCGGGGCGGCGGGGCCGCTGGCCGGGACGGCGGTGCGCCAGCTCGCCGAGGCCGGGGAGTGGCAGGAGCTGAACGACCGGTTTTTCAAGACGCTGGCCTTCGGCACCGGCGGGCTGCGTGGCCGGACGATCGGGCGGGTGGTGACGGAGGTGGAGCAGGGTGAGGGTGGTCCGAACGAGCGTCCCGAGCATCCCTGTGTGGGGACGGCGACGATGAATTTCTTCAACGTCTCGCGAGCCGTGCGGGGGATGATTTCCTACACGAAGTCTGCCGTGGGCGGCGGACGGAAGCCGAAGCTGGTGTTCGCCCACGACACCCGGCATTTCTCGCGCGACTTCGCCGAGTTCTGCGCGCGGGTGGCCTCCGAGCTTGGCTGTGACGCCTACCTTTTCGAGGACGCGCGGTCGACGCCGCAGTTGTCCTTCGCGATCCGCGAACTGCGGGCGGATGCCGGCGTGGTGCTGACGGCCAGCCACAACCCGCCGCACGACAATGGCTTCAAGGCGTATTTCAACGACGGCGCGCAGATCGTCGAGCCGCATGCTTCGGGGATCGTCGACGCGGTGAACGCGATCGAGAGCGAGATCTACGAGCCGCTCCCGGGGGGCCGGCGTGGCAGCGTGACGGTGCTCGGCGAGGAGATGGACCGTCGTTACATGGACAAGCTCAAGTCGCTGCTGATGCAGCCGGCGTTGCTCGAGGGAAAGTCGGCGAAAGTGGTCTTCACCAACATTCATGGTACCGGCGGTCAGATCACGGTGCCGATGCTCGAGGAGCTCGGTTTCGAAGTGCTGACCGTGCCCGAGCAGGACGTGCGTGACGGCCGCTTTCCGACGGTGAAATCCCCGAACCCCGAAAACGCCGCGGCGCTCGAAATGGGCGTGGAACTGGCAGAGAAGGACAGTGCGGAGATCGTGATCGGCACCGATCCCGACAGCGACCGGATGGGGGTGGTCGCGCGGGACGGCAAGGGCGAGATGCGGCTGCTCACCGGCAACCAGATCGGTTCGCTGATGTGCTGGTATCGCGCGAAGACGGCCTTCGACATTGGCTGGCTCAACGACACGACCCGGGCGCGGGCGGTGATCGTGAAGACCTTCGTCACGACCGAGCTACAGAGCGCGATCGCGGCGAAGTTCGGACTCGGCGTCGTGAACACGCTCACGGGATTCAAGTACATCGCCTCGAAGCTCGGGAAGTACGAGCAGGCGATACCGGCCGACAAGAAGGGCGGCGACTACCGCGACCTCGACGAGGAGACGACGCGCAAGCTGAGGTTGGAGTATTCGAGGTTCTTCCTTTTCGGCGGCGAGGAGAGTTACGGGTATCTCGGCTGCGACTTCGTGCGCGACAAGGATGCGAATGGCGCGGCGGTGATGTTCGCCGAGGTGGCGGCCTACGCGAAGTCCGAGGGGACGACGCTGCCGGACTTGCTGGACCGGATCTACCGGGAGTTCGGCTACCACGAGGAAAGGGGCCAGGCGATGGTGATGGAGGGGGCGGACGGCGCGGCGAAGATCCAAGCGCTGGCGACTTCGTATTCGGAGAATCCCCCGGCCGAGCTCGACGGTGCGGCGGTCGAGCGGGTGCGGGACTTCGCGAACCAGGACCTTTTCGACGAGGAGGGCGACGAACTTCCGAAGGAGAAGATGATCTTCGTTGACCTGGCCGACGGGCGTTCGTTCGCCGTGCGTCCGTCGGGGACGGAGCCGAAGATCAAGTTCTACCTGTTCGGCAAGGATGCTCCGTCGGACGATCTTGCGGCTTCCAAGGCAAAGGTTTCAGGAGGACTCGACGCGCTGTGGAGCGCGATCGAGGCGGATGCCCAAACGCGGATGGGATGAGCCGGAGTTTGGAGTGCGGTGGCTTGCCACCGCTTTGGATGGCGGGCTTGCGAGTCGGACTGAAGGCTTGCGGTCTTGATGTGTCGCGACGGATTGGATTCCCTGATCGCCCCGGTCGCTCGAAAGCGGTGGCAAGCCACCGCACTCCAAAGGGATGAAGGCGACGGTTTCCAGGTGGGCGGCGGTGTCGGCGTCGGGAGCAGGCATGGCGCTGCTGTTCCCGCCCTTCGATCTTGGGGGGCTGGTGTGGCTGGTCGTGATTCCGTTGCTGGCGGTCATGTGGACCGTGCGCGGAAGGCGCGCGGGCTGGAAGGGCTTCGGTTTCGGCTGGCTGGCGGGTGCCGCGTGCTTCCTGATCAGCCTGTCGTGGCTCACCGAGGTGTCATGGGTCGGCTGGCTGGTGGTGTCGCTCTACCTGGCGCTCTATCCGGCGCTGTGGGGGATGTTCGCGGCGACCTGGGGGAATCCGTGGCGCGAGAGCGTCGGTACGGAGGAAGGGCGCATCGAGCGGAGGATCCGTGAGAAGACGAACGAGGCTCCGGGGCGATTGCGCGAGTCGCTGCGCTCGATGGGTTTCGCCTTCGCGGTCGCGGGCTTCTGGTGCGGCTGCGAATGGCTGCGGGGGTGGGTCTTCACCGGCTTCGGCTGGAACACGCTCGGCGTGGCGTTTCACCGGACGCCGGTCATGGCGCAGTCGGCCGACCTGCTCGGGATCTGCGGCCTGTCGTTCGTGCCGGTGTTCCTGCAGGCGGTCGTGCTGCAGGTGGGTGTTCGCCGTTTCCGTCAGGCGCGGGGCGGGCGAAAGGGTCTGCGTGTCGATTTCGGCGTGGCGGCGGTGCTGGTGGCGCTGGCCTTCTGCTACGGCGTGTGGCGGATTCACGACCTCGGAGGTCGGGACGGCGCGCGGCTCAAAGTACTACTGGTGCAGTTGAACATTCCGCAGGAAGCGGCGCGGCGGCTGTGGGAACCGGAGGCGATCCATTTCGCCTACGAGGAGGAAACGCTCGAGGCGCTGCGGGCGATCGAGGCGCGGGATGCGGCCCGGATCGACGAGAAGCTGGTCGAGGGCGGGCGGATCGAGCTTTCGCCGCCCGATTGGATCATGTGGCCGGAGTCGGCGCTGGTCGGACGGGTGCTGCGGACGGATGACGGCGGGTGGGGCACGTGGGAGCAGAATTTCGAAACCATGGACCGGATCCGGGCGGACGGCGAGTTCACGCTGGTGATGGGTCTCAACGAGGTCGAGGGCGAGCGCTTCGACGATGCGCTGGTCGAGAAGGAGGACGGACGGATCTGGAACTCGCTGGTGATGTTCGATCCCGATGGTGAGCTGCTGACCTACCGCAAGGCGCACCTGGTGATCTTCGGCGAATACATTCCGCTGGCGGACGAGTTGCCGATCCTGCGGAAGATCTACGAGCAGCAGTCCGGGGCGCAGTATGGCGGGGCGTTCTCGAAAGGGGACCGCTTCGAGCCGCTGGAGACGGAGATCGACGGACGGGAGGTCGGTCTGATTCCCTCGGTGTGCTTCGAGGACACCGTGCCGCGGCTGATGCGGAAGTTCGTGCGCGGCGGACCGCAGTTGATGGTGAACGTGACCAACGACGGCTGGTTCAAGGACAGTGCGGCGGCGGCGCAGCATTTCGCCAACGCGCGGTTCCGTTCGATCGAGCTGCGGCGGCCGATGGTGCGCTGCGCGAACACCGGCGTGAGCGCGGCGGTGAATGCGATCGGCTCGACGGCTCATCCGGACACGGGCGAGCCGCAGGAGCTGCGCGACGGGCAGGGCAACCACATCACGCGCGGCTGGCTGCTGGCGGAGGTGGCGATTCCGGACCGACCGGGAGTTTCGCTGTATGCCGTGATCCGCGACTGGGGGGTGATCGGGCTGGGGCTGTTAGGTTGGGGAGTCGGATGGAAGCTGGGGAGGCGGCGGTGAAGTGGCGCTGGACGGACCGGGTGGCGCTGGGGTGCTTCGTCGGCTCTTTGTTGGCCTTTGTTGCGTTCAACTTTCTGGTCTTTGAAGCTCATCGCTGGACCGGGGAATGGCTGGAGGTCCGCGGTTGGGTTGTTTGGAAACATTGGTGGAAGGGAGTGATGAATATCGATCGGCTCGAGTGGTTCGGGATGGAGGCCCTCGTCTGGGCGGGAATCCATCTCGCGGTCCTCCTCGTGTTTGCATCACCATTCATGGTCAAGGCCCTCGCCTCGAATCGGCTGGTTTGGTGGCTCGCCTGCGTGAGTTCCGCGCTGACCATGATCGCGATCGGGGGAGGCTTGCTCTTCTTTGAAATGTCCGGCTGGGGGGAGCCCTTCGAAGGCATTGGCCCGGGCTGGTGGGCGCTTCTCATGACGCCACCGGTGCATTTTTGTGGAGTGCTGTTCGTTCGGAGGCGGGAGAAGGGGAGTGGCGCTTTCCAAGCGCCATGACGGGGAGTGGCGACGTCCACGTCGCGGGAAAGGGACGGCCATTAGTGGGATGGGCGAACGCCACACTGGCAGCACGCCCTTGCGAGTCGGCTGGAAGCCGACCAGCCCCGTCATGGCGCTTGGAAAGCGCCACTCCGCTTGCTAGTCACACGCCGTGGCCGCGCAGGGTGATGTCAGAGCCGTTCTTCAGTATGTTCCGCAGTTCCGCGGGAAGGTGTTCGTCGTGCTCATCGAGGCCGGGCTTCTGCCGGAGCCGGCGGTCGCGGAAACACTGCTCGACCTCGCCGCGCTCGAGTCGGTGGGCGTGAAGCTGGTGCTTGGCGTGCTGGGGGGCGACCTCGGGGATCTCTACGACTGGACGCTGGAGTGCGAGATCAAGGCCGCGCGGCTGTCGAAACCGCTCGGCGACCCGGCTTCGCTGGAGGAGGCCCGGGCGATCCTGGGGCGGGGGCAGACGGTCGTGGCCGATGCGTCATCGAACGATCCGCTCGACCCGCAGGTGGTCGATTTCACGCTGGGGATCGGCGCGGTGAAGCTGATCGCGCTATTGGGCGAGGCGATCCTGGTCGATGGCGAGCCGGTGCCGGCGGTGGCGGCGTCGGAGACCGAGGCGTGGCTGGCGAAGTCGAGCGTGAGCAACGGCGAACTGCTCCGCGCGGCGGCCGAGGCGTGCCGACGCGGCGTGCCGCGGGTTCACGTGCTCGGCGGGCGGCGGCAGGGGGTGCTGGTGGACGAGCTTTTCTCGAACGAGGGGGTGGGGACGATGGTCCACGCGGACGCCTACCGCGAGATCCGGCCGCTGCGCGAGGAGGACATCCCGGAACTGCTCGGCATGATCGGGCGGGTGGTGCGGCGCACGAAGCTGGTGCCGCGCAATTACGAGGACATTCTCGACCGGATCGGCGATTACCGCGTGATGACGATCGACGGCAACGTGGTCGGGTGCGTGGCGCTGCACCGCTATCCGCCGGGCAATCTGGGCGAGGGCGCGTGTCTCTACGGGACGATGTCAGGCGGGCGGCGCGGCTACGGGGTCGATCTGGTCCGCCACGCCGAGTCGCTGGCCCGCGAGGAGGGTATCGATCGGGTCTTCGCCCTGACCAATCGTTCGGCCGATTTTTTCCGTGACCACCTTGGCTATGCCGAAGGAGGACTCGGGGACCTGCCGGAGAGCCGGCGCCTTCAGTTGGAGGCCAGCGGGCGGGACTCGCGGGTGTTCATCCAGAACCTCGGCGGATCATGAAGACCTGGTTGCTCGGTGGCGGCGACGAGTCCGGACTCCTCGGGGACCGGGCGTTGACGCACGGGCTGGGGGTTTTTGAAACGATGCTGGTGGTGAACGGACGGCTGATCCGATGGGACCTGCATTTCAGGCGGCTGGAATCCGGGTGCCATCGGCTCGGTATCGACGCGCCGGATGCAGGGGCGGTGGAAAGGGAGCTGGGTTCCGCGCTTGAAGGCATCGCGGCGCCGCGCGCCCGGGTGCGGGTGATGCAGACCGCCGGCGCGGGGGGGCTGAGGGAGCTTGCCGGACGAACGGGGCGCACCATTCTTTCCGTCGAGGCGCTCGGGGCGGTGCCGGATTCGATCGAGGTCGCCACGTCGCCGTGGCCGCGAAACGAAGGGTCGCCGGTCGCCGGCGTGAAGTGCAGCAGCTACGCGGAAAGCCTGATTGCGCTCGACCACGCCCGCCGGGCCGGCGTGGACGAGCTGATTTTTCCCAATACCCGAGGCATGCTCTGCGAGGCGGCGACGGCGAATGTTTTCGTCGTGACCGGCGGAAGCGTGGTGACGCCCCCGGTTTCGTCCGGCTGCCTGTCGGGGACGACCCGCGGGCGGATTCTCGAGTGGGCGGGCTCGCTCGGGATCTCGTCGGAGGAGCGCCCCGTCTCCATGGACGAGGCGAGGGAGGCGGACGAACTCTTCCTGACCTCCGCGACGCGCGGGGTGGTGTGGGTTTCGCGCTGGGACGACCGCGCCTATGCCGACCGGCGTGTGACGGCGCGGCTGCGGCAGGCCTTCGAGGATTCTCTGGGGTTGGACCTCCAGGGGCGGTCGGGAGGCTGATTCTTCCGATCTCCATGGGCCCGATCTCCATTTCGCGAGAAATTCGGGATTTTCCCGTGGATTCCCGGAAGGGGTCGTCGTTAGGCTTCCGAAGGAATCCAGAACACGTTATGCCACGTCCAGTTACCCTATTCACCGGTCAGTGGGCCGATTTGCCCGCTGAGGAACTGCTGCCGAAGGTCAAGGAAATGGGCTTCGACGGTGTCGAACTCGCCTGCTGGGGCGACCACTTCGACGTCCAGGCCGCGCTCAACGACGCCGACTACATCCCGGCGCGCTGGGAGCTGCTGAAGAAAAACGACCTCGGCTGCTACTCGATTTCCTCGCACCTCGTCGGTCAGGCGATCTGCGATCCGATCGACGCTCGCCACAAGGCGATCCTGCCCGACCACGTGTGGGGCGACGGCGACCCCGAGGGTGTCCGCCAGCGCGCCGCGCAGGAAATGGCCGACACCGCCAAGGCACTTCGGAAATTCCTCGACGCCGGCAAGGACTACATGGCGGGCCGCGCGCCCGGGAGCGGCAAGGCGGTGGTCAACGGCTTCACCGGATCGTCGATCTGGCACGCGCTCTACGCCTTCCCGCCAACCAACCAGGAATACCTGCAGGCCGGCTACGACGACTTCGCCAAGCGCTTCGGTCCGATCATGGACGCCTTTGACGCCGAGGATGTCTACTTCGGTCTCGAGGTCCACCCGACCGAGATCGCCTTCGACATCGCCAGCGCGCAGCGCGCGGTGGAGGCGCTCGGCGGCCACAAGCGCTTCGGTTTCAACTACGATCCCAGCCACCTCGGCTACCAGGGCGTGGACTACGTGAAATTCATCCGAGAGTTCGGCGACAGGATCCACCACGCCCACATGAAGGACGCCTGGTGGGGTCACGGGAACGGCGACGTCGGCGTGTTCGGCGGCCACACCGATTTCGGCGACCAGCGCCGCTACTGGGATTTCCGCAGCGTCGGTCGCGGCGACATCAACTTTGAGGAAGTGATCGTCGCGCTCAACGACGTCGGCTATGCCGGTCCGCTTTCCATCGAGTGGGAAGACGGTCGCATGGACCGCTTCCATGGCGCCACCGAAAGCTGCGCCTACACCAGGAGCATCGACTTTCCGGTCAACAAGGCGGCCTTCGATGCGGCCTTCGACAAGTCCAACCAGTGAGTTGGCAACGCTGAAATGCTGAGAAGCTGAAACTAGAGAAGATATGTCAAACGCACCATTGAGAGTTGGAATGATCGGCGGGGGAGGCGGTGCCTTCATCGCGAACCCGCACCAGAAGGCGATCCACTTCGACGGCACCCGGCGCGTGACCTCCGTCGCGCTGCACCCGGACCCGGAGATCGCGATGAACGAGGCCAACAACTGGCCCTACCCGGTGAAGGGCTACACGTCCTACGACGAGATGTTCGCCGACCAGGCGAACCTGCCGGACGACGAGAAGCTCGACTACGTGCTGATCGTGACGCCGAACTTCGTCCACTTCGATCCCGCCATGAAGGCACTCGAGTTGGGCATCCCGGTGCTTTGCGAGAAGCCGCTGACGATCAATCTCGAACTGGCCGACCAGTTGGTGGCCAAGGCGAAGGAGAAGAACGTGCCGTTCGCGGTCGCGCACACCTACCTCGGCCACTGGACGAGCTGGTTCATGCGCTTCATCGTGCAGAGCGGGCTGATCGGTGACGTGCGCTGGGTCGATTCCTACTACATCCAGGGCTGGCTCGCCGACAAGCTGGAGGACACCGGCCAGATGCAGGCCGAATGGCGCACCGACCCGAAGAAGGCGGGAGGCAGCGGCT
>CALGOH010000036.1 GCA_937957985.1 uncultured Verrucomicrobiae bacterium
CAGTGTCCCCCCGGTCGCACTGGTGGGGGCCACTCAGTTGATCACCCTGCTGGATGCTCCGGTCGCGGCCAGCACCAGTGCGACCGGGGGGACACTGACCAACCTCTTCGACACCTCCATGAGCCTGAGTTTTGTGGGCACAAGCACCAATACGGGTGCCTCATTCCGCTGGACTCCCAAAGACTCCGGCAGCTACGCCGGCGACGCCGTGAAGTCCCAAACGGTGATCTACGACATGGGCGAAATCGTGACCTTCGACGGTTTCATCCATGCCCAGGCACACGAGTCCGATTTCTCCTCCGTCGGCTCCATCGATTTCTGGGTCAGCAACAGCGATCCGGGGTCGGACTGGACCGCGATTGCGAACACCTACTTCGGCACCACGCCCGATGCCAGCAAGGCGCTGAACCGCGGCGACCGCCTCATCCACGAATACGTGCTCGACGGGGCCAAGCTGACCGGCCGCTACGTGATCATGCGCTGGATCTGCCATGAACAAGCCACCGATACCGGCAGCCCGGGCGGTTACACCTTTTACTTGGGTCAGACGGCGTCCGTGGGCGATTACGACACCTGGGCCGGAAGCCATCCCGGTCTGGGTGGGCCGACCGGTGACGATGATTCCGACGGTCTGAGCAACGAGTATGAGCGGCTCTTCGGGCTCAATCCGCTGAGCGCCGGTTCCTCGAATCCGTACGCCGCGGCATTCGATCCGGCGGCGGGCACCTTCAGCTACACCCGCCGCACGCAATCGCTCACCGGCATGACCTACAAGGTGTGGTACTCGACCAACCTGACGGATTGGTTCTGGGAGTCCGGAGCCAACGAGTCGGTCGGCGCGCCGATCGCCGGGATCGAGATCGTGGAAGTGACCGTCGATCCGGGTTTGCTCACCGAACCCAGGTTGTTCCTGCAGATGAGCGTGGAGGACCTCGGCCCGCCACCGGTGATCAGCAGCCTCTGGGGGGCCAACACCACGGTGACCGTGAACTTCAGCGAGGCGATGGGCAGTTCGGCCGCCGATCCGACCAACTACACCATCGAACAGTCCGGCGGCGGCACGGTCTCCGTGACGGGAGCCAGCCTGAGCGGCGACGGCAGGACGGCCACCCTCACCCTGGCCTCGGCCCTCGACATCGGCAGCAGCTTCACCGTCACCGCCAAGCGCATCGCCAATGGTGTCGGCCAACCGCTGGGCAACGGCACGACCGCCCAGTTCCAGACCTGGGACGACGACCCGAACGGCATCAAGGTCTTCATCCTCGCCGGGCAGTCCAACATGGTCGGCTACGGGCACACCGAAACCGGCCAAACCGGAGACGGCGGCATCGGCACGCTGCGTTATTTCGCGCAACCGGCCAACAACCCCACCTATCCGGAATACGACTACACGTCCCTCCTGGCCGATCCCAGCCAGCCCACGACCAGTGCATGGAAAACCCGCAGCAAGGTGAAGCTCTGGTGGAAGAACGGTGCCTCGGGCAATCTGGATGGGCCGATCTACAAGGGGGATCTCGGCCCCTTGACCAGCAACGGTGCGTGGTTCGGGCCGGAGTATGGCTTCGGCCAGATCATCGGGGACTACTATGCATCGGACGACGTCCTGATCATCAAGACCGCCTGGGGCGGACATACCCTCGCCGGCAACTTCCGCCCGCCGAGCGCGGTGGCCGCACGCGGCGGCGAGGTGGGCCTCTCCTACCTGGAGATCTTCGACGACGCCCGACAGGTACTGGACAACCTCGGCACCGAGTTTCCCGAGTGGGCCGGTCGCGGCTATCAGATCGTCGGCTTCGCCTGGCACCAGGGCACCAGTGACAAGAGCCCGGTCGAACGCGCCCTTGAATACAAATACAACCTCCCCGATTTCATCAGCGATGTCCGGGCGGAGTTCGGCAAGCCGGACCTGCCCTTCGTCATCGCCACGGCCGGCATGACCGATGCCGGGGTCGAGCCTTCGCCCTACACGGGCTACACCGACGTCGAGCGGGCCCAGCTCTGGGTCTTCCCGGAAAGCCCACAGCCCGCCCACGTCCTCAGCTCGGACACCCGCGGGTTCTGGGAGGATGCCGCGGTCTCTCCCCGGACCCAGGGTTTCCACTGGAACGGCAACGCCCGCAGCTACTTCCGCGTCGGCAAGGCGCTGGGCGACGACATGGTGACCCTGCTTTCCGCCCCGTGATGGGACCGCTCCGCGCGCATCCGCTTCCGGTAAGGACCTGTGGAAAACCGGAGTTTCCGATTTCGCATGGAGTTGGGGAGCCGGCACAGTCCCGGTTCGGGTTCTCTCCGGGTGCCCCTCATCCGCCTCCAGGCGAATGCCCGGTCCTGCCGTGTGATACGATGAGATGACAGACGCACCCTACCCAATGGTCAAGAACCGGCCTAGATTGCACGGGCTGATGCGCAAGTTTCGTCATCTCCACGACCCAACCGATGCTGACATGCCCTCATTGGTTCAACCCCTCGCCGACACCTTGAGGGACGATGCCGTTCCGGCTTGGCCGGATGAAACGCCGGCCAGGCCCTCGATGTTGCCCGTTTGAATGTGTCGTCCAAGCCTTTGGGATACCTCACCGTCATGAAAACCACATTCTGCCAGCTGGTCCTTCTGGGCTTGGCCATCGTCAACCCTGCCTCTGCCCAGGAACTCGATGTTCTGATTATCGGCTCCACCCAATCGTTCTCGGAAAGCTCGGAACAGCCCTTCGACCCCACGGGCATCGCGACCCACCTCCACGGCATTCTCTCCCAGGATGCGGAGATCACAGCAGTCACCCCGACGGTGAACGTGGTCTTCGAGGACATCCACAAGACCAAGGATGTGGATACCGCAGTCGGCGGTGGCGGGACGATCGTGACCAAGGATTACCGCTGCCACAGCCTGATGCAGCATTTCATGTGGCCGGATGGCAAGGCGGCCCGCATGGCCAACCTGCGCGGGGAGGGTGCCCACGATTGGGACTTCATCATCCTCTGCGAAGATGCCTACGTGATGGCGCACTTCCCCGGCATGTTTGCCGAGGCTGTGAAGATGATCCAGGACGAGGTCGCGAAAAGCCCGAGTCCCGCGCAGATCGTCCTGCTGGCCCAGTGGCCGGAGAGCGGATCGACCTTCACCGCCGAAGCATTCAACGAAATCGCGCACCGCATCGGCGACTCGGCCGGGCTCACGGTGGTGCCCGCCGGCAAGGCATGGAGCAGCTACGGTTCGAAGGACACGAGCAGCGCCCATCCGACCCCCAAGGGGCAATACCTCGCGGCCGCGGCGATCTACAGCAAACTCTACAACCGGAGCGCGAGCGGCTCCGGTTACACCTACCCGCCGGATGGCACCAACCTTGCCGACTATGCGCACGCGGTGGTTCTGGCCAATGCCGGGGTTTCCCAGTACAGCGGCCCCCACACCACGGCCAACGCCTTCCAGATGAAGTATCATCGCGGTCGCCAGGTGGACTGGAACGAATACGGAACCAGCACCGAGGAAGGTTTTGCGAGTGGCCTGATGGCCGCCTATGCCGCCGCCAAGGTCACGAACATCCGGAGGAATCCCCCCGCTTCCGGAAACCCGGTCGATCTGTCCTACAGCCGGGGCAGCGATGCCTTCGAGCCGGAGAAGCAATACCAGGTCGATCCCGCAAGGTTTGGTCGCGTCCACGGCTTTCCGATGGGCGATCACGGCGCGACGGGCGAAACCACCATGATCTACGGCATCGACAAGCGCTATGAACCCTTGGGAGCCTTCGAGAACGGGACGGACCTCGGGGTCGCCCACAGCATGGTGCTGGAAGGAGAGGTGCCACTGGATGTGCGTGGAATCCCGGTGCGCCTGATGTGGTCGAAGATCGACCACTTCCGGCCGGAGATCCCGGGTTATGCCGATTCATGGCATCTGAGCAACGAACTCAACGCCGCCGTGGGAGCCTACATGTACACGCTGCTCTCCGGCCGCTGTCCGGTGGATGCGGAGCCCGCGAGCCAGACGACCAGCCAGTGGCGACAGTGGTACTGCCGCAAGCTTGGTTATGAAACCGCTTGGCAGATGGCCCACCTGACCACCCGGGCACCGGGCTTCCAGGTGCTGCCCTCGACGGCAACCCGGACCTCGGTCACGACCGTCACGGCGGAAACCATGACCATCCGGTTTCTCAATCCGCCCACGGCCGATGTGACCGTGACTGTGACCGTTTCCGATCCGGCGGTCGCAATGGTCAGCCCAACCACGCTCACCTTCACTCCGTCCGATCATGACACCCCGCAGGAAGTGACGGTGACGGGCAGGGAGATCACTCCGCTGTCGGCACCCTTCGAGGTGGTCTTCACCACCAGCTCCAACGACTTGTCCTTTGATGGCCTCGGCGATTCGTGGAGCTACGAGACGCTGCGGGAGAGCACGGAGACCGACCTGATCGCCGGATTCGACGGCAACAACACCAGCACCACGGCCGGAGCGACCAAGACGCTCAGCAATCCCCACCGCGGCCCCGAGGCTGTCGCCATGGGAGTGGATGCGACACTCTCCACCACGGACGCGATGGCCAAGGAGTTCCAATGGACCCTCGCCAATCAGGCATCATTGGGCACCTGGGGCACGCTCACCCTCATCCCCACTCCGGTGACCCTGAACACCACCAACGTGGCGACCATCAGTGCCCCGACGACCCTTCAGTTCACCATCGACAACACGGCGGGCACCCAGGCCATCGAGTTGGAAACGCTTCACTTCAGCGCGCAGCGCGATGCGGGCGCCGCCCTTCAGTTGGCGATCGCCTACGCCGGCGGAAACCTGGCCGGCACCGGCGGTGTCCAGTCCCTGGTCAATGACACCGGCGTGAATCATGGCTACGACTTCGACCTGACCGGCATTCTCACCGATCGTTTTCTCGCAGCCGGCGAGACCGCCACCTTCACCCTGGCCCAGACGACCTCCGAGACCGCCCGCCTGAGGCTCGATGACATCGCCATCTCCGGCAACGTGATCGCCGACGGGCCGGCACTCAGCGTCAGCATTTCCCCGTCCAGCATCTCTGAAAACGGGGGCAGCGCCACGGCGACCGTGACGCGCAGCTCCGATACGACCGGCGCACTCGCCGTCACCCTCGTCTCGAGTGATGAAAGCGAGGCGACCGTGGGCTCCGGAAGCATTCCGGCAGGGCAAACGTCGGCGGACTTCCCGGTCACGGCCGTCGATGACGGGATCCTGGACGGCACCCGGACCGTGACCATCACCGCCTCCGCTGCCGGCCATGCCGACGGCCAAGCCACCCTCGATGTCACGGACGATGAGGCTCCGGTGACCTATACCGTGACTTACAACGGCAATAACCAGACCAGCGGCACCGCTCCAGCGAACCAGATCAAGACCGCGGGTGTCGACCTGACCCTTGCCGGCAACAGCGGCAACCTCGCCAAGACCGGTTTCACCTTCGGAGGATGGAACACGGCGGGCGACGGCAGCGGCACGAACCATGCGGCCGGTGGGACCTACACGGACGACGCCGACATCACTCTTTTTGCGAAATGGAACGCTCAGACCGGAACGGGCATCATCACGCCGGTGTCGGCCACCTCGACGACCACGATCGGCGCCCCGCGGACCCTGGATGCCGCGATCGACGGGACGCTCCTGAGTGGCGGTGGAACCAGCGGTGACATCCTGAACGAGACCGTAGCCTACGCGGGCAGTGCCGGCCATTGGTTGAGCGCCTCGACGAGCATCAATGACGCCGCCAATTTCCGCAGCACCACCGAGGTGCTGACATTCGCCCTGGCCGCCCCGTCCAACGTGAATGCCTTTCACTTGTGGCCCTACATCCGCGCGGAACGGCTCCGCGGCCTCAAGACCTGCGACATCTCGTTCTCCACCGATGGTGGCGGCACCTACCCCGTGACCATCCCGGCTGCCACCCTCGGCGAGTTCACCATCGGGCCCACCGGTGGAACGGCACCGGTGCAGACGCTCACCTTCACCGAGCAGACCGGCGTGACCCACATCCGCCTGACGAACCTCACCACCTTCGGATCGACCAACTACATCGGCATCTCCGAGCTCCGGTTCGGGGGAAGCAGCATGCCAGCCGACAACTTCGCGGCCTGGATTGGCGGCTTCGACTTGGGCGACCAAACCGGCTTTGCGGACGATCCCGACAAAGACGGTCTTGCGAACGGCATCGAGAGCTGGTTCGGCACGCATCCCGGCGAATTCACGGCCGGAGTGCTGCCCGGAGTGGTGGACACCGCTGCGGGCACCTTCATCTTCACTCACCCGCTCAATGAGAATCCGCCGGAGGATGTGAATGCCGCCTATCGCTGGTCGAAGGATCTCGTCACCTTCCACCACGACGGGCAAAGCGACCCCGATGGGACGACCGTGACCTTCTCGCCGGGCACGCCGGCGGATGGCAGAATCACCGTCACCGCCTTGATCACCGGAACCGCGACGGACCGGGTCTTCGTCGATATCGAAGTCAATCAAGAGTGATGACGGATTCACAAACGGTCCGCATGGATCCTTTCAGGTATCACCAACGCGAATCCAAAAGAACCTTTCGTTCATCCACAATCGGCTCCCCGATCAAACCTCACCAAATCCATTTGGAATCAGATCATGAAATCCCGAATCTCCAACATTAGTGCCTGGTTGTCTCTCGTTTCCCTGCTGGCCTTGCAGGGGTGCGATGAGCGGGTTGCCCCGAGCGAAACAAGATCCCCGGAGCCCGGAGAGGCGCAGGCCCCGGCCACCCCCCAGGCAGGTGGAGCGGCCAGTGCCGGCGAGGAATCGAAGCCGGAACCGGACGAGCAACCGCTTGCCGCCCTGGTTTTTGATCCTCCTCCCCAGCCGGAGAAGCTCGGCAAGTGGGATTCCCCCAATCCCGATCTGACCAGGGGCGACAAGCTGCCGGAGAATGCGGTGCACGACTGGACGCTCGGCGCCACCGGTGCGCGCGGCTGGATGTACAGCATCCGGCTGCACACCGCATTGGCCCGCCAGATCTTCATCACCGATGTCGCGGCCGGATCGCCGTCGGACGGCCTGCTGGAGAAGGGAGACGTGCTGCTCGGGGTGGCAGGTGCGCCGTTTGATGGGGATGCGCGCAAGCAGTTTGGGCAGGCGATCACCGCCGCCGAGGCCGACGACGGCAAACTTGGCCTGATCCGTTGGCGCGAGGGGCAGATCGAGAAGATCGAGGTGAAGGTGCCGGTGCTCGGCACCTACAGCGCGACCGCTCCCTACGACTGCCCGAAGTCGGAGAGAATCCTCAACCAGGCGGCCGAGAAACTGGCGGAACGCATGGAACAGGACGGGTATGAGAAGCAGAACTCCATCCCGCGCGCACTGAACGCGCTGGGCCTGCTGGCCACCGGCGACACGAAATACCATCCCCTGCTCAAGAGAGAGGCCGAGTGGGCGGCGGCGTATGACAACATGGGATTCGCGACATGGTATTTCGGATACCTCGCCACCTTTCTCTCCGAGTATGTCATGGCAACCGGTGACGACTCCGTGCTGCCGGGCTTGCGCCGCATGGTGCTGTCGGCCGCCGAGGGACAGAGTGCGGTCGGTTCCTGGGGCCACAAGTTCGCCGACGAGAAGGGACGGCTTCCGGGTTACGGCATGATGAACTCGCCGGGGGCGGTGCTGACGATCGGCATGGTGCTGGCGCGTGAGGCAGGTGTGGACGATCCCGAGGTCGCCAAGGCTATCGAACGCAGCGACACCCTCCTCTCGTTCTACATCGACAAGGGAGCGATTCCCTACGGTGACCACAAACCCAACACCTTCGGCCACGAGGACAACGGGAAGAACGGCATGGTCGCGGTGTTGTTCGACCAGTTGGAAAACGAGGATGGCGCCGAGTTCTTCGCGAAAATGTCCACCGCGTCCCACTACGGCGAGCGCGACCAGGGCCACACCGGCAACTTCTTCAACCTGGCCTGGGCCATGCCCGGGGTGTCACGCGGCGGTCCCCACGCCACCGGTGCATGGATGAAGGAGTTCGGCGCATGGTATTTCGACCTCGCCCGCTCATGGGACTGGAGTTTCCCGCATCAGGGGCCGCCCCAGAACAAGCATGATGCGTACGCGGAATGGGACGCGACGGGCGTGTATCTGATCTAGTATGACATGCAGAGCTAGGCTATTCGCATCACCGGCAGCCTGCCCTCGGTGTTGGGTACGCTCGATGCGGAGAGTTCCGGGAAGCTCATCGCGAAGGGCCGCGGAGCCAACGGCCACGAACCCTTCACCGCTTACGACGACCTGTCGACGGAAGCCTTGCTTGCGCACCTGCGCAGTTGGTCCCCGGCGGTTCGCGACCGCGCGGCCACGGTGATCGGGAAGAAGAAGAACGTCCCGGTGGAGAAACTCGTCGAAATGCTCCATGCGTCTTCGCTCGATGCCCGCCTCGGCGCGTGCCAGGCACTGGCCAGCTACGGAAAGGAGGCGGAACCCGCCGTGCCGGAATTGCTGAAGCTACTGGATGAGGATCATCTCTGGTTGCGCGTCCAGGCCGTCGAGGCCCTCAACGGGATCGGTGAGCCGGCGATGAAGGCGGTGCCGGACTTGCTCAAGCGAATCGCCAAGGGGCCGACCCCGGAGGATCCGCGGGGCATGGAGCAGCGCTTCCTCATCCAAATTCTCTTCCATTCCCGCACCGGGATGCTTGCCCGCTCGCTCGACGACGTGGACCAGGATCTCCTGCTCGAAGCCGTCAAGGCCGGACTCGCCAACCAGGATGGCAGGACGCGGGGCGCGTTGGGCGGTGTCTATCAGAAGCTGACCCTGGAGCAGCTTCGTCCCATCCTGCCCGCCATCCACCGGGCGATCGTCGAGAAGGCCCCCAGCGGCATCATGTTCGACGGCCAGATCCAGACGGCGGGGCTAGACCTTCTCAGCCGTCACCGCGTGAGCGAAGGGCTCGAACTGATCGCCGGCTACGTGCGCCATCAGAAGAAACACAGTAGCGAATCGCACACGCCGAAGCTGCTGGAGATGCTCAAGCCGTATGGTGCGCACGCCCAGCGGGTGATTCCGCAGTTGGAGGAAACCGCGGAATACTTCGAAACCGCCGAGGAGGATTTCCCGAAATGGGCCAGCGAGAAGAAGGCCAAGGCGGTCCGCGAGGCGATCGAGGAAATCAAGCAACGCACCGACAAGCCGGAGCTGGTCGAATTGGATCTGTAGAATCCCGCTCATCATTGCCGCCCCATTGCTCCCTGCCTCGCCGTTCCGTTCCGGCGACTGTTGAATCCAACCATGCACACGATGAATCCGAGCCTGACGATCCCGCGCACCCTCATCCTCTCCATGTTGGCCACGGGCGCGATCTGCCATGGCGAGCTGCTGGTCTATGAGCCCTTCGACTATCAGCCCCACAACCACGAGGTGGCCGGCCGGTTGGAGGGGCGTGATGGCGGCAAGGGGTTCGCCGAACCGTGGAAGGACACCGCCGGGGCCAAGGGGTATGCCTTCGTTTACGACAGCCTTGGAAACCCGGAAGAGCTCTACGACGGCGCCTGGGGCGAGGGCGGACCCGACTGGGACGGCCTGGTCGACAACCTGTCCACCATGGGCGGATACATGGGCAACTCGGATTGGGACCGGAACGGGTCACCCCACTCCACCCGCAGGCTGGCCCGCAGCGCGGGTGCCATGGCGAAGGGCAACGGCGGGGTCCTGTGGCTCAGCGGGGTGTTCCACATGCCCAACCAGTCGTATTTTGCACCGGTGGGCCTGGCGCTGGCCTCGGATGACAGCGGTTTCAAGGAGCGGGCGATTTCCATGGACGGCAAGGCCGACGCCATCGGGGCCGGCAACGGTCGCCACATGCGGGAACGCAAGCGCCTGAATCCGGTGATCTGGAACCAGGGCGAGGAGGTGGCGAGCGCGCCCGGGAGCAACATCGATTCCAAGAAAGACAACGTCGTCATCCTCAAGTTCGAGTTCGGGGAAACCGACAAGGTGAGCACCTGGCATTTCACGGAAGACCAGCAAATGACCGAGGAAGCGTTCGATCAAAACGCCGCGTCATGCAGCGCGGCCATCGACGAGGACACGCTCGACGTGCTGACCGTCTGCACCATCCTCAACCAGAACGCGATCGATGAGATCCGGATCGGCACCGACTTCAAGAGCGTGATCAGCGGCAGCATTCCGCCACGCCGGGAAGTGAAGATCACCAAGCGCCTCTACGACGCGAAGAGCGACCGCTACTATTTGGAATGGTCGTCCAACCCGGGCGAGGTCTATGGCTTGTATGCCGCCCACGACGCCGGGGGCTACAAGCCCTGCATCGCCGCGACGGTCGAGGCCGACAAGTCCAAGGGAACCACGGCTTTCGGCCCCTTCGACAATCCGGTCAAAGGAGATGGCGGATTGGAATTCGAGATCGGCCTGCCCGATTCCACGCCGCCGTCCATCGAACGGGTCTGGGGCAGCGGCACCACCCTCAGCCTGGTCTTCAGCGAGCCGATGATCCCGACCACCTCCTTGTCCGCGGGAAACTACACGGTCACGCAGGATGGCGGCGGCGGACTGGACGTGAAATCCGCCGCATTCGATCCGGAAAACGGCTCGGTCACGCTGACCACCGGACAGGCGCTCAAGCCGGACACCACCTACACCATCACGACCCGCAACCTCACCGACCTTGCCAACCATCCGCTGGTGGAGGCGGCGACCACGTTGCGCACCTGGGACGACGACCCGAAAGGCATCAAGGTGTTCATCCTCGCCGGCCAGTCGAACATGGTCGGCTACGGGCACACCGAGGAAGGACAGAACAACGAGGTGGGCGGTGTCGGCACGCTGAGATACCTCGCCGTTCACGACGACGACTACCCGGAGTACGAATACCGCTCGCTGCTGGTGGATCCGAGCCAGCCCGGCACCAGCAAGTGGAAGACGCGCGGCAACGTGAAGCTTTGGTGGCGCAACGGAGCCAACGCCCAGTACGGCGGAACCATCTTCAAGGGCGACCTCGGCCCGCTCACCAGCAACGGCCGGTGGTTCGGCCCGGAATTCGGCTTCGGCCAGGTCATCGGCGACCATTTCACGGACGACGACGTGCTCCTCATCAAGCCGGCCTGGGGCGGGCACAACCTGGTCAGCCAGTTCCGCTCGCCGATGGCGGTCGCCAAGCGCGGCGGGGAGATCGGTCCGTCCTACGTTGAGATGTTCGACAATGCACGGGAGGTACTCTTCAAGCTCGGCGAGGAGTTTCCCGAATGGAAAGGCAGGGGATACCGGATCGCCGGTTTCGCCTGGCACCAGGGCACCAGCGACAAGAGCCCCGACAAGGTGGCCGGGGAATACCAACACAACCTGCCCGACTTCATCGCCTCGATCCGCGCCGAGTTCGGAAAGCCGGATCCTCCTTTCGTGATCGCCACCACCGGCAGGGGCTACGACACCGGAACCTCAGCGCCTCCCTACGAGGACTATCATCCGGTGGAACGGGCCCAGCTCTGGGTCGCGGGCGTGGAAAAACCCGCGAAGGTGCTGACCGATGACACCCGCGCCTACTTCGAGCCGCACGAAAAGTCCCCGCGCAACCAAGGCTTCCATTGGAATGGAAACGCCCGCAGCTATTTCCGCGTCGGCCTCGGCCTCGGAAACCAGATGATCAACCTACTCGACGAATGATCCTGTCCTTTGAACTCATGAAACGCATCAGCCCGTCATTTCCAAACCGCCCGAAGATTGCCGCCTTCTCCATGGCGGCCCTGCTTGCCGGGCTTTGTCCGGCCACCGCCGACCCGATGCCATGGGAAAACCCCGCCTACGAAACCACCATCCGCGCCACCCAGGCCGAGTCCCGGCCCGGGCCGGAGGAAGACCCCAAGAGCTGGACCGCCTGGCTGCGACACCACGAGGACCGCAAGCGCTGGTGCACCGAGCAGGAAGTCGACCTGCTGATGGTCGGTGACTCGATCGTCTTCGGCTGGTCGCGGGTCGGAAACAAGGTCTGGGACGAGTTCTACGGCCAGCGCAAGGCGGTCAACATCGGCTCCAGCGGCGACCGCACCTACCACATGCTCTGGCACTTTCAGAACGGCGGGCTCGACGGGATGAAGGACCGCAATCCGAAGCTGGTCGTGGTGATGATCGGCACCAACAACCGCGGCATTCCCGAGCTGCACGGGCACGACACCGCCTACGGCATCCTCGCGCTGCTCAAGGAGATCCACGCCAAGCTGCCGGAGTCGAAGATCCTGCTGATGCCGATCTTTCCCCGCGGCGACACGCCCGAAGATCCGGGTCGGCTGCGGAACGACGAAATCAATGCGATCCTCCGCACGTATGTGGACGGCAAGACCGTTCACTGGCTCGACATCGGCCACGTCTTTCTCGACGGCGAAGGGCGCATGAACCGCGAGTTGATGCCCGACGCCCTGCATCCCAACGAGGAAGGCTACCGCGTCTGGGCGAAGGCGATGGAACCCACCCTCCGCAAACTGCTCGGCGAGGAATCCAACCAACCATGAAGTTCACCCTGATCCGCCATGCCTGCGCCGGCCTGCTCCTTGCCGGCACGCTCACCGCCGCCCCGAAGCCCCTTCCCAATCCGGATTTCACCAAGGGTGAAACCATTCCCGAGGGCGCGACCAAGGACTGGAACCTGGGTGCCACCGGCGCGCGCGGCTGGATGCACAGCCATCAACTGGAAACGACCCAGGCGCGGCAGGTCAGGATCACCGAGGTGGCGGCAGGCTCGCCGGCCGAGGGATTGCTGGAAGTGGGCGACGTGCTGCTCGGGGTCGCGGGTAATCCTTTCTCGCATGATCCGCGGGTGGAGCTGGGCAAGGCGCTGACCGCAGCCGAGGCGGGTGACGGCAAGCTGGCGTTGACACGTTGGAGGGCGGGCAAGAGCGAAGAGATCGCCCTCAAGTTGCCGGTCCTCGGCACATACAGCCCGACCGCGCCCTACGACTGCCCGAAGTCCGCGAAGATCCTCGAGAACAGCTGCGAGGCACTCGCCAAGCGGATGGCGGAACCGGATTACAAGGGGAACGCGATCACCCGCTCACTCAACGGGCTCGGGCTGCTTGCCAGCGGCGAACCGAAATACCACCCACTCGTCAAGAAGGAGGCCGAGTGGGCGGCGGACCAGCGCATCGAGCACATGGCGACGTGGTGGTATGGCTACCTGACCGTGTTTCTCGCCGAGTATGTGCTGGCGACCGGCGACGACTCGGTATTGCCGGGTCTGCGTCGGATCGCGATGGAGGCATCCAAAGGACAGAGTGTCGTCGGCTCGTGGGGCCACAAGTTCGCCAATGCCGAGGGCCGGCTTCCCGGCTACGGGATGATGAATTCACCGGGGGCACCCCTGACCATAGGCCTGGTGCTGGCGCGCGAGGCGGGGGTGGACGATCCCGAAGTGGCCACCGCCATCGAGCGCAGCAACCGGCTGCTGAGTTTCTACATCGGCAAGGGCTCCATCCCCTACGGAGACCACGCGCCCTACATGCACGGGCATGAGGACAACGGAAAGAACGGCATGGCCACCGTGCTCTTCGACCAGTTGAAGAACGAGGAGGGCACCACCTTCTTCTCGAGGATGAGCACCGCCGCTCACAACGGTGAACGCGACTGCGGACACACCGGCAACTTCTTCAACATGACCTGGGCGATGCCCGGCGTGTCGCGCAGCGGACCCCATGCCACCGGCGCATGGATGGAGGAATTCGGCAGTTGGTATTTCGATCTCGCCCGCAGCTTCGACGGCAGCTTCCCGCACCAGGGTCCGCCGCAGTCACGCCGCGACGCCTATGGCGGCTGGGACGCCACCGGCATGTACCTAATCGCCTACGCCATGCCGCGCAAGGCGATCCGGCTGACGGGCAGCCAGCCATCGGTGAGCCCGCCACTGGATGAGGAAACCGCGGGTGCCGTGGTGGGCGACGGACGCGGTTTCAGTCCCATCGGCCCGGCACTTGCCTACAACGAGCTTTCGCCCGACCTGCTCATCGAGCGACTCGGCAACTGGTCGCCCATCGTCCGCGACCGGGCGGCCATCGCGCTCGGGCGGCAGAAAGACTTTCCGATCGAACCCCTGATCGAGCTGCTCGATTCCCCGTCCCTGCACGCCCGGCTGGGGGCGTGCCAGGCCCTCGCCCGGATCGGCAACCGCGCCGAGCCCGCGGTGCCCAAGCTGCTGGAAACGCTGAAAGCGGAAGACCTTTGGTTGCGGATTCAGGCGGCGGAAGCACTCAACGGGATCGGCCAGCCAGCGATGGCCGCGGTGCCCGAGCTGCTGCAAATCATCGCCCGGGGACCGACCGACGCGGATCCGCGCGGCATGGAGCAACGCTTCATCTCCCAGGCACTCTTTCACGGTCGGACGGGCCTGCTGCGGGGATCGCTGGAGGGCGTCGATCAAGAGCTCCTTCTCAGGGCGGTCCGTGCCGGACTCCGCAACGAGGACGGCCGAACGCGGGGTGCCTTCGGAACCGTGTATGCGAATCTCCCGTTTGATCAACTGGAGCCGCTGCTGCCGGCGATCCACCGGGCGATCGTCGAACCGGCGCCCAGCGGCATCATGTTCGACGGCCAGATCCAGTCGGCGGGCCTCGAACTGTTCAGCAAGCACCATGTCAGCGAGGGAATCGAGCTGCTGGCCGACTACCTGCGGCTGATGAAGAAGCACGGCAGCCAGGCGCAGGTGCCGAGGCACCTCGACATGCTCAAGCGCTACGGCGCCCATGCCCAACGGGCCATTCCCCGCCTGGAGAAGGTCGCCCATTATTTCGAAAACGAGGAAGAGGACTTTCCCAAAAACCTGAGCCTCCAGAAGGCCGAGGCGGTGCGCCAAGCGATCCGCGATATCCAGGAGATGACCGAAAAGCCGGAGTTGCGCGAGTTGAACCTTTGAAGACGAGCGTGGGGTGAAAGCCCTGGCATGCGGGGAAAATGCCCAACCGCATGCCCCTGACCCTCGTGACAACCCCAACGGGGTTTCACCGATGAGCCCGGGGTTGTCCCGGCTTGCCGGGCTACCCCGGGTTTATGGGCCCACATACCCCGAACCCCGACGGGGTTCCGCCCTGCCGCTAGTCCCAAACGTAGCGCTCATCCCATTCGATCCCATGTCGATTCATGAATTCCCTATACTCCTCCTGAAAACTCATCCTCTGGTGATGCTCCTCTTGCCGCCTGATGTATTCCCTCACCTCCTCCACTTTCGACTGGCTCACCGAAAAGGCCCCGTAACCGGACTGCCATGCGAATTTTCCGTTCACCGAAAGGTGTTCATTGATCCACGGATTCGAAACCCGCTTCAGCTCCTTCACCCAGTCCGACTGACGAACCTCGCGACCGAGCCGCGCCAGGATGTGAACATGGTCCGCCACGCCACCAATGCAGAGGGGCGAACAACCGAGCCGCTTGGAAATTTCTCCGATGTAGGCATGGGCTCCCTCGCGCAGGGACTGATCAGTTAGAAACGGATAGCGCTCCTTGGTGGAAAACACGAGATGGATGAAGACAGCGGACAGGGACTGGGGCATGGCGAGATCAACAGACGGGTCCATGGACGCAACCCCGTCGGGGTTGTTCCCTCTCCACCCAAGCATCCCGGGGTAGCCCCGACAAGTCGGGTCAACCCCGGGCTGACCGGCAAAACCCCTTTGGGGTTTCCTCAGCCCGCCTTCAGCAGCCCCCTCCCGCTCCACAGGTAGTTCCAGCCGGATACCACCGTCAGCGCCAGGGCCAACCACAGCGATGCCGGCATCAGCCAGCCTTCCGGATCCGCGAGCTTCCACAGGAACTCCGCGATCATGCCACGAGAGGACATTTCGGAGAAGGCCAGCCACACCAGCGCGGTGATGATGAAGGTGAGCTGGAAACCGGTCTTCCACTTGCCCAGGCGATCCGCAGCCAGCACCTGCCCGGCCTCGATCGCGATCTGCCGCAGGCCGGTGACCAGAAACTCGCGGCCGATGATGACGGCGGTCACCCACACCGGGGCGAAGCCCTCGACCGACATGAAGACGAAGGCCGCGCAGACGAGGATCTTGTCGGCCAGCGGGTCGAGCAATTTCCCGAGCGGCGTGACCAGCCCCATCCGGCGCGCCAGGTAGCCGTCGAGCCAGTCGGTGGCGGCGGCGACCGAAAAACTGACGAGCGCCGTCATTTTCCCGCCGAGGCCGTCGAAACCCATCGCCACCACGAAGACGGCGGTGAGGACCAACCGCGAAAGGGTGATGGCATTCGGCAGGTTCACGGGCGGACTGTGGGAAATGCGCGCGATCATGGCAACAAGGGGTTGCGCCCGGGTCCGGAGTTCCTTACACCGCGCCTGCTGTCATACAGCTTTCCGACTTATGAGTAACAGTGATTTCGGCCTCATCGGCCTGGCCGTCATGGGCCAGAACCTCGTCCTCAACGTGGAGTCCCGCGGCTTCAAGGTCTCGGTCTACAACCGCACCACGGAAACCATGGAGGAATTCGTCGCCGCCCACCCGGACAAGCAGATCGTCGGCCTCAAGACGCTGGAGGAATTCGTCCAGTCGCTGGCCAAGCCGCGCAAGGTGATGATCATGGTCAAGGCCGGCGGCCCGGTGGACAAGGTGATCGAGTCGCTGATCCCGCTGCTCGAGGAGGACGACATCATCATCGACGGCGGCAACTCGCTCTACACCGACACCGAGCGCCGCGATGCCTGGTGCAAGGAACACAAGCTGCGCTTCATCGGCGCCGGCGTGTCCGGCGGCGAGGAGGGCGCGCGCAAGGGCCCGTCGATCATGCCCGGCGGCCCGCCCAGCACCTGGGAGGTGATGAAGCCGATCTTCGAAAGCATCGCCGCCAAGGTGGACGGCGTGCCCTGCGTGACCCACATCGGTCCCGGCGGCGCCGGCCACTTCGTCAAGATGGTCCACAACGGCATCGAGTACGGCGACATGCAGCTCATCTGCGAGGCCTACAACATCTTCAAGGCCGCCGGATTCTCGAACGAGCAACTCGCGGAGATCTTCACCGACTGGAACCAGGGCGACCTCGAATCCTTCCTCATCGAGATCACCTCGCACATCTTCCAGCAGAAGGATCCGGAAACCGGCAAGGACATCGTCGACCTGATCGTCGACAAGGCCGGCCAGAAGGGCACCGGCCGCTGGACGATGATGAACGCCGTCGAGCAGGCCGTGCCGCTGTCGTGCATCGGCGCCTCGGTCGAGGCCCGCATCCTCTCCTCCATGCGCGACCAGCGGGTCGCCGCCTCGAAGATCCTCAAGGGGCCGAAGGCGGACATCGACCTGAAGAAGAAGAAGCTGGTCAAGAAGGTGCGCGACGCCCTCTACGCCTCGAAGATCATCTCCTACGCCCAGGGGCTCGACCTCATCGCCAAGGTCGGCGCCGACAAGGGCTGGGACCTCGACCTCGGCGCGATCGCCCGCATCTGGCGTGGCGGCTGCATCATCCGCGCCCGTTTCCTCAACCGCATCACCGAGGCCTACGAGGCCGACCCGAAGCTGACCAACCTGATGCTGGCGCCCTTCTTCACCGAGATCCTCAACGCCGCCCAGGAGAACTGGCGCGAGGTCGTCGCCCTCGCCTGCGTCAACGGCATCCCGGTGCCGTCCTTCGCCGGCTCGCTGGCCTACTACGACAGCTACCGGGCCAAGCGGCTGCCGGCCAACCTGCTCCAGGCACAGCGCGACTTCTTCGGCGCCCACACCTACGAGCGGCTCGACAAGCCGGAGGGCGAGTTCTTCCACTACGGGAACTGGCCGGAGTTGATCCACTGATCGGCGCCGTTCTGTTGCCTGCCAGTGGCACGACCGCCCCGGTCATGAACGGGTGGGTCCGCGCCATCCGACAGGCCGTTTTCCCGGCCGAGCCGGTCAAGAATCCACTTGAAGGCAATTCTCGCCTCCGGGGTTCATGACCGGGACGGTCATGCCACTGTCAGTGTGAAACCACCGCGGCGCCGAGGTGGCGCTGGAAGAACTCGACCCGCTTGCGCTGGCCGTAGCGCGACTCGCCCACGCCGTGCCCGCCCCCGGGAAAGAGAAGATACTCGAAGTCCTTGTCGGCCTTGATCAGCGCATCGACCACCTGGTCGGTCGATGAGGGATCGACGTTGGTGTCGAGTTCGCCGACGGTGAGCAGCAGCGCCCCCTGCAGGTTCTCCGCATGGGTGGCGTTCGAGTTGTCCGCGTAGTGCGGACCGACCGGCCAGTCCATCCACTGCTCGTTCCACCAGATCTTGTCCATGCGGTTGTCGTGGCAGCCGCAATCCGCCGCCGCGGCCTTGTAGAAATCCCCGTGGAACAGCAGCGCCGCCAACGCGCTCTGTCCGCCGGCCGAGCCGCCGAAGATCCCGACCCGCGACAGATCCATCTGGGAATGCTTCTCCGCCGCGGCCTTCATCCACGCGATGCGGTCGGGCAAGCCGGAGTCCTTGAGGTTCTTGTAGCAGAAATGGGAGAACTCACGGCAGCGGTGGTTGGTGCCGCGGCCGTCGATCATCACCACGATGAAGCCATGCACCGCGATCTCGTGCATCGGGCTTCTCCACGGACGCCATGACTTCGGCACGAAGGCGTCGTGCGGTCCGGCATAGATGTGCTCGATCACCGGATAGCGCTTCGAGGGATCGAAATCCGGCGGCCGGATGATGATCCCGTGGATGTCGAACCTTCCATCGCGATCCTTCGCGACGAAGGGCTCCGGCAGTGGCCAGCCGGTCTTGCGGAGCGCCCGGTCGTCGGCCTCGGCGAGGGTCGCCACCAGCTTGCCGTCGGACCACCGCCGCAACTCGGTCACCGGCGGATGATCGACCCGCGACCAGCGACAGGTGAAGAAACGGCCGTCCGGCGAGCGCTCGAAGCGGTCATGGGTGCCGTCGGCCTCGGTCAGCATGGTCACCTTCCCCTCGTCGATCCCGACCTTGGCGTAGTGGATAAAGTAAGGGTCCTGCCCGCGGTGGCAGCCGCCGACCTCGATCAGCAGTTCCCGCGCCTCCTCGTCGAAATCGACCACCCGCCGCACGACCCACTCGCCCCGGGTGAGCTGACGATTCACCGAGCCGTCGCGCCCGTCGAGCAGGTAGAGATGGCGCCACCCGTCGCGCTCCGACATCCAGATGATCTCGCGTCCATCGTCGAGGTCGTGCCGGAAACTCCCGCCCGAGACGAAGATGTAGGTGTCGCTCTCTTCGTTCACCACGATCCGCTGCCCGCCCGTCTCGCTGTCGATCTCGACCACCCGGTATTTTCCGAAGCCCCGCTCGACGAACTCGAAGGTAAGGCGCTTCGCGTCGCCGCGCCACGCCAGGCGCCGGCACTCGAAGGGATGCTGAAGCCGCCGCCGGCCCGGCCCGTTCGCCTCGCGTCCGTCGGCGAAGCCGATCCATGGTTCCCGGGTGTCGATCTCGTCGCCCGGCTTCGGATAGGTCCGGGTGAAATGCTTCGGCTGAAGCTGGTCGTCCGGCGCCGAGTCGACGTAATGCACCTCCCGCTCCGCCACGTCGCGGGTGCGCCAGATCGCGAAACGTGACGAGTCCGGAGTCCACAGCGGCTCGTCCCGGAAGACAAGGCCCTCCTCGGCGGCGATCACCTCGACCCGCTCGTCCCCCTGGATCCGCACCAAGGCCCCCTGGTCAACCTCCAGACGCTGCCTGCCGTCCGGCGAGCTCCATCCGCGGTGATCCCGGGCCCCGTCGCGCCCCTTCCGGCGTTCGCCGCGCTTCTCCGGCGCCCGCGCCTCGCCCACCTTCCCATCGCGCCAGCGCCGCCAGCCGTCGTCGGTCTCCAGCAGCAGCGCTCCGTCTTCCCCGAGGCGGAACGACTTCCACTCCACGCCGGGATCGATCGGCAGACCGGCCTCGCCCCCGTCGGTATCGACCGGCACCAGCTCACGGCCGCCGGGAGTTTCGCGCTCGAAAACCAGCCGGGAACCATCGGGGCTGAAGGCCACCTCGACCTGCTCATTGCGGATTTTTGTCCCGGAAATGCCAATCCAGTGCCCGGTATTGCGATTGAAAGCTTCGGTGCCTCCATGCTCGGCGCCCAGCGGCACCGTGTGGAAGGCCATGAGAATCAAGGCTGGACCAATTGTTTTAAAAAAGCTAAACATCTACTGAAATGAAGTCACCGTTCTACGCTTTGGCTGCCGGCATCCTAGCTCTCGGCACGTTCTCCTGCATGACCTACACCGAGAAGGTCTACACCGCTTCCGGCTACGATGCCCGCGACGCCTACGACCTGGGCTTTCGCGACGGCAGCGCCGACCGGGCGGCCGGCAAGGCCCACAACCCGCATATCAACGAGCCCCACGAGACACCCGCCGCCTACCGTCAGGACTACATCTGGGGCTACACCAAGGGATACGAAAGCCCCTACGCCGGAGTGTCCGGCAGCAAGTGATTCCCTTGGAAAGGTTCGCAATCCGGTTGTAGGGACCGTGAGATGAGGTCATCCCTGTTCCTGCTCGCCCTCCTTTCCGCAGCCTCGCTTCACGCGGCCCCGCCGACCGGCGGCATCACCCGGCACGTCTGGACCGGTGTCGGGGGCACCGCGGTCGCCGACCTCACCGGGCTCGCCGACTATCCGGAAAACCCGGACATCACCGGCACCCTCGGGTCCTTCCTGGCCCCGACCGATTTTGCCGAAGACTACGGCTCCCGGGTCTTCGGCTGGGTTCACGTCCCGGTCTCCGGCGACTTCACCTTCTGGATCCACGGCGACGACAACTGCGAGCTTTGGGTGAGTGATTCCGTGTCGCCGGATGACCGCCGCCTGGTCGCCTCCGTCCCCGACTGGACCAATGCCGGCGAGTGGGACAAGTATCCCGAGCAGCAATCCCCGCCGGTCACGCTCGAGGCCGGCCGCTACTACTTCATCGAGGCCCTGCACAAGGAGGGCTCGTTCGGCGACAACCTCGGCGTCGCCTGGTCCTATCCCGGCCAGTCGCGGACCTACATCCCCGGCACGTCGCTGAGCGAGTGGCGGAATGTCGCGCCCGAGCCTGCGGACGACCACGCCACGCTGCGCCCGGGCGGCACCGTCGGCGTCGCGGTCCTTTCCAACGACCTCGAACCGAATGGCGCTTCCGACCTCGACCCCGCCAGCCTCTCCATCGTCACGCCTCCGGATCACGGAAACGCGGTCATCGACGGGGCGCTCATCCGCTACAACCACGACAGCGGGCCCGACACCGCCGATTCGCTGGTGTATGAGATCCGCGACCAGGCCGGCCTCGCCGCCACCGCCAGCATCGATTTCACCATCAGCAGCGCGGCACGCCTGCCGCTCGACACCTCGAAGATGCCGCCGGAGCCCCCAGCCCAGGCGATCACCCTCGTCGATGCCTTCCCGGGGCTCTCCTTTTCCCAACCGATCGACGTCGCCTCTCCGCCGGGGGAAACCAACCGCCTCTTCATCCTCGAGAAAGGCGGCGATCTCGAACTCATCCCCGACCTTTCCGCACCCTCCAGGACGCTCTTTCTCAACCTCGATTCGGTCGTCAACGCCCGCTCCGGCGAGGCGTTCCAGACCTCCAGCGAGCAGGGTCTTCTCGGCGTCGCCTTCCACCCGAACTTCGCCGCCAACCGCCGGTTCTTCGTCGTCTACTCCGTCACCGTCAACGGCACGCGCTACCAGCGGCTGTCCGAATTCAAGGCCTCCTCCGGCAACCCGAACGTCGCCGACACCACCTCCGAAATCGTCATCCTCCAACAGCGCAACGACGCCGGAAACCACAACGGCGGCGACCTGCACTTCGGTCCCGACGGCTACCTCTACATGAGCTGGGGCGACGAGGGAAACGCCAACGACACGCTCAACAACAGCCAGACCATCACCAAGGACTTCTGGTCGGGCATCACCCGCATCGACGTCGATCTCGAACCGGAGGATCACACCGCCGCCGACGGCACCGGCTCCGACGACGCCAATCTGCCGCCGAATCCCCACCCCGCCATCGTCACCGACGGCTCCGGCAACCCGCGCTACGAGGTCCCGGCCGACAACCCCTTCATCGACGCCACCAGCTTCAACGGCTCGACCATCGATCCCGGTGACGTCCGCACCGAGTTCTGCGCCGTCGGCCTGCGCAACCCGTGGCGCATGGAGTTCGACCCGCTCACCGGCGACCTCTGGATCGGCGACGTCGGCCAGGGCGCGTGGGAGGAGATCGACCGGCTGCCCGCCGGCCAGATCACCGCCGGCCTCAACTTCGAGTGGGCGTTCCGCGAAGGCGATCACAACGGCCCGAAGTGGAACCAGCGCCCGTCCGGCTGGCCCGGCGGCACCCCGCCGGTCTGGGAATACGGCCGCAGTCTCGGCAACTCGGTCACCGGCGGCCTCGTCTACCGCGGCACCCGCATCCCCTCGCTCCAGAGCCTCTACCTCTGCGCCGACTACGGCTCGGGAAACATCTGGGCCGTCGATGTTTCGACCAGCCCCGCCACCGCCACCCGCATCGCCGGGGAAAGCGGCATCGTCGGCTTCGGCACCGATCCCTCCAACGGCGACGTGCTGATGGCCGACATCAACAGCGGCGTCATCCGCCGCCTCGACGCCACCTCCGCCGACGACACCTTTCCCGCCACCCTCGCCGAGACCGGCCTCTTTGCCGACCCCGCCGCGCTCACGCCCAACCCCGGCCTCGTCGCCTACGACGTCAACCTCCCCTTCTGGTCCGACCACGCCCGCAAGTTGCGCTGGTTCGGCATCCCCGATCCCGCGCCCACCTTCGGTTACGACCGCGAGGGAAACTGGAGC
Source organism: uncultured Verrucomicrobiae bacterium (assembly GCA_937957985.1). Lineage (GTDB taxonomy): Bacteria > Verrucomicrobiota > Verrucomicrobiia > Verrucomicrobiales > Akkermansiaceae > Haloferula. Next base: position 22,729 of record CALGOH010000036.1, read on the forward strand.
CTGCCGGAGGGCACCGTCTGGGTGAAGCATTTCGACCTCGATCTCGAGCGCGGCAATCCGGCCACCGCCCGCCGCGTCGAGACCCGCGTGCTGGTCCGCACCGCCACCGGGACCTACGGCGTTTCCTACAAATGGGATCCGTCCGGGACCGTCGCCACCCTCGCCGACGAAGCCGGAGAGAACCTCGACTTCACCATCGAGGACGGCGGAAACAACGTCACCCAGACCTGGCGCATCCCGTCGCGCGCCGACTGCCTCACCTGCCACTCGCCGCAGGCCGGTCACGCGCTGTCGTTCCGCACCCGCCAGCTCAACCGCGACGGCCAGATCGCCGGCCTCACCGGCAACTTCCTCGAGCTGCTGCACACCACCGGATACCTCGGCTCGCCACCCGACGACCCCGACACCCTCCCGCGCCACGTCGCGCCGGAGGAAAGCGGCTACTCGCTCGAAGCCCGCGCCCGCTCGTGGCTCGCCGTGAACTGTGCCTACTGCCACAACGACCAGGGCACCGTGCCCGCCGACTGGGACGCCAGCGCCCACCTGGCGCTCTTCGACACCGGCCTCGTCAACGGCATCCCCGGCGGCACCATCCTCGACCCCGCCGACCGCCTCGTCGTCCCCGGCGCGGAGGAACACTCGATCATCGTCCACCGCGCCGCCGCCCGCAACGGCTACACCCGCATGCCCAACCTCGCCTCCAACGAGATCGACGAGACCGGCGTGCAGCTTCTCATCGACTGGATCGAAAGCGGGCTTCCCGGACGCCAGAGCTACGATCAATGGCGTACTTCCATTTCCGGCGCCTCGCCCGACGGCGAACCGGGCGAGGATCCCGACCACGACGGTCGCGACAACGAGGACGAGTTCCTCCAGCACACCAATCCCCAGCTCGCGGATGCTCCTCCCTCCATCGGGGTGGCCGACAGCGCATCGGGACTCACCCTCACCCTGCCCGACCTCCCCGGCCGTGGCCACATCCTCGAGTCGTCCACCGACCTCGGCAACTGGGCACCCTGGCCGGTCGAAGGCAACGACGGCCTCGCCCGCCCGCCCGGCCTGCCGTGGTCGGTCGAGGTCCCGACCGACGAATCCCACCGCTTCTTCCGCGCCCGCACCGAGGAGCGCTGAGGACCTCCCAAATGGAGCGCGGACTTCAGTCCGCCCCCCGCCCGTGGCTGCTCCGGCCCGGAGCAGGCCGTCTGGAAAGCGGCCCGCTTTCCGGTGGCTCATCCACCCTGCGTGGCGCCCCCCCTGCCTCAAGGCCAAGGATCGCGGCCGATGCTGCTTTCCACCGTTCCCGGCGAGGCTGCAGGAAGGCGCCACCGTGGTTTACCCGCGCCTGTCCCACGGCCTGAAAGGCCGACCCATCCCAGCACAGGGCAGCATGCCCTTCATAGCCCACAGGGCGACGTAGGCGCCCTGGGTTCCGGGCAAGCCACGGACCCCGCGCTTGGCAGGCGCAGGGCTCCCACCAGGCTCATCGACCACACTCATGCCCGACACCCCTCTGCCACTCCGGACTCCCCCGATGACAGCCCCGGCTCAGCTTCGGGCCGGCGGCTGAATGCTCGTTTTCAAGGACCCCTTCGACGATGACGATGAATACCTTCGCTCTTGTCTAACCCTTCCTCGCACGCTGATCTAGGTTGGTGGACGAGAAGCAATCACGCGAGGCCCTGTTGCTCTGGTATCAAGAAACCATGGCTGAGATTAGATCGCGAAGAGGCGTTGACAGCCAACTCATGACCTTCCATCTCGGATTTCTGACGTTCCTCGCAGGTGGATCGCTTGTCGCCTTCTCGGCCGTGGATTGTGTCTTAAGCCAAATACTGTTCACGGTGGGAGTGATCCCAGCTCTGGTGACGTTAACGTTGTTCCTTGATCATCGCATCCGGCATGAGAACAGAGTTTACCAAAGGCTCGGCAAAGACATCGTCAAATTTTGGGAGCAACATGGATTTTTCAATGAGAGTGCCCTCTACGAGACTGGCTCTGTTCTTCACGACGAGGCGAAGAATTTTGGAACTGGCACGGGCTACAAGGAGACTCTCAGAATATCGTGGGCCACTACCGTAATCGTCAGTCTCTGTGTGTTTGCTGGGTCAGTCTTTTTGTGATGCGAGTTAAGATGCGGCCCAGAAGTGTTCGGCATCATTGATGCTGTCCTTGTAGAAAATGCGGGGTTGGCGCGCTGAGACGAGGCTGGACCGGTCGGAGTCGGAGCATGGGCCACCGCAAGGCTGCGCTTCGCCCTGCATCAGGACATGGCAAGCCCCGGGAAGCGCCTTGGCGGCGGTCCCCCCAAGGATTTCATCGACCGCTTTTCGATGGGGGTCCCAAAATTCTTAGTTCTCGAAGAGTTTTCGTTCGAAGGAGTCCTTGAAAACGAGCATTTAGGCTCCGGCCCGAACCTTGGTCGAGGCTGTCATCGGTTGTCTCCGGAGTGGCAGAGGCGTGGCGTGCACGAGCGTGGTGAATGAGGTGTGGGCGGGAGGAGGGAGCGAGGTTTCACCGCGTAGCCTGGCGGGTTCGTTGAGCGGGGGGAACGAGGAAAGTCGCGGGTGGAGGAGCTTGGCGGGAGCCCCGCGCCTGCCAAGCGCAGGTTCTTTTGCT
>CALGOH010000037.1 GCA_937957985.1 uncultured Verrucomicrobiae bacterium
ATGCGAGCTGCCTCCTTCGCCAAGGCTACGGCGCGCCAAGGAAGCTCGCGGTCCGTTCGTGGACCATTGAAGGAGTGGCGCTTTCCAAGCGCCATAGCAGGGCGCGGCGACCTCCGGTCGCGGATGACAGCCCGCCGTCATCCGGCGGACCGTTGGCCGCGGCCGGAGGCCGCCTCCCCACCTCATGGCGCTTGGAAAGCGCCACTCCCCCAGCTTGACACCGCGGCTTCAGCATGCATTCTCCCCGCCCCACGCCGTCCCGCGTCCGCGGGATGTCGGTTACCTCTCCAGACCAATGAAATCGGAAATTCATCCCGACTACCAGCCGGCCATCTTCGTCGACATGACGACGGGTGCCCGCTTCATCACCCGCTCGACCAAGACCTCCGACAAGAAGGAGACCATCGACGGCGTGGAATACAACGTGATCTCCTCCGGCATCACCTCCGACTCGCACCCGTTCTTCACCGGGCAGAAGCAGTTCGTCGACACCGAGGGCCGCATCGACAAGTTCCAGAAGCGCTTCGGCACCGTCCGCCGCGCCGGCAAGCCGAAGCTCGGCGGTTCCTGATCGACGGATCCTTCCGCGATTTTCCCAAACGCCCGTTCCCGCGTCTGCGGGACCGGGCGTTTTTGATGGAGCGCGGCTTTGCAAGCCGCTTGGCTTTGGAGCGGCTTGCAAAGCCGCGCTCCCCATGCCGCTCATCCGCGAATCACGCCCGGTCAGCTACGCCGTGATCTTCGGCATCTGGGGCCTCACCTTCCTCTACTGCCTGCTGCACGACCAGTACCTGGTCCGCCTCGCGCCGGAGCATTTCACCGTGTACCACCCGCCGCTGTGGGGTATCGAGGATCCGTCGTTGCTTGCGGCGGCCTGGGCTTTCCGCGCTTCGGTCGGCCCGGGGCTGCTGATGGGCATGGCGGCCTTGTTCGTCGGGCGCGGTGGCGGACGGCCGAAGGTGCCGGTCAGGACGATGCTCAAGGGCTACGGGATCGGCCTGATCATCACGGAAATCGCCGGCCTCGCCGCCGGCGGCTGGTCGTGGTTCACCGGGCGGACGCTTTACCCGGAAGTCATCTACCCGGAACTCACCCGCCCGCTGATCACCAGCCAGTCGATCCAGGTGACCTGCTATGTGGCGGGAATGCTGGTCGGCGCGGCTTACCTCGTCTGGCTATGGAGGCGGCGCGCCCCCGCGCCGCAAGGGTGAGATTGGTGAAGCCGGCCGCTCCGGTCGTGGCGCGGGGCGCGCCACCTCCAACAAAAAAGCCGGCCCCGTTTCCGGGACCGGCTTTTGTGAATCGGATGCGGATCACTTCCCGTCCTCGTCGTCGGCCGACGGGCTCCATTCCTCGGCCGCGGCGGTGGCGAGGTTGAAGGCCTGCTCGAGGCCGACCATTTCGGACGACGGGCGCAGGCTCTCGAAGGAGGCGCTCTCCTTCTTGAGTTCCTCCTCGGAGTATTCCACGGCCTTGATCGAGAGGCCGATGCGGCGCTCGACCTTGTCGACCTTGATCACGCGGGCCTCGATCTCGTCGCCGACCTTGATGACGTCCTTGACCTTGTCCACGTGACCCTCGCTGAGCTGCGAGATGTGGATCAGGCCGTCGATGTCGCCGTCGAGCGAAACGAAGGCGCCGAAGGACGCGATCTTCGCCACGGTGCCCTTGACCAGGTCGCCGACCTTGAAGCGGTCGTCGATGAGGCTCCACGGATCGTCCTCGAGCTGCTTGACGCCCAGCGACACGCGCTGGTTGGCCTTGTCGATGGAAAGCACGATCGCCTCGACCTCGTCGCCCTTCTTGAGGACTTCGGACGGGTGGTTGATCTTGCGCGTCCAGGACATGTCCGAGACGTGGACCATGCCGTCGATGCCTTCCTCGAGTTCGACGAAGGCGCCGTAGGCGGTGAGGTTGCGGACCGGGCCCTTGATGGTGGCGCCGATCGGGTAGCGGACCTCGATCTCGTCCCACGGGTTGGGCTCGAGCTGGCGGACGCCGAGCGAGATCTTCTGCTCCTCGATGGAAATGCCGAGGACGACGGCCTCGATTTCCTGCTCGAGTTCGAGCACGTCGCTCGGGCGGGTGATGCGCTTGACCCAGGAAAGCTCGGAGACGTGGACCAGGCCTTCGACGCCGCGCTCGAGTTCGACGAACGCGCCGTAGGGCAGGAGCTTGGTGACCTTGCCCTTCACGGTGGAACCGATCTGGTACTTGCGCTCGATGTCCTCCCACGGGTTGTCGGTCATCTGCTTGAGACCGAGCGAAACTCGCTCCTTCTCGCGGTCGACGTCGAGGATCATCACCTCGACCGACTGACCGATCATGAGCATTTCCGACGGGTGGTTGATGCGGCCCCACGACATGTCGGTGACGTGCAGCAGGCCGTCCATCCCCTGGAGATCGACGAAGGCGCCGAAGTCAGTGATGTTCTTGACCGCGCCGGTGACCTTGTCGCCGACCTTGACGGTGCGGAGGAACTGCTGGCGCAGCTCGGCGCGCTCGGCCTCGATGACCTCGCGGCGGGAAAGCACGATGTTCTTCCGATCATCGTTCACCTTGACGATCTTGAACTCGTAGATGTTGCCGACGTATTCGGTGAGATCCTTCGGCGGGATGATGTCGACCTGCGAGCCGGGCAGGAAGGCCTCGACGCCGACGTTGACGGTGAGGCCGCCCTTGACGACCGCCTTGACCTTGCCGCGGACCAGACCGCCGTCCTCGTAGACGCGGACGATCTTGTCCCAGTTCTGCTTGTGGGCGGCCTTCTCCTTGGAGAGGTCGACGGTGCCTTCCTCGTTCTCGAGGCGCTCGAGGAGGACTTCGACTTCATCGCCGACTTCGATCTCCTCGTCCTCGAATTCGGAGGCCATGATGGTGCCTTCCGACTTGTAGCCGATGTCGACCAGCACGACCTGCGGGCGGATCTCGATGATCGTGCCTTTGACGATCGTGCCTTCACGGAACTCGGTGAACTTCGAATCGATGAGTTCGCTGAGTTCCTTGTTTTGGGGTTCAAGCACTTGGGTGCTCATGGGGTTAGGGGTTGGTTGGTTTGGTTGACTCGCTTGCCTTTCCGAATTGCCCCGGATTTTTGTCCAGCGCGCGATGGGGCTCCGACTGCGTGCTGGCTTGAGGAAAGAGAAACGGGGGCGCGAAGCTAGGGATCGGGAGGCCGATGACAAGCAGAAACACCGCCGTTTCAAGGGGTTGCGGAATGGTGGAAAGGCGGGTGGAGAAGGAGAGCGATCGACAGCCGCCTTCGCCGAGGCTCCGGCGCGCCAGGGGAATGTCGATACTCCGGAAGGCTCAGCCGCCGGGTGCCAGCTCCACCTCGATCCGGAGCTTCCCGCTCTCCGGGGCCCTGGCCTCGACCAGCACCAGGCGGGTCCCCGGATTCGGTTGATTGAAATCATCCTCCGGAGGCTCGGCATCGATGACGCGGAAACGGCCGGCCGATTCCTTGGAAAGCGTGGCTTCCAGCGTCCGGCCATCTTGAGCCAGCGTCGCCCGGCGGGTTCCGGCGGTGACCTCGGCGGGGGTCGCCATGGTCCAGCGTACGGTGGAGCCCGGCTCGACCCCTTTCAGTTCGTCCGTGATCCGCACCTTCCGGTCTTTCACGATGAACTTCCGCGTCACGGAGTCCGCCTGGCCTTCGAAGACGGGCGAGAGATCCAGCTCGGCGCCGCCGGAGTCGAAACCGGTGAAGCGCCCCATGCCGCCGACCCGGTGGAGCTCATCGTTGATGGTCAGGGTGTTGTGGCTGCGGTTGTTGAGCCGGAACACCTTCCAGCGCTGGCCCTTCTGGCCATCGTCCCAGAGCCGGATGCCCTTGGATTCGAGAGAATGGTAGCTTTGGTTGCCCAGATCGATCGCCCAGCGGACGCCATCGGCTTCGAGAACGAAGGAGCCGACATCCATGTGGCCGTGGGACAGGTCCGCACGGCCGCCCTTGCAAGCGAGGTAGAGCGCATCCGGGTCGGTCCACGAGCTGCGGAACACCGCCACGGGATTCGGCCCCGTGGCCTTCCACGAGAGTGGCAGGTCCGGGGCCCCGCGATGGTCCGGGGTACCCGCCCACCACAGCGCGATGAGCGCGAGGTGCCCGCTTCCCTTCGAGGGCCGGCTGTCGGCCGCCGACGGTTGCAGCATCGATTCCAGCAGCGGGAGCTGGAAGTGCAGGAGCGACGGATCGCCGGTTTCTCGGGCGAACCAGAACATCGGCGGCTGCAGGGACGGACCGGCGTGGCCGTCGAAGAAGTTGAAGAACAGGCCGGTTGGTCCGGTGAGCTGGACCTGGGCCTTCGCGCTTTCGAGGAAGCCCTGGGAATCCTCGAGATTCCAGCTCGTGCCGAGCGCGGATCGCAGGGCGTCGATCATGATGCATTGGTAGACCGTGCCGTAGGCCCAGTAGCCGGGTCCCTCGGGATAGAGCCCGTCGGGCACGTAGGCGCTCAAGCCGTGGTGGATTCCAGCGCGGGCGGATTCGAGGAGTTGGCGGGCGGGTTCCGGGTTCTCGTCGGCGATGGCGAGCGCGCCGAG
>CALGOH010000038.1 GCA_937957985.1 uncultured Verrucomicrobiae bacterium
CGCGGATGCCGTAGACCTCGATGCGGGTCTGTTCGGGCATCAGCATCGCGTAGCCCCTGCCGCTGGGGACGATGTTCAGACGGAGCGTGGCCTCCGCCACCCGCTGCCGGTCGAGGCCGTCGAGGTCGAAGGCGATCAGGGCGCGTCGGTCCTTGGACCAGAGAATGGGATGCAGGCGTTGCTCGTCCGGGACGGGGATGTCCTTCTTGACCATCAGCAACTCGGGATCGAGGAAATCCTCGCGCATGTCGCCGTGCACGATCGAGGTTTCCCGGCCGTTGCTGCGGAATCGCAGCACGCCGGAATCCGCCACCCTCCCGGATGGCGAGGCCCCGGCATCCGTCGGATCACCGATGCCCGCGGACGTCAACAGAACCCGATCGCCGGCCCCGACGTCCGCCGCTGCCTGCGTCTGGTCGTGGTGCACCGAAATCCGCCCGCTGAGGACGCCGAACTCGACCTGATCGCCGGCTTCGTCCAAGGCCAGCGCGAAGCGGGTTCCGTGGTCGACGGCGTGGCCATTGGGGGTTTCCACCACGAACCCGATCGCCGACTCGGGCATGTCGAAGACGGCCTTGCCGCGACTCAGGCGGCAGCGCATCGGATCCAGCAATTCGATGGTCACCGGGGCTTCGAGGGCGGCCACGGCTCCCGACTCGAAACGCAGGCTGGCCAGCCCCTTCTCGAGGCGCATGGTGCCCGGGACGAGTCGGGCCCCTTCGCCGATCATGCCGCCTCCGGACCAGGCCGCGCCATCCTCCGAGACGATCGTCGCCACGTAGTCGGGGCGTCCGGAATTGTGGAGCCGGAACATGAGGAACGCCACAAGCGCCAGCACCGCCGCGATGCCGGCCGCGGCGGACAGCCAACGACGGAGGGGTGCCCGAGGCCTCGCCCTCATCGCGGGCGACAGGATTTCGGCGGGGGTCGCCTGGCATTCCGAATGAAGGTTGGCCTCGAGACGCATCCGGGAGCGGAATCGCTCCCGCAGCCCGGAGTCGGCCAGCAGGCGCGTTTCCAGCTCCGCGAGTTCCTCACGGGTGATCGTTCCCTCAAGGATCCGGTCGATCAGCCGGTCGAGGTCGAAGGGTGGGTTGGTCATGTCGGTCATCCGGTCGGAGGGGTGTTTCAGAAGCCCAGGTCGGCCATCCGCTGGTCGATGCAGTCTCGCAGGGAAGCGCGGGTTCTTTCGAGAGCCTTGTAAAGCCCGGCCAGCGGGCGGTCCATCTCCCGCGCCAGATCCTCCATGCGGACCTTGGTCGCGGCGTAGTAGCGGCGGATCAGGGCGAGTTGCCGCGGCGGCAGTTGCTCCATGCATTCCCGCAGCGCCCGGCGTTCGGCGCGCGCCCGCTCCGATTCCTGCTCGGCCTCCTTCGCGTGCAGCTCGATCAGCGCCTCGGAAAAGACCAGCCTGCTGCGCCGCAACTTCCTGATCCGGTTCAACGCCGTGAAACGGACGAAGGTGTAGGCCCAGGGAACGAAGCCCTCCTCGTTGTCGAGGGTGCCGATCTTCTGCCACATGGCGATGCAGGCATCCTGCAGGACATCCTGCGCCTCCTCGATCGATGGAATCAGGCTGATGGCATAGCCTCTCAGCTCCGCCTCGTGACGGACGAACAGCCTGATGAATGTTTGCTCCCTGAGCATCCCGACCTTGTATGTCCACCAAGCCGGGATTTCGACATCAATGAACCGAATCCTGCTCCCTTTGCCGTCCAAGCGCCTCCCGGGCCTTGCGGTATTCGTCGGCCACATCCTCGGGAGCCCCGTCAGTGGTTCCCTGGTGCCGGGCGAAGCCGACGATGTGGCAGCCCTGGTCGACTCGCTTTCGTCAAGGTGCCGTTGGTTCCTCATTCAAGGATGGCACCACCCCCGCCGCCTCGGCGAGATGGCGGATCTCGTTGGGAATGGACTCACCCACCCATACCCGGCGGCCCTTCGCGTCCTCGATGGTCATGTGGAAGCGCCAGCGGCCGTCCCCCGTGGCTTCCGGTGAGACGATGCACGACCAGTTCCCGCCCTGCGGCTCGAAGGCACCCGGCACCTGCCTGGCCGCCAGGAAGACATCACCCCGGCCTTGGCCCAGGATCTTCCTGATCGACGAGGCGCAGCCGTCGGCCACCGCATCCCGCCGGTCGGAAAGATCGGGCAGCGTCAGCCGCGCCGAGCCATCCTCGAGTTCCTCCATCATCACGGCGGCCGCTTCCGCATCGCGGATGGCCGCACGCGAGTCGCGCCATGCGGTCCGGAGTGCCTCCTTCTCCCTGTCCGTGATCTTCAGGATCTCCTCGATCCTGCCATCCCGGCTGATGATCGGATGATCGATGCTGAGGATCCTCTCGGCGTGGCCCAATTCGGCGAGCAAGGTGAATGGCACCTGAACGAGATCCTCCCCGGCGGTCGCCGCACCCTGACTCTCCGATTTTCCGACTCGGTCTTCGCGCTCACCCTCCAAGGCCCGCTCCAACGACCGGGCCGGCCCGTCCAGCGGAGACCGCGAAGGGGCATGCTCCCCCGAGGCTCCGGATTTCCCCATCCCGCCGGGCTTGGGCGGAATGAGGTGTCCCAGCAGCAGCCCGGCGACGAAGCAGACGAGGCAGGCGACAACGATCCCGGGTTTCATGATGGCTGCCCTACTCGAAGACAAGATACCCGACCTGGGTCGTGGTGTGATTCTGCTCGGAGTCTCCCAACTGGTCCTCGCAGGCATGTAAGCCGATGCTGGTGGAGGTCAGGGCGGGTGAACCGGACAACACCGCCCACGAGCCGTCGCCTCCGTCCATCCCGGAGACACTGGCGGCCGCGGAACTGGCGGAAGGCAGGCCTCCGCTCAGGCCGTAGGTATAGGGATTGGCTGAGTTGCCCAAGCCCCGCACCGTATCCGCACCGAGGGCGGCCTCGTAGGCCACGCCGCTGATCGTGCCGCTGCCGGCCTCGATGACGATGTAGCCGATGGTTTCGTCGGCCCGCACGGAATTCGGGTCCTCACCGACGTGCTTGCCGACGTTGAGGTTGGAGGCGTCCACCGGGCTGGTTTGCCCGCTTCCCATGCTCCAGAACACCGACCAGTCTGGGTCGTTGGCACTCATGACCTGGCCGACCACCACCGGATTCGTGTAGCTGTTCTGGAAGGTTCGCGCTTCTGCGACCCAACTGCCCTTTCTCGCGGTGACCGTGGAGGTGAACTTCGCCGCCTCCATGGTAACGCCGTCGACGGCCTGGGTGTAGACGCCCTCATCGACGACCACGATCGACACGTCGATGCTCACCGGATCGCTCAGTCCATCCGCACGGTCGATCTTCAGGTCGAAGCCACTGCTCGTGGTGTTGGTGATGCGGGTCACCACCGGAGGCAGGCTGGTGGTCGGGTAGATCGGCGTCGCCACGATCACCGGGGAGTTGTAGCTCTGGCCGAGGCCCACCGTGGTCCAGCCGGTGTTGCTGACCCCGGTCACCGTGGTGCGCACGAGCTTCGGTGAGAGGTCGGGGCCCAGCGAGACCACGAGGTCGACGCCCGAGCCGATCGCCACCCGGACTCCGGCGGCCAGTCCCTGGCTGATGATGTCGCCCGCGGGAACGGTGGTGCTGTGTGCCTGCGTCACCGTGCCGGCCGCCAGCGATGCCGCCACGAGGTTCGATTCCGCCGTGGCCTGGGGCAGGCCGGTCACATCGGGAACCAGCGTGGTGGTCGCGATGACCGCGATGTTGAGGGTGGCTTGCACCGGCGGGTTGGTGCCGTCATCCGCGCTGACCGTGAAGACATTCGCGCCCACATCCGCATTCGTCGGAGTGCCGGAGAGTGCGCCGTCCGCGGCCACGTTCAGCCAGGCCGGGCCGCTCACCTTGGCGAAGGAGAGCGTGTCCTCCGCGTCCGTGGCGTCGTCGGCCAGGGTGGAAACGTAAGCCGCATCCTCGGTGGCATCGATCTCATTGACGGGATCCGACGCCCAGACGGGCGGGGTGTTGGGGGCTGCGCCACCACCCCCGAAGCGCAGTTCGGAAATGGCGATGTAGTCGGTGGAACCGAATGTCGTCAGGTTCGTCATCCGGATGTGCGTCACCCCGGTCTGCTCGGCGAAGGTCTTCGTCTGGACCGGTGCGGTGCCGCCGGTCGGGCCGATCAGGAAGTCGCCCAGGGTGGCGGCGTCGATGGTCACCGGGTAGGTTGAGCCGCCATCGAAGGAGAAGGAGAGGTCGCAGGTCTTGAGGCCGCGGACGTTCTGGGGCCGGACGTAAGGCCAGAGGTGGATCGCATTCACCGCCGAAGGTCCGGCCAGCGTGAACGTCAGCACTTCGGTCGTGCTGCGGAAATTGGCGTCGTCATCCACCGCCGAGATGGCACTCAGCCAGTGGCCTTCGTTGCCCGCATAGGAAACGGTTTCGCTGAGAATGTCTCCGCTGGCACCTCCCGAACTCAGAAGCGAACCATCAAGCACGGCATCGATGGTCCTCGGCGCACCGATGGTGCTGGTCGAGGTCGCCGACACCGGGGTGATCACGAACGCTGCTCCTGTAGCATGGACCGTGATGTTCAGCGTCGCCGCGTCGCTGCCGCCGTTGCCGTCGTGGGCACTCACGGTGAAGGCGTTCAGGCCGACATCCGCGTTGCCCGGCGTGCCGGAGAGCGTGCCATTGGGATCCACGACCAGCCACGACGGGCCGCTCACCTTGGCGTAGCTCGGCGTGTCGCCGTCCTCGTCGGTCGCGCTGCCGGCGAGTGTCCCGGCGTA
>CALGOH010000039.1 GCA_937957985.1 uncultured Verrucomicrobiae bacterium
ATCCGGCCCGATGCCAAGAGCGGATGCCTCGGGAAGAATGAACTCCATCTCCCAGTTCCAAGCTGCACTACCTGATCGCGGGAAGCGCGATGGAAGTCAGGCAGGTAAAAAAATCCCTCAGGCTCCGCCTGCTCAAGTTCCCGGCACCGGGATCAGGAGCGGAGGGGGCCTGAAGGCATCCCAAAAACCCATGATCATTCGATCGAATCACCCGCAAGGATTCGCCGCGGTCCTCAGCGTCCTTCTGCTTGGAGCCACCCACCTTCCTGCCGCGCCGCCGGATCTGACCTTGGGGGAAGCCATTCCGGACAACCTGACCACGACCTGGAACCTGGGTCCGACCGGAATGAGGGGCTGGGTCTACTACGACACCACTGGCGGCGGGATCAACGGATCGGTCGAGAGCCGGCAGATCCAGGTGCGGGAGGTGGATGCGGGATCACCGGCGGATGGCGTCTTCCTGCCGGACGACCTGATCCTGGGCGCAAGCGGCACGGCGACCGCCCCGGTGTTGTTCGACATCGATGCGCGGCGGGGTCTGGCGGCTGCCATCGCCGATGCGGAGGCGCAGACCCCGGCGGAGCTGAAACTGATCCGGTGGCGCGGCGGTGTGCAGGACGTGGTCACGCTGACCTTGCGCACCATGGGAGCCTACTCGGCCACCGCGCCCTACAACTGTCCGAAGTCGGAGAAGATCCTCAAGGAGGGGATGGACCACTACTACAACAGCGAGAACTCCGGACGCTATCGCATGGGGGTGCTGAGCCTGCTGGCGGCGCAGGATGACCTTTTCCCGGACCGGGCGCTTTATCTGCAAAAGGCCGAAACCGAGGCCCGGGCCCTGATCAAGAGCGCTTCCGAGCTGGAGGCCTTGTGCAACTACACGGCGTCCACCGCATACTCGGCTCCGTGGGGCCGGGTTCATGAACTGATCCTTCTGGGGGAGTATTATCTGATCACCGGGGACACGCTGGTGTTTCCGACGATCGAAGCCCTGGCCATCAACCTTGCCAAGGGAGTCAGCCATTACGGCACCATGGCGCACTCCCTCCGGCAAGGGGCGTATGACGCCTCGAACCCCTACCGCCCGGTCAACACCGGGTATGGCGTGGTCAACTCGGTCGGCATGCCGTGCCTGCTCGGCGTGCAGTTGGCGAAGCAGTGCGGGGTCGATGATCCCGCGATCGACGAGATGATCGACCGGGCGAAGATGTTCTACGCCTCGTATGCCGACCGGGGTTCCATTCCCTATGGCGAGCACGAGGCCTACGATCCGCGGCACGAGAACAACGGCAAGAACGCGCTGGCCGCCATCGTCCTCGACAATGATCCGGCCTATGAGGACCAGGCCGAGTTCTTCGTGATGATGGCGCTGGCCTCCGGAGACACCGACCGGGACGTGGGGCACACCGGGGCCTTCTTCAACTACCTCTGGACCCCCTTGGGAGTACAGCGGGGCGGGCCGGCGGCAGTACAGGAATACTTCAAGACGATCAGTTGGATGCTGGATCTGCACCGCCGCTGGGACGGCGGCTTCGACTACGATTCCTTCAGCGAGAACCGGGCCCCGAATGGAAGCGAGTACTACGATTTCCGCATGAGCACCGCGATGCTGCTCACCTACGCGCTGCCGTTGGAAACGCTCCACATCACCGGGCGCGACAGCACCGGCGCCCTGGCTCTCGGCCCGGGGCGGATCACAGACAGCCTCGACGTCGAGGATTACGATGCGACCGCGCGCACCACCGCGGAGTTGGTGAATGACCTCGGCGTGTGGTCCGCGAAGGTTCGTCGGCTCGCCGCGGCGGAACTCGGGGACCGGACCATCGACACCGCTACCCGCGACGACATCCGGGCCAAGGCGATGGATGTGAACGGGACCTCGCGCTACGGGGCGATCCAGGCTCTCGGGGAGATGAGGGACACCGACTATACGGGTCAGTTGGTGTCCTTGCTGGAGGACGACGACGGCTACGTGCGGACCCTGGCGGCGAAAGCGCTCCACCTGTTTCACGGTTCGCACAAGGTGCCCTATCGGGCGGCCATGATGACGACCCTGGTTTCCCGTGACCGGCCGGCCTTTCCCGCCGATCCCGACGACCCCCTTCAATTGGACCAGGCCGCGTTGATCACTGCCATCTTCGGGGGTGGGGCCTTCGCCAACAACCGGTCCGAAATGGACACCCTCATTTCCCAGGTCGGGAGCGAGTTGTTCTTCGACGCCCTGAAGGTGGCGGCTCGGCATCCGACCGGAAACGCGCGGGGGCGCATCAACAACCTCCTCAAGGTGCTCACCCCGGCGGAGGTGAACCTGATGGCGCCCGAGCTGGTGGACATGGTGGCGCTCGAATCGCCGGCGGACCGGATGTTCAGCCTGGGAGTTCGGAATGAGGCGATGCTGGCCATGGCGAGGAGCCTCGTGGCGGAGGCGGTGCCTGCGGCGATGCAGGCGATGGACAACTCCAACGGATGGGGTGGCTTCCATGACAACATGCTGAACGGCCTGATCGCGTATGACGGGTCCTCGACCCTGGTGACGCCGGATCCGGATGTGGTGGCCTTCGCCAACCGCTACCTGACGGGCGGCACGGCGGAGGAAGCGCAGGCCCTGCTCGATGCCATCGCGGCCGATACCAGCCCGGCGTCGCCGCTGGAGTTCAAGAGCATCGATTCGGCCACCGCAGATGATCCGACCGTCGATGTCACCGCCAACTGGACCACCCTGCGTGTGACGGCGACCGACCTCGCCGAGGGCGACAGCGTCTTCACCTGGTCCAAGCTGTCGGGTCCCGGCACGGTGACCTTCACGCCGAATGGCACAGGCGGTACGGCGAGTGCCGTTCTGTTCGATGGAACCCCGGGCACTTATCAGTTCGAGGTCACCATGTCCGACTCGCGCGGGCTCACTGAAGCCTACGAAACCGTGACGGTGGACCTGGTCGACTCGGGGGATCCCGACGTGACCCCGCCTTTCCTCGATCCGGCGATCTGGGCCAGTGCTCCGGCAGCCACCGGCGACACGTCCATCACCATGACCGCCATGACTGCGGTCGATCCCTCGGGCGTGGAGTACTACTTCACCAGTACCTCGGGCGGCGGAAACGACAGCGGCTGGCAGGACAGCCCGACCTACACCGACACCGGCCTGACCCCTGGCACGACCTACGGCTACACGGTCACCGTCCGCGACAAGAGCCCGGCGCAGAACACGTCGGCGCCGTCCGGCGCGGCTTCCGCGACGACGAGCGGATCACCGCCGCCTCCACCACTCAAGATCTTCATCCTCGCCGGCCAGTCGAACATGGAGGGGCATGGCGAGATGAACCCGGCGGGAACCCCGGGCACGCTTGACTACCTGGTTGCCAACAACCCGGCGATCTACGGTCATCTGGCCGACGGGCCGGGCTGGGCGGTGCGCGACGACGTCTGGATTTCCTACAACCGGGCCGGGACCACGCTGCTCAACGGTGACCTCTCGACAGGGTTCGGGGTGGCTACCGACACCATCGGGCCCGAGCTGCAGTTCGGCCATGTGATGGGGGACATCCACGGCGAGCAGATTCTGATCATCAAGACGGCCTGGGGAGGAAAGAGCCTGGCCGTCGACTTCCGCCCGCCGAGCTCCGGTTGGAGCGTAAACCCGCCCGTCTCCGAGGGCGACCAGGGATACTTCTATCAGCAGATGCTGAGTGCCGTGAGCGACGTGCTTGCGAACCTGTCGACCTACTTCTCCGCCTACGATGCCGCCGCCGGCTACGAGCTGGCCGGTTTCGGCTGGCACCAGGGGTGGAACGACCGGGTCAACCAGACCTACAACGACGAGTACGAGGTCAACATGGCGAATTTCATCAACGACGTCCGCTCCGACCTCGGCGTGCCCGGACTGCCCTTCGTCATCGCGACCACCGGCATGAGCGGATGGAGCGAAACCCATCCGCGCGCCCTTTCGCTGATGAATGCGCAGCTCGCGATGGAGGACTTCACGAAGTACCCCGCCTTCAGTGGCAATGTCGCCGTGGTCGAGACGCGGGATTTCTGGCGCGATGCCGTCGATTCGCCCGCCAACCAGAGCTACCACTGGAACCGCAACGCCGAGACCTACTTCCTGATCGGGCAGGCCATGGCGCAGGAAATGCAGACGCTGATCGGCGGCGGCGATGCCCAGCCCCCGGCACCGAATCCCGCCACCTTCTCCGCGGCGCCCGCGGCCGATGGTGAAACCTCCATCAGCATGACCGCGACGACCGGCACCGACGCCTCCGGCCCGGTCGAGTATCTCTTCACCGAGACGACCGGCGGCCCGGGCGCGACCGGCAGCGGTTGGCAATCCAGCCCGAGCTACACCGATACCGGCCTCAGCCCGTCCACATCGTACGCCTACACGGTCACGATGCGCGATGCCCTGGGCAATGTCGGCGCCCCCTCGCCCGCGGCGGGCGCGACAACGCTGACCAGCGACACCAGCGCGCCGACGCTGGACGCCATCGGCGACAACGCCGGAGGCGGCCCGATACTCGTGGGACAGACGGTGACCTACACCCTGACCTTCAGCGAGGCTATCGCTCCGGTGACGCTGGACAGCGGCGACTTCGCGAACGGTGGCAGTGCTCCGATCACGTTGCTTGGCGTCTCCGCCACGGCCGACCCCGCGGTGTTCGAGGTGGCGGTCTCGGCCACCGGTCCCGGCGATCTGACCATCGAGATCGTCGCCGGTGCCGTGATCACGGACCTCGTCGGCAACCCCCTCGACACCGCCTCCGCGATCCCCGATGACAACACCATCGCCGTGGACGAACCGGTCTCCGGCCCGGCGAGTCTTGAAGTCGACTTCCAGGCGACGCTGTCGTCGCAGAACAATCCGAATGCCACCGGCGAGGGAAAATACTACCACGTCTCGC
>CALGOH010000040.1 GCA_937957985.1 uncultured Verrucomicrobiae bacterium
GTAGGGATTGAAGACGCCGTTGGGCAGGCGGACGATGGTGTGGAGGTTGCACTCGTTGAGCAGCGCCTCCTTGAGCCGGGTCTTCACGCCCTCGCCGAACAGCGTGCCGTCCGGCAGCACGATGGCGCAGCGCCCGCCGGGCTTGAGCAGGCGGATGATGAGGGCGAGGAACAGGTCCGCGGTTTCCCGGGTCTGGTACTTCTTCGGGAAGTTCGCCTCCAGGCCGTCGGCCTCCTTGCCGCCGAAGGGCGGGTTGGTGAGCACGACCTGCACTCGTTCGTCCTTCCCCCAGCTCGTGTAGGGCCGGGCCAGGGTGTTGTCGTGGCGGACGAAGCTCGGGTCCTCGATGTCGTGGAGCAGCAGGTTCGTCATGCACAGCAGGTGCGGCATGTGCTTCTTCTCCACCCCGCGCAGGCCGGCCTGGAGCTTGCGCTCGTCCTTCACCCCCTTCACGTGGTGCTTGCGCATGTGGTTGATGGCGCAGGTCAGGAAGCCGCCGGTGCCGCAGGCGGGATCGAGCAACAGCTCGCCCGGCCGCGGGTCGATCCGGTCGGCCATGAACTGGGTGACGGCCCTCGGCGTGTAGAACTCGCCGGCATTTCCCGCCGACTGGAGGTCGCTGAGGATCTTCTCGTAGATGTCGCCGAAGTGATGGCGCTCCTTGAGACTGTTGAAGTCGATCTCCTCAAGCTTGTTGATCACCTTGCGGAGCTGCTGGCCGCTGCGCATGTAGTTGTAGCCGCCGTCGAAGACCTCGCGGACGATCCGCGCGCGGCCGTCCTTGCGGCCGGTGTCGAGGGTCTGGAGGCCGGGAAAGAGGGTGTTGTTGACGAAGTCGAGCAGCGCCTCGCCGGTCATCCCCTCCGGATCGGCGGCCCAGTTGCGCCACTTCAGCTCGTCGGGCAGCAGCGAGCGGTAGTCCGGGTCGGTGAACTCCCACTCCGCCTCCTTGGCGTCGTAGATCTTGAGGAAGAGCATCCAGGCGAGCTGCTCGATGCGCTGGTCGTCGCCGCCGACGCCCTCGTCCTTGCGCATCTCATTCTGGATCGACTTGATGGTGGCGGTCAGGGACATGGGTCAGGCGGCGGGATAGAGGGAGTCTTCGAGTTCGCGGATGGCCCGGTGGTAGCCGTCCTTCCCGCCGAACAGCTCGGCGATCTCCAGCGGGCGCCCGATTTCGTTGAAGGGCTTCTGGTGCAGGATGCGGGGATCTTCGAGATCGAGCACACCGCCATCGGCATAGCGGTCGAGCAGCGCTTCGAGCACCGCCCGCGCCTGCTCGCCGTATTTCGTGAACACGTCGCGCTTGCGGACGTTCTCGGCTCGTTCCCGACGGGTGAGCGGCGGCTGGCCGTAGGCGACATGGCAGATCAGGTCGAAGGCATCGAGGTCGGGGTTCACCTCCTCGCGCAGGATGTCGAGCGCAAGGCCCTCGGCCTCCATCCGCTCCAGCACCGTCGCCTTGCGGTCGGCCTCCCGCCACGCACGCAGGAAGGCGTCGAGCGAGGCGTGGTCCTTGAGGATCGTCTTCCGCGAGTAGTCGCGCAGGGATTCGGTGACGAGTTTTCCGTCCTCGTCGAGGTACTCGACCCGCTCGGCGAGGATGCTCACCGGCACGCCGTTGATGCGGATCTTGCGGCGGACCGGCGCTTCGCCGCCGCCCGGAGGACCGGGAAGCTCCGGCGGCTCGCTTCCGCCACCGTATTCCGGTGGATTCTCCTCCGGACCTCCGGACTCGTGCCCTTCATCGGGATCCGGAGGAACGATCGGCTGGTCTCCCCGCGGCTCGTACACCTGCACCGGCTCGCCATCGAACTCCGGATCGGCGAAGTGGTTGGTGGCCTGGCGGAAGTCGATGAGGGTGAAGTAGAATTTCCCCTCCTCCTCCTCGTGGACGCGGGTGCCGCGACCGATGATCTGCTTGAATTCGGTCATCGAGCCGACCTCGCGGTCGAGGACGATGAGCTTGCAGGTCTGGGCATCGACGCCAGTGGAAAGCAGCCGCGAGGTGGTGACCACGACCGGGTAGCGGCTCTCGGGGTCGATGAAGTTGTCGAGTTCCTCGAGTCCCGCCTTGTCGTTGCCGGTGATGCGCATGATGTAGCGCGAATCCTCGCGGGCGAGCGCCTGGTTCTCGTCGATCAGCGCCTTGCGCATGCGCAGCGCGTGCTCGGTATCGACGCAGAAGACGATGGTCTTCTGGTAGGGGTCGCCGGATTCCTGGAGGTAGCGGGTCACCGTGCGGGCGACGATGCGGGTGCGCTCGTCGATCACCAGATGGCGGTCGAAGTCCTTCTGGTTGTAGATCCGGTCCTCGACCTCGTCGCCATCGACATCGACCTTTCCCGGTTCGGGTCGGTAGCCCTCGACATCCTTGTCGATGTGGACCTTGACCACCTTGTAGGGAGCGAGGAAGCCGTCCTCGATGCCCTGCTTGAGCGAGTAGGTGTAAACCGGCTGGCCGAAGTAGTGCATGTTCGACACGTAGGTCGTTTCCTTCGGGGTGGCGGTGAGGCCGATCTGGGTGGCCGAAGAGAAATGCTCGAGAATTTCCCGCCACGCGGAATCCTCCGCCGCGCTGCCGCGGTGGCACTCATCGACGATGACCAGATCGAAGAAATCCTTCGAGAGTTCGCGGTAGATCTTGTCCGCCTCCTTCGGTCCGGTGAGGGCCTGGTAGAGGCCGAGGTAGATCTCGTAGGCGGTGTCGATCTGCCGTCCCTTGCGGACCGCGGTGGTGATCTTGTGCCTGGTGCCGTCCTTCTTCTCGATGGTCTTCGCCTTCGAGCTGAGCTTCGCCATCGCACCGCCGAAGGGCCGGAAGTCGTTCACCATCGTCTGATCGACCAGCACGTTGCGGTCGGCGAGAAAGAGGACGCGCTTCTTCGCGCCGGACTTCCAGAGGCGCCAGATGATCTGGAAGGCGGTGTAGGTCTTGCCGGTGCCCGTTGCCATGACCAGCAGCACGCGGTCTTCGCCGCGGGCGATGGCCTCGACGGTGCGGTCGATGGCGATGCGCTGGTAGTAGCGAGGCTCCTTGCCGCTGCCATCGTCGTGATAGGGCGTGGCGACAACCCTCTCCTGCGCCGGCACGAGGCCCTTCCATTCGCGGTATCGGGCGAGCAGGAGAGCGGGCGAGGGAAGTTCGTCCATGCCGAATTCCGACTCCACCTCCGGGAAGGTTCCGGTCCGGTCGTGAAACGCGAAGCCGTCGCCGTTGGACGAAAAGGCGAAGGGCAGATCGAGCGTGGTCGCATAGTCGAGGGCTTGCTGAAGCCCGCCGGCGATCTCGTGATGGTTGTCCTTCGCTTCGATGATCGCGATCGGCTTGCCATCGGCGTAGAGCAGGTAGTCGGCGAATTTCTTTTTTCCATGGGTGACCATCCTGCCACGGACGATGATCCGGCCCTTGGTGAAATAGACCTCCTCGCGCACCTGGGTATCCAAGTTCCACCCCGCCCGCTTGATCGCGGGCGTGATGAACTTGGTGCGGATGTCCGCTTCGGTGAGGTCCTTCTTGTTCATCGGCCGCTCCGTGGTCGCCTCGTGGGAGCGACACACTGGGAAACTAGCCGTCTCTAGCAGGGCGTGACAAGGCCGCACCCCAGCCAGTGGAAGGCGCTCCCCCCTGTTCCCGGAAGGATGGGCACGAACGGCTTGGACCCACCGCAGGCAGGACGACCCGTCACCATGCGGCCGGAGGCCGCCCGCCCTTTCTCATGGCGCTTGGAAAGCGCCACTCCCTTTCCCGCTGGCGCAGGCCTCCGTGGTTTGCTTCGCTCCGGCCATGTTCCTCGGACTCGATTCCTCGACCCAATCCCTCTCCGCCATCGCGATCGACCCGGCCACCGGCAGCGTGGTCGATGAAGTGTCGGTGAACTTCGGCACCGACCTGCCGCACTTCAGCAGCCCCAGCGGTTTCATCCCGGGCGGCAAGAACGGCGAAGTTCACGCCGATCCGCGGATGTGGCTCGAAGCCCTCGACCTTCTGTTTTCCCGGCTGAGGGAAACCATCGACCTCGGGAAGATCGAGGCGGTCGCCTGCTCGGGACAGCAGCACGGGTCGGTGTATCTCGACGAATCCTTCGCCGACCGCCTCGCCTCGCTCGACCCGTCCGGCAGCCTGTCCGACCAACTGGCCCCGGCCCTCACCCGGGCGAGCTCGCCGATCTGGATGGACACCTCGACCGGCGACGAGTGCCGCGAGATCGCCGCCACGGTCGGCGGCGACGAGGAGGTCTGCCGCCGCTCGGGCTCGGTCGCCATCGAGCGCTTCACCGGGCCGCAGATCCGGCGCTTTTACAAGACGGACCCCGAGGCCTACCAGCGCACCGCGGTCATCCACCTCGTCTCGTCCTTCGTCGGCTCGATCCTCGCCGGAAAGAACATCGCCATCGACCACGGCGACGGCGCCGGGATGAACCTGTTGAACCTCCACACGCTCGACTGGGATGCCGAGTTGCTCGACGCCACCGCGCCGGACCTTCGCGCGAAACTACCCTCCACCGCTCCCTCGGCGACCGTCGCCGGCGGGATCGGCGGCTACTTCCCGTCGAAATACGGCATTTCCAGTAGCTGCCGGGTGGTCCTCTCCACCGGCGACAACCCGTCGTCGCTGGTCGGCATGGGCGCGACCTCGCCGGGCACCTTCGTGATCTCTCTCGGCACCAGCGACACCTTCTTCGCGGCGATGTCGGAAGCGGTGACCGACCCGAACGGCTTCGGCCACGTCTTCGGCAACCCGGCCGGCGGGTTCATGTCGCTGATCTGCTTCCGCAACGGCTCGCTGGCCCGCGAGGCGCTGCGCGACGCCTTCGAACTGACCTGGGACGACTTCGACAGCGGCGCGATGGCGAACACGCCTCCCGGCAACGACGGCCGCATCATGCTGCCCTTCTTCGGCCCCGAGATCACCCCGCGCCACGACTTCGAGGCCCCGGTGCGCAATTTCCCCGACGACGCCTCGGCGCCGATCCAGGTCCGCGCGCTGCTGGAGGGACAGTTCCTCAACATGCGCCTGCACTCGCGCTGGCTCGGCGAGGAACCGACGCTCATCCGTCTCACCGGCGGCGCTTCGCAGAACGACGGCATCGCCGGACTGATCGCCGACGTGTTCCAGGCCCCGGTCGAGCGTTTCGCGGTGGCCAACGGGGCGGCCCTCGGCGCCGCCATCCGCGCCGCGCACGCCTGCGGCCACGATCTGGCGGCGCTCACCGACGCCTTCTGCAAGCCCGCGCCGGACTCGCGCATCGATCCCGATTCCTCCCTCGCCGCCGTCTACGAAGGAGAGCTCGGGCGCTACAAGACCATGCTCGCCACGGCGATCGGCCACCCGATCGTCTGAGGCGATCGGAGCGGCGCTCTCCCGAGCGTCATGCGCCGGGTGGGCGACCTCCGGGTCGCGGGACGAGATGCCGTGAGGCTTGGAAGCCTCCCTCCCCGCTCATGGCTCCTTGAAAGGAGCCACTCCTTGGCGCCGGTCTTCAAACCAGCATCAGCCACCGATCCCGCCTCCCTCAGCTCAACTGCGTCTCGACCAGCAGGCGATAGGTGCCGTCGCGCGCCATGAGTTCGTCGTGGCTGCCGCTCTCGACGACCTTGCCGTGATGCATCACGAGGATGCGATCGGCATGCCGCACGGTGGACAGGCGGTGCGCGATCACCAGACTCGTGCGGCCCTCCATCAGCCGTTCCAACGCGTCGTTCACCAGGCGCTCGCTCTCGGCATCCAACGCGCTGGTCGCCTCGTCGAGCAGCAGGATCCGGGGATCGGCGAGGATCGCCCGGGCGATCGCGATCCGCTGCCGCTGGCCGCCGGAAAGCTTCGCCCCGCGGGGCCCGACGAGGGTCTCGTAGCCGTCGGACATCGCCTCGATGAACTCGTGGGCGTTGGCCTGCCTCGCCGCCGCCTCCACCTCCTCGGTCGAGGCGCCGGGGCGGCCGTACTCGATGTTCTCCCGGATGCTGCCGCCGAAGAGCAACACCTCCTGCGGCACCACCGCGATGCCCTGGCGCAGCGAGTGCAGGTCCAGTCCGGCGGCATCACGACCGTCGAAAAGCACCTTTCCGCGATCCGGCCGGTGATACCCGAGCACGAGGGAGAAGACCGTCGATTTCCCGGCTCCGGACGCTCCGACCAGCGCGATCCGCCGACCGGGCTCGACGCTGAAATCCACTCCGTCGAGCACCAGATGGTCGGGCCGCGAGGGGTAGCTGAAGCCCACCTGCTGGAACTGGAGCCGGCCCTCGAGCCGGCCCGCGGGTTCGCCGCCGTCGCCCTCGGAGGTTTCGTCCATGATCTCCCGCAGCCGCTCGGTGGCGCCGGTCATCGCCTGGATCTGGGACACGATTTCGGGCATCGATCCCAGCGAGGCGCCGACGAACACGCTGAAGAGGATGAAGCCGGTGAACTCCTCGGGGTCGAGATTGCCGTTCACCATCATGCGCACCCCCAGCCACGCCACCCCGGCGATGGTGCCGAACATCACGAAGATCACGAACGCCAGGAAGCTGGCCCGCGCGAAGGCGCCGCGCAGCGTGACCCGATAGAAGCGGTCGAGCGCCCCGGCATAGCGCTCGCGCTCGAAGCCCTCGTTGTTGAAGGCCTTCACCTCGGTGATCGACTGCACGCTTTCCTCGATCACCGTCCCGGCCTCGGCCAGCGAGTCCTGGGCGTCCTTCGAGTAGCCGCGGACCTTGCGACCCGCCATCGCCACCGCCAGCACCACGAAGGGCACGCAGGCCAGCATCGCCAGCGAAAGCTTCCACGACATCACGAAGACGATGACCAGCGATCCGACCAGCACGACCACCTGCCGCCCCGCCTGCGGCAGCGTGCTCATCAGGGTTTCGCGCACCGTCGCCAGGTCGGCGGCCACGCGGGTGCTCAGTTCACCGGAGCGATGTTCCTGGAAGAACGCCACCGGCAGCCGCAGCAGGCGGCCGAAAAGGTCCTTGCGAAGGTCGTTCAGCGCCGCCTCGCCCGAACGGATGAATCCCTGCACGCGGAAGAACCCGATGACCGCCTGCAGTGCCAGCGCCCCGAGCAGCCAGCCGATCGTCCGGTTCGCCGAGTCGAGGATCTCCGCGGCCGGCACGTCCCGGCTCAGGTCGTCCACGGTCCCGCCGAAGAGCTCCTTCATGAACCACGGAAAGGCGAGGGAAAGGGCCGCCGTGGCAAGCAGCGCCAGCATCGAGGGGATGAACACCCGCCCGTGGGGCCGCAGGTAGGACAGCACCCACCGCATGCCATCCGTGGAAAACCTCGATCCCTTGTCGCTCGCCATCCGCGCGATGGGAGACCATCGCCCCGCGAACGTCAACGGCGGCGACGCCAAATGCCCGCCAACCCCGTCACCGCGACGAAAATCAGGGGGGTCGGTTCCGGAACACCGGTGATCGCCGCGATGTCGCCGACGTAACTGCTGATGCGGGTCGAATAGAAGCCGCTGGGCACTGGTTCACCCTCATCCTCCACCAGGGTCCAGCCGTCGGCATCACTGCCGACGTACATTCCCCGCGCATCGTAGAGCGCGGCCCGGAACTCGTTCGTATCGACCACGTCGTTGTAGTCCCAATCGCCGTCGACCGCGTAGTTGATGCCCGCCAGCTTCCACACCCCGCCGTCCAGGATGAAGACCGCTCCGCCGGAGTCACCGCTGGAAAGGTGCGCCTCGTCACCTCCGACCGCCGCATCGAAGGTCGCGTAAAGATAATCCGCCCCGCCCGATGAAACGGTCGCCGCCACCTGGTTCGTGCCCCAGCGGGCGGCGGTGTCGGCCGCTCCCCAGCGCCAGCCGATGTCGTCGCCCGACAAGGTCACCGTGGTCCCTCGCTGGGTGCCCCGCCCCATCACCACCAGATCCTTTCCAAGCTCGTCGGTGCCCGTGTAGAGAGGGGCGTAGCTGGCAAAGGTCTCGTTAATCTGATAGATCCGCAGGTCGGTGCCCGAGATGTTCCAGTAACCCACGCCGCCGTTTGCCGTCGTGTTGACCGTGTAGGTCACGTCCGATCCGCCGTTGAAATAATCCTTTGAGACGAAAGTCGTCGGACTGGAGGGGACGTGGGCGGCCGTGATGAAGTGGGTCGGCGAGATCGCGGTCCCGAGATAACTCCCGAACAGACCTTGGTACTGCCAACCGGAGTCCTCCAGCGATCCTCCGGGCGCCACCTGACGATTGTGGGCGGGATCGCCCGTCGCGTAAAAAATCACCGCTGACGCTGGTGAAGCGAGCATTCCCAACAAACCGACGATTCTCATCAGCCGACATCCTATCGTTCTCCGCCGTCGCCGCAAGCCCGCTCCGCCTCATCCCTCGCCCACCCGTCCGCGGCGATCACCGAGTCCAGCGAACCGGCGGAGACGACCTCGTGGGCTTCCATGACGCGCCCCACCACCCGCCAGATGCCGGGGAACGGGATCCGCCCCCCGACGAAGGCATCCACCGCGACCTCGTTGGCCGCGTTGAAGACCGCCGGCAGCGTGCCTCCCGCGAGGCCCGCCTTCCGCGCCAGATCGAGCGCCGGGAAGTCGGCGCGACGCGGTGCTTCGAAGTCCAGCTTCGCCAGCTCGGCGAAGTCCAGCGGCTCCAGTCCGCCGCGCAGCCGCTCGGGCCAGGTCAGCGCGTACTGGATGGGAAAGCACATGTCGGTGCGGCTGAGCTGCGCCAGCACCGAGCCGTCGACGAACTCGACCATCGAGTGGATGATGCTCTGCGGATGCACGACCACGTCGATGCGCTCCATGCCGATGCCGAAAAGCCAGCGTGCCTCGATCATCTCGAGCCCCTTGTTGAAGAGCGTGGCCGAGTCGATCGTGATCTTGCGGCCCATGTCCCAGGTCGGGTGCTTGAGCGCCTGCTCGACAGTCACCCGCTCGAGTTCCTCCGCCGGAGTCTGCCGGAAGGGTCCTCCCGATGCGGTCAGGATCAACCTCGCCACCTCGTCCGCACCACCCCGGTGACCGTCGAGGCACTGGAAGATCGCGTTGTGTTCGCTGTCGACCGGAAGGATGCGCACGCCGTGCCTTTCCGCGGCCGCGGTGACCACCTCGCCGGCCATCACCAGGATCTCCTTGGAGGCCACCGCGAGATCCTTCCCCGCCTCGATCGCGGCAAGCGCCGGGTGCAGTCCGCCCGTGCCGACGATCGCCACCAGCACGATGTCCGCCTCCGCCATGGTGGCGAGTTCGACCAATCCCCCGGCCCCGACGTGGACCCGCACGTCCGGAGGAAGCAGGCTCCGGAGTTCCGACTCCTTCGACGCGTCGGCGATCGCCACGTGGCGGACGCCGGTTTCCCTCGCCTGTTCCGCGAGGCGTTCGACGTTGCCGTTCGCTGACAGTCCGACCAGTTCGATGCGTTCGGGCAGTTGACGCGCCACCTCGAGCGTCGAGCAGCCGATCGACCCGGTCGCACCGAGCAGGACGACCTTCCTGCGTTTCATCCCGCCACCCATGTCACGTAGAGGTAAAGCAGCGGGAGCGTGAAACACAGCGAGTCGATCAGGTCGAGCGCGCCGCCGATGCCCGGCAGCACGTGGCCGGAATCCTTCACCGAGAGGCTGCGCTTCAAGACGCTCTCGGCGAGGTCGCCCACCACCGCGGCGAGGGAAAGCACGATGCTCAGCACCACGACCATCGGCCAGCCGCCGAGCACGTGGAGTCCGGTCGAGAAGTTCGGCATGTCGTCGCGGAACAGGGCGTAGAGACCGCAGCCGGCAAGCAGGGCGAAGGCGATCGCGCCGCCGAATCCCTGCCAGGTCTTCCCGGGGCTGATGTGCGGGATCATCTTGTGACGGCCGATCGCCGAGCCGACGATGTAGGCGCCCATGTCGGTGAACTTGGTCACCGCGATTCCCCACAGCACCAGCATCGCGCCCGGAACTTCGCCGGGTCCCGGCACGACGAAGATCAACCGCGCGGCGAAGTTGAAGAGGAAGGCGATGTAGACGAAGCCGAAGAGCGTCAGGGCCACCGCGAGGATCGGCCCGTTGCCTTCGATCGGTCTCCGCAACTGCAGCGCGAACGCTCCGGCCATCGCGGCGAAGATCGCAATGCCGTCGAACCAGACCGGCACGCCGTCGCCCAGAAGAAACCCATAGAGTCCGACCGAATAGGCGAGGGACAAGACCACCAGGAAACCGGGAAAACCCCTGACACCCCCGTCCTTGAGCATCCGCACGTATTCCACCGTCGCCAGCATCACCAGCAGGCCGATCAGCGACACGTAGGCCCAGTCGAGCCGGCTGACGAACGCCGCGGTCACCAACGCCCACAGCCCGAGGGTGCTGGCGGTGCGCTTGACGAAGGTCACGGCCTTCGAGTCTTTGCCGGGGGCGGGCGTCATCGGCGGATTCGTGCGGGCATCCAACCGGTCCCCGCCCCCGCTGGCAAATCATTCCGCCGCGCAACCTTTCGGTCGTCCCCGGGTTTCATGAACCAGATTCGGAAATTCACCGACTCCAACAACCATCAACCCGCAAACCGATGAAACATCCTATCGTCACCACCACCCTGGCCATCGCACTGGCCGGCGCCCTCGGCGCCGCTCCCGAGGACGGCAAGGGCCCGAAACCCGAACGTGAACGCCGCGGTCCGCCACCGGAGGTCATCGCGAAATTCGACAAGGACGGCGACGGCAAGCTCGACGAGGAAGAGCGCAAGGCCGCACGCGAAGCCATGGAGGCCCGCCGCGAGGAAGGTCGCAAGAAGATGCTCGAGAAGTTCGACACCAACGGCGACGGCAAGCTTGACGAGGCCGAACGCGAGGCGATGCGCGAAGCCATGAAGGCCCGCCATCAGGAGCTCCTCGACAAGTACGACACCGACAAGGACGGCAAGCTGAGCCCCGAGGAACGCAAGGCCGCCCGCGGCGGCGGAGAACAACGACCGCCGCCCCGCAGGGGCGGCGGCGGCCGCGAACGAGAGGGCGTCAGCAGAGTAGCAATCG
>CALGOH010000041.1 GCA_937957985.1 uncultured Verrucomicrobiae bacterium
GCAGCCCCGAGGCATAGGCCATCTATCGCCTCGCCCGGGCCCCCAGGCTGTGGCGCCGCGCGAGGTCGTGGCCCTCCATCACGGGCTCGACCATCGCGCGGTTCAGGGTCTCCGGCAGCGCCTGGCCGGTGCGGGGCGCGAGCAGGGGCTCGGCCGGGTCCATCGGCAGCACGCCGGTCGCCGCCAGCCAGCGGAAGAAGACCTTGAGGTGCACGGTCGCGACCCTCAGCGAGGATGCCGCGAGACCGCAGCTTTTCCGATCGGCGAGAAAGTCCGCCAATTCCTCCGTGCCGAGGTCGGCGAGAGGCAGTCCTTTCCGGCCCATCCATCCCTCGAGCGCCTCGAGCGTCTGACGCAGCGAGAGCTGGTAAGCTTCCGAAAGCCCCCGCTCCACCGCCACAAAGCGGATGAATCCCTCGATCTCCCGATCCACGTCGGAAGGCTGCGCCTTCAATGACAAATGGGAAACGACAAAACCCTGCCGGAGCACTTCTCACTTGGCACTTCTCACTTGGCACTTCGAGGAGCAGCCTCGCCCATGCGTCTGAAGCTCACCATCGCCTACGACGGCCGTCCCCACGACGGCTGGCAGTCGCAGCCCGGCGGCAACACGGTCCAGGACCTGCTCGAAGCCGCCGCCACCGAGGTCGCCAAGAAACCCGTGCGGGTCCACGGCTCGGGCCGCACCGATGCCGGCGTGCATGCGCTCGCACAGGTCGCCCATCTCGACGCGCCGGAAGGCCTGACGATGAACCCCTTCAACTGGGTGCCCGCGCTCAACACCAAGCTGCCGGCCAGCATCCGCGTGCTCGCCGCCGGGGAGGCCGCGCCGGACTTCCACGCCAGGTTCTCGGCGATCGCGAAAACCTACCGCTACGACATCGCCACCGAGCCGGTGCTCTCTCCGTTCCGCGCCGGCCTCGCGTGGCACCTGCCCCGGCAGTTCGACCCGATGCAACTCGAAGCCGCGCTCCAGCTCACGCTCGGCCGCCACGACTTCGAGGCCTTCTCCGCCAGGCGGGGCAACGAGACCGACGACACCGATCACCACCGCACCCTCACCCGTGCCACGATCGAGCCGCTCGACCATGGATGGCGCCTGACCTGGAGCGGCGACGGGTTCCTCTACAAGATGGTGCGCCTGCTGACGGGGGCCGTCGTCCGCGTCGCCGAGGGCCGGCTGCGCCTCGATGACTTCGCCGCCTGGCTCGACCAGCCACCCGGGCTCCCCCATGGACGATGCAGCTTCTGCGCGCCGGCCGACGGACTGTATCTCGAGTCGGTGGAGTATGGAGGCGGGACGTCCCGCACCCCGTGACGACGTTACCGACGTCGCGGATCCTCCATCAGTTGTCCGGCCATACCTGTCGCGGGACGAAGGCGTCCCACCTCCTACCCGGCCAGCTTCTCGGTTGTCTCGACCAGTTCCTTCATCACCGCGGTCAGCTTCTCCATCGCGCCTTCGTCGGTCAGCGCGCCGGAGTCGTCGAACTTCCCATAGGCGGCGGCCAGCGCGTACTGGGTCGGGATCACGTGGACGCCGATGTTGCCGAGGATCGAGCGCAGTTGCACGAGTCCCCGCATGCCGCCCAGCGCTCCGGGTGAGGCGGACACCAGCCCGGCCACCTTGCCGCGGTAGGCGGAAAGCGAGGGCTCGTCATCGGTGGCGGGCCGGCTGACCCAGTCGATCAGGTTCTTCAGCAGCGGCGTGATCGAGGAATTGTATTCCGGCGAGCAGAACAGCAGGCCGTCCGCCGCCTCGAAGGACTTCTTCAACTCCAGAGCCGCGGCGGGAAGCCCGTCCTGCTCCTCCAGATCGGCGTTGTACAGCGGAAGCTCGTGCTCCCGGGGATCGACCAGCTCGCAAACCGCCCCGAGTTCCTCGCCGATTTGACAGGCGACCCGGCCAAGTTTGAGGTTCACCGAATCACGACGGGCACTGCCGGAAACAACGAGGATCTTCGCCATGCGGGAAGTCTATCCGGATGTCCGGCGCGTCCAATGAAAAGGTGACTCCTAGGAGTGGCGTCTGTTCCAGCGCCATGAAGGTCGGGTCGGCGGTCTCCGGGCCGCCCGTGCCGAATGACGGCTCGGAAGCCGTCTGCCCGATCATCATGGCTCCTTCAAGGAGCCACTCCGGCGAAAGACCGAGCGCACGACCACGTCGACCCCCTCGGCGATCACTTCCGACGACGACGCCTCGGAGGAGAAAATCCATCCGCTGAGGTCCCTCCTGACCACCTTCTCCGAAGACCTTGCCCGCTCGATCGCGGAGCGAAGGCCCTGGGCCAGCGATTCGATCATGGCCTCGTCCGGATCGATCGGAGTGACATCGACGAAGGTGCTTCCAACCGGTTCTGTGTCGGTCTCGCCGGCCACCGGTGCCGGCGTCACCGGCTCCGGTCGGGTGATCTCGCCCGTCTCGAACGGATGACCTTCCACCGAGCCTTCCATCCCGAGCGTGCGCACCAGTCCGTCCGGCGACACCAGGGCACGCAGGGTCGCCTCGAACACCGGCGCGCCCCGCTTCCGCTCGCGGATCACCGTCGTCACGATCAGGTTGCCGTTGCCATCCGTGCGGGTGACCGGCCGGGTCACCTCGAAGCCCGCCCCGGACAGGGAATAGCGGGCCACGCCACCCTTCCAGCCGTTGAGGTCGGAACCCATCGCCGCGACATCGAGTTCGGCCCCGCGGGCCGCGACGACGAGGAAGAGGAGAAGAAGGAGCCGTTTCATGGAGTCGGGTGGTTAGAACGAGATGCGCGCACCCGAGTGCCAGATCCACGCGTCGGTGTCGAAGGTCGCGCCCGTCTGGTCCTTCATGATCGCATACTCGATGCCGTTGAGCAGCACGAGCTTGTCCTGATAGAGATGGAGGTTTCCTCCGAGGTAGAAGGAATGAAACTCGTCGCCGGTGAAGACAGGAGAAGGGTCGAAATACGGATCACTACCAGCACCCAGTCCTCCAACAAGACCGCCAGGGGAATCCGTGTCGGCATAATGATAGCGGCCGACCAGGCGGAGCGTCCCGGGAATCACCCAATAGTTGGGAGTGATGGTCATCCCCCACAAACTCAAGTCTCCACTGGCGAGCATGAACTCGCCCTCGAACCCGAATCGCTCGCCCTCGAGTTCGACTCCGGCTGCGACCAGGTGCCGGAACGCCGGATAGGCGGGAATCGGCTGAGGACCATTTGCGGCGGTCATGCCATTGGGACGGTAGCGCGGGGTGGTGAACCCCTTCCTGCCGTCCAGGTTATAGAGGAAATCCAGGTTCCAGCGCGTCCGCATCGCGGAATTGTCATCCATGCGTTCGGCAGCTTCGTAGGCGAGACTCGCGGCAATGATGCCATTGTTGCCTCCGAAATCGAAGTCGGTGTCACTGGGAGACCAGCCGACGCTCCAGCTCCACGGGACACAGTCCTGGCCGATGGACACGCCAAGGGTCCTTCCGCTCATCAACATATAGGTCAGCAAGGCGGGTTCGGGGGTCAGGAGCGCCGCGGGATCCCTCGAAACCTTCGTCCCCTCGATTCCGAACCTGGGGCGGAACTTGCCGTATTCCACGTAGTGGTTGGGCAGGAAATGAGTCTTGCCCTTGAGGGTCTCCAACTCCTGATTGCGGCCCTCACCCGCGAACTCGCCGATCGCTTCGAGTTCGGTGTTGCCGAAGATCTTGAGGCGCGCCCCGAGACGTGCACGACGGGTGCGGGAGGTGTCCCGATCAACGTTGGGAGCCCCCTCGACCTCCGCGGTTCCCCACGATCCATTCCACTGGTACAGACCCATGATCGCAAGCTGCTGGATCCATGGATTCGACTCATCCTCGAAAAGCACGGCCCGCGACCACACCGGATCGAGGGGGCTTGGGGCCCACTCGGGTTCGACATAGACCACCGGGGCATCGGCACTCTCCACCTCCTCACCGGGAAGCGGCGGAAGGTCGACCTCCTCGACGCTCTTGTTGCCCTCCAGAATGTCGAGGGCCTCGTTGGCCGGCACCGGAAGCGCCGGCACCATCAAAGCCAGAATGATGGGGATCGGTTTCATGATCATTGGTCTTGCTTCGCTTTCTCCTCGACCTCCTTGGCCTCGCGTTCCGCCGCCTCGCGCTCCTCTCGCTGCTGCTGGCGGTCGGCCGCCCGTCGCACCTTGGCGACGTAGGCTTTCAGATTGTCGCTGGGCTTCAGCTCCCGCGCACGCCCCAGCTTCGGAAGGCCGTCCACGTACTGCCGCTCACGGACGAACAACTGCCCGAGCGCGAGGTTCGCGCCGTAGGCGACCTCGTCCATGCCGGCGGCGATCTGCAGCTTGGTCTTCGCCTCGGCGAGCCGTTCCCGACGCTTCTCGTCGTTCTCCTCCTGCTTCGCCAGGGTGTCGTAGTGCTTGCCGAGTTCGAGCAGGACCTCGCCATTGGCGGGATCGCGGGCGACCAGGTCCTCGAGCAGGCTTCCCACCCGATCGAGATCCCCCGCCGACCTCGAGATGCCGACCTCCACGAGGCGGATCGCCACCCGGTCCTCCTCGCTCATTCCGTCGCCGGCGAGCGAGCGCACCCGGTTGACGAACTGGTCGGCCTTCTCGGGATAGCCATAGTCGTTGAGGATCTTGGCCGACTTGAGCGCCTGGGAAACATTGAGCTTCTCGCTTTTCTCGATCGCCGCCAGATACGCGAAGAGCGCGAGCTGGGGCTCCCCCTGGTCCATGTAGAGGTTGCCCAGCAGGGTCAGGTCCGACTCTCCGGCCAGCCCCTTCATCCGCAGGATCTCCAGGTTCACCGCCGCCTCCATCTTCTTC
Organism: uncultured Verrucomicrobiae bacterium; assembly: GCA_937957985.1. GTDB lineage: Bacteria > Verrucomicrobiota > Verrucomicrobiia > Verrucomicrobiales > Akkermansiaceae > Haloferula. Next base: position 4,798 of record CALGOH010000041.1, read on the forward strand.
TCCTGACCGAGCAGCGCCTGGGTCTGCTGCAGCCACAACTGCTTGTCCTCGGGGTAGCGCTCGATGAGCGTGCCGAGCAACGCGGACGCTTCTTCGAGCTTCTCCTGCTGGATCAGCGCCTGGGCCAGGCCGAGCTTCCAGTCCTTCGAATCCGGATCGAGCAGGTAGGCCTGCCGGTAGGCGTTCTCCGCCGCCAGCGGTTGCTTCTTGAGCAGGTAGCAATAGCCGAGGAGGCCGAAGACCCGCGGGTTGCCCTCACCCAGCGAGACCGCCTCCTGGAAGTGGCGCATCGCCTTGTCGAAGTCCTCCTTAGAGACATAGAGATAGCCGAGGTTGACGTGGGCCCTGCGGAACTTGGGAAAGCGCCGGATCGCCTCGAGAAAGGCGCGGCGGGCCTCCTCGGTCCGGTCGGCGGAGAAGTACAGGTTGCCGAGCACGAAGACCATCGCCGGGCTGATCTCCTGCGGTTGAACCGGGGAGCCGTCGGGATTCGTCGCACCGGGCGCCGGCGCCTCGGTCTCCTTGATGAAGCGGACCAGCTCCGACTCGGCCTCGTTGAAGCGCCCCTTCTCGAACAACTCCCGCAGCTTCACCAGCACGCGGCTTTCCTCGGGCGAAACCTTCGGCTCGACCTCCGAGTGGAATCCATAACTTCCCACGAACTCGCGCACGAACTGCGGGTCGCGGAACAGGTTCGAGGGCGGAATGATCTTCTCGGCGGCGGCGGAACCCGCCAACGCACCAAGCACCACAAGTGGGAAAATCGAACGCATCATCGTCATCGCTTCACTTCGAAATCAAACGGCACGAGCGCGGTGGCCCGGACCTTCTTGCCGCCGCGCACCGCCGGCTGGAACTTCCACTTCCGCACCGCCTTCAGCGCGGCGCCGTCGAGCTCCCGGTTGCCCGACGAGTTGCGCACCTTGGCGCTGGTGACCTTGCCGGCCGCATCGACCACCACGGCCACCACCACCTTGCCGCCGATACCCTTGCTGAGCAGGCTGCTGGGATAAACCGGCTGGGACTTCGAGATCGGCTGGGGCGGGCTGTCCATCATGCCGCCGTCGAAGGGATCATCCCCCCCGGCCATGGCGAACTTCGGGATCTCGATGACGAAGGCGCCGCCGGTGCCAACGGACAGGTCCCCGAGGTCCATGCCCAGGTCGAGGTTCGCCGGATCCTCGAGCGGTTCCTCCGGCGGCGGTTCGTCCGGTTCCTCCGGCGGCTCCTCCAACTCGACCACGAAGTCCTCGGGCGGATCGATGGTCAGCTCCGGCGGTGGCGCGACCGGCGGCGAGAACTGCTCGGCCAGCTTCTGCGAAAGCGGAATCGCCACGAACACCCCGATCGTCGCCAGCACACCACCGAGGATCGCGAAGATCCCGGTCATGCGCCCGCGCGGTGGTCGGTAGACGTGGAGTTTGCGTTTCACCTACTTCGTGGAAACCGAGATCTTGTCCTTCTGCGCGCCGGCCAGCAGCGCCTGGCCGTGGACCTTCTGCACCGCCCCGTGGCTGGCGCCTTCGTCGCCCTGGATGATCACCGGCATGTCGGGCGTCTCGGTGAGCAGCGGCTTGATCTTCCCGATCACGCCCTGGATGCCGATGCTTTCGCCGCCGTAGAACACCTTGTCGTCCTCGGTCACCGCCAGCAGGATCGAGTTGCTGTCGAGCGCGCTGGCCGCGGCGCCGACGTCGGGCTTGTTCACCTCGACCCCCGTCTCCTCGACGAAGACCGTCGAGACGATGAAGAAGATCAGGAGGATGAAGATGCAGTCGATCATGGGCGAGAGGTCGACGTGAACCTCCTCCTCCGCTTCGTCTCCGATGCTGCGTCCGAACATGGTCTAACTTCTCTTGAATCGGGTGGTCAGGATCAGGCTCTCGAGCCGGGCCAGCGCGCCGGATATCGCGTCGCGCTTGGCCTTGACGATGAGGCCGATGAAAAGTCCCGGCAGCGCGATGGTCAGCCCGGTCTGGGTGGTGATCAGCGCCTCCTGCATGCCGCTGGCGACCGCCTCCATGCCGCCGCCGCCCTGCGCGAGCCCGCCGAACATCGCCAGCATCCCCATCACCGTGCCAAGCAGGCCGGCGAGCGGCGCCGCGGCGGTCAGGGTGTTGATCACCAGCAGCCGCCGGTCGATCGCCGAGACCAGGTTCAGCCGCACCTCGCGCACCCGGCGCTGGACGGTCTTGATGGTCAGGCGGTCTCCATGGACGACGTAGCGCAGGGCCTCGCCCATCCGGCCCTTGGCGTGCTCGGGGTCGGACAGCCACTGGGGCCACTCGTCGGCGTCCTTGCCGGTGAGGTTTCCGCGGTTCACGTAGGCGAGCGCCGCGAAGGCCGTGGCGTAGAGGATGAAGGCCACCCCGCCGAGCATGTACATGATCCCCCCGCCGGTGAGAAAGATCTGCAACGCATCGTGGAGGAGGTTCATGGGGTCAGGCCGGGTTGGGCACCAGTTCGGGGTCCGGATCGGCATCACCGTCGTCGGACGGCCTGGACGGCGCCGCCCCTCCCTTCTCCAGCTCGGTCGTCCCGTTCATCAGGGAAATCGCCACGCCCTCGACCTCGCTGAACTTGCCCTTGGCGAGGCTGCGCATCAGGCCGTGGAGCACGAGCACCGGAATCGCGACCACCAGACCCTCGGCCGTGGTGATGAGCGCCTCGGAAATCCCCTGGGTGAAGGCCTTCTGGTTGCTCGAACCGTAAAGGGCCATCGCCTTGAAGGTCTTGATGATGCCGAGCACGGTGCCGAGCAGGCCCATCAGCGGCGCGGCCGCGGCGGTGAGCCCCAGGAACGGCAGGAAACGCTCGAGCCTCGGCTTCACCGACACCAATTTTTCGAACAGCGCCTCCTCCAAAATACGACGTTTCTCGTAGAAGTTCTCCACCCCGGCGCGAACCATCGCACCCGCCTGGCCCGAAAGCTTGGCCGCCCGCCGCGCCGCCTCGTCGCGGCGGTCGGCAAGCAGGTCGTCGAGGATCTCGTTGACGACCCGTCGCGACGGCACCGGATAGCGGGTGATTTCCAGCACCTTGAACAGGGTCAGCCCGATCGCCACCACGCCGAGCGCCAGGATCGCGTGTCCGACGATGCCGCCCTTCTCGATCGTTTCGCCGATCGTTTCCTCGGCCGCCTGCACCTCGATCGCCTTGCCCATGCTGGCATCCAGCGGAATCGTCCCCTCGCCCTCGGCGATCATCCGCGTGATCGCGCCGTCCTCGACGCCGGTGAGGCCGACCACGGTCGGAAGCTCGGTGCCGGTCGCGGCGAAGGTCGCGACCCCTTCGAACCTGCCGTCCTTGGCGCTCATGAGCACCGACGGCCCGAGCACCAGCAGGCTGCCATCGACCGCCTCGCTGCCGTTGCGCAGGCCCTGGCCCTCGAAACGATGCCCTCCGGGCACCGCCGCCAGGCGCTCGATGCCGACCTTCGCCGCTTCGAGCCGGTGCCGGAGTTCCTCCGCGTAGTCGTCGTCCGCCGCCGCGGCCTTCGCCGAGGCCTCGTCGAGGCGGTCCTTGTAGAGCTGGTTCTCGGCCGGATGCACCCGCGTGACCAGTCCGCCGCCGTAGTTGTTGAGCACTCCGACCGCGTAGTTGAACTCGGCCTCGCGGCCTTCGATCTCGCGCCGCAGCGCGGCACGCCGGCTGGTGCGTCGCTGCGCTTCGGTTTCCAGCGCCCTCAACTCGCGTCCAAGCTCGATCGCCTGGTCATCGAGGCGATTGATCTCGCGGAACAGCGCCGTGCGCATCGCGGTGTACTCGACACGCGTGTCCTCGAGTTCCTTGCGGGCCTCGGCGAGCTGCGTCTCGGCGGCCGTCTGCGCCGTCACGCAGGCGACCAGCGAAAGCGACAGGGTGAATCGGATCAGGGATCTCATTTCAAATCGATGGGAAGTTCCACGAACTGGGCGTCCACGTCGCCGTTGAGCACGTCGACCATGGTCTTGATCTTCTCCGCCAGGTCGTTGCGCTCGCTGAAGCTCCACCCTTCCGCGGTCGGCATCCCGACCAGGGCGAAATCGCCGGACTCGTTGACCGCGTAGGCGGCACCCAGCCCGAAATAGACGACCTTCATGTTGAACTTCCGGCCGTCCTTCGACTCGTGAAGCTCGTCGCGCAGGTGGACCGTCTGCTGCCACTTCTCGGACTCGGTCAGCAGGTTGAGCACGTTGTTCAGGCGCTTGGTCAGGCCTCCCTGCGCCTCCTCGCCCGTGAGGGCGACGTCCTGGCGGACCTGCTCCATCAGTTCCTTGACCTTGGGCTCGTCGGCCAGCGGCCGGGGGAAGCTCGGCAGGCGCTCGATCATCGCCTTCTCCAGCTCCCGCACCTCGGTCGCCAGCACTTCCTTGGCTTCGAGATAGGCATCGCGCTTCGCCTCGTCGTCGAGCGACTCCTTGTCCGCCCCCTCCTTCTCGACCCTGGCCTCCTCGACCCGCTTGGTCAGGTCCGCGATCTCGCTTTCCAGCGCCGCGCGCTGGTCCTCAAGCAGCACCCGATCGCGCTCCCAGGTGTCCTCCGCATCCTGGATCTCCCGCATCGTCTCGATCCATTCCCGGACGGAATCCTTGAGGGTTTCGGTCTGCGAAACCGGTTCGTCCTGGGCGAAAAGCATGCCGCCCCACAAGGGCAGCAGGGCGGGAAAAATTCGGGGAAGGCGCATGGAGATCGGAGCGCCGGAATCCAAGAGCGAATGCCCCGTTTTGCCGATGGCCCCTATGTGACGGTTTCGTCAAAAGAGGGGCGAGCGCCGGGTTCACCCGGCATCTCAGGAGCCATGACGGGGCGATTCCCGAGGCCCGTATCACGACCCCCGAGGGCCTACAAATCCGAGGGCTTCAGGCCGGTATGCTTCGCGATCCGGGCCAGCATCCGAGGCCCGATCTCCGTCCCATCGTGGAATGCGAACACGAAATCCGGCCAGCCGTCCCTTTCCAGAACCCGATGAGACCCGCCGGCCTCGCGCTTGATCGACCAGCCGATGGCGAGAAGCGCCCGCAAGACGCGTCTTGCCTTCGCCGAACCCCAGACGCTCATGCTGAAATGGAGAAGACCCCTTCCAACTCGGGCGAATCCTCACCCGCCTCGATCCGCTCGGCAAGGATCCGCAACGCCAGCGCCTCGACGCGGGAGATCGCTTCATCGGCGGTCGCACCATAGGCCATCGCGCCCGCCATGGTGGGAATCTCCGCAATGAAGCGACCGTCATCCTCCGTCTCGACCTCGATTTTCATGGACTCACCCTGACCGGGAAAGCTCTCCAGATCAATCCCGGCTTTGTCGCAATCGATAGGGAAACGAGCCCGAACCGTTCATGCTGTCCGGCTTGCCACCTCGAAGTTCAAATGGCTCCCCGACGCCATGCAAACGCTTCTCGACATCGTTCAACGGATCTCCCACCTCGTGCAAAAGCTCCTCGACCCCGTGTAAAAGCCTCTCGACCGCGTGCAAAGACCTTTCGAGCAATGGGAAGCAGCGCACGCGATCAGCAGGCTCCGCATGACGACGAAAGCGCCCTGTGCCTTCATGCCGAACAACCCGAGCATCCCGACACAGGAGTCGGCCGAAAGCGGAGGCAAGCCTCCGCACTCCAAAGAAAAAGCCGCCCGGCCACAGGGACCGGACGGCTTGGAGTTTCGCAACATCCAGCGATGGATCAGTTCGCGTCCTCGACGTTCAGTCGGAAGAACGCCTTGTCCGGGAACGCCGTGACGTCGACGTCAAGGGTCATGTCGCCGGCTGGATCCCAACCACCGAGGTCGTCGGAGATCTCGACCGGCACGGCGAGGGAGGCGGTGTTGCCAACCTTTTGCACCGTGACTCCCGCGGTGGTGCGGAGTTCCAGGATGCTGGATTCGGTGTAAACGTTGCCAAGCACGGTCGCCGTGTCATCGACCTGCGGGTCGAAACCAAGCGCCGCATAGGCCACCTCGACACCGTCCTCGATTCCGTCACCATCGGTGTCGGCGAGGTTTGGATCGGTGCCGTAGACGTTCGTCTCGTCGTCGTCGGTCAGGCCGTCACCATCGGTATCGACGATCGACGGAGCGGGACGCAGGAGGCCGTAGTCCGACAGGGCCGTCCACTTGAGAATCCAGAGATCCTCGCTGTCGAAGGCGCCGCGGTAGTTGGCCGCAACCGGAGCTCCGGCCTACACGCT
>CALGOH010000042.1 GCA_937957985.1 uncultured Verrucomicrobiae bacterium
CTCTTCGAGGCGTTCCAGACACTCGGTTGGAACGAAAGCGCCGCGTTCGCGCTCGAGATCATCCGGCGCGGCCACCCGGAGGAGGCCAAGTACATGCACAAGCTTGCGGAGTTCTACCTGACCCACGGGCAGAGCATGAAGGCGGCCGAGGTCTACAAGGACATCATCAAGCATCACCCGACCGATTCCGCGGCGATCAAGGGCGAGAAGGACGCGACGGCCCGCGCGTCGATGGAGAAGCAGAAGTGGGGCGAGGACGCCAACATGCGCGACCTGATGCGCAACAAGGAGGAGTTCGAGGAGCTGGAGAAGCAGTCGCGTTCCGGCCTGACCCGCGAGCAGCTCGAGGCACGACGGGACCAGCTTGCCGCGGAGTATGCGGAGGACCAGAACAACCTCAAGGTCGTCAAGGAACTCGCTTCGGTCTTCGAGCGCCTCGAGGACTGGGAGCAGGCCCACGCCTACTACGACTGGGCCTACTCCCTGAGCAACGGAGACAGCGCCCTGCGCACCAAGGCGGGCGTGATGAGCGACCGTCTCAAGGAACAGGAACTCCGCAATCTGGAGGCCAGTGCGGCCGAGAATCCCGACGATCCCGAGATCCAGGCCCAGCTCGAGGAACGGCGTCGCGAGCGCACCCAGGAGATGGTGAACGAGGCGCGCCGCCGGGTCGATCAGAACCCGACCGATCCGCTGGTGCGTTTCGACCTCGGGCGGGCGCTTTTCAAGGCCGGCGACTACAGCGCCGCGATTCCGCAGCTCCAGCAGGCCAAGCGCAACCCGCACATCCAGTCGAAGGTGCTGCTGCTGCTCGGCCAGACCTTCAAGGCCAAAGGCATGCTCGACATGGGGATCAAGCAGCTCGAAACGGCGCTCGCCGATCTGGCGGGCATGGATGCCACCAAGAAGGAGGTGCTTTACGAGAAGGGCCTCCTCCACGACGAGATGGGCGACAAGGAGTCGGCCATCGAATGCTTCAAGGAGATCTACGAGGTCGACTACGGCTACCGCGACGTCGCCCAGAGGGTGGAGTCGTCCTACGGCGGCTGAACGGGCGGCGCCCTATTCCTCCTCGGCACGCTGGCGGAGGATCTCCTCCAGCGTCCGATCACCGACCACCCAGTCGTCCGAGACCACTTCGGTAATCTGGTACTGGCGGTCGAGGCTGTTTTCCACCTTTCGCAGTCGCAGGGTGGTGCGGAAGGCATTGCCGCGGTCCGGAGACATGCCGGCATCGGTCGTGGCCCGCCGGTTCCGCCGTTCGATCACTTCGATGGCCCGGTAGCCGAATCCGTCCCGGCGGCAGTATCCGTAGATGATTCCGTCTTCGTCGGGCTGCGACAGGGCGATGCACATCCAGACATCCTCATCCCGGAACGGGCCGTTGAAGTAGGTGTCGATGCGGCCCATCGCGCGGACGAGTCCCTGCTCGGACCTGCCCTCGACCAGGTCGGAGAAGGGCGGCTCGCAGTGACCGGTCATGGCATCGAAATCGATGCGCCACCGGTGTTGCGCGTCGGGGGTCAACGGAACGAGCAAGGGTCCGGAAAACTTCCGCGGAAGCGCGACGAACTCGATCGGTTGGGCGATGGCGTCGATGCTGCCGAGCCACTTCGGGCTGGCGGTCTCCGAAAGGTCTTCCCTGATCTCCCGGATCCGGTCGAGGGCTTCACCGGTGTCGATGTCTCCTTGGCGGAGGAGGGGTTCGAGGTCCGCGGCGGATTCCGCCTCAAGCATGCCCGAGACCATCGCCACGGCATCCGAGGCAGACAGGGACGAGGCTGCGGAAGACTCGGTGCCCGTGGCGCCTGATGTGTGGCCGGGCTTCTTCGGAGGGTTCGCCTGCCGGAGCAGGGTCCAGACGAGGATGGAGCAGATCGCCACTCCGGCCAACCCGAGGGCGACCATCAGCCATCGCCGGAGGATTTCGCCGTGGTTGGTTCCGGCGGCGCCGTAGCGGGCATCGCGCCGGCTTCGCCGTCGTCGTCGGCCGTTGGCGGTGTCGCGGGCGTCATGGGTGATCCTTCCGACCCTGCCGAGGGACTCTCGGGGCGCTCCGGCGACCCTCCGTTGGACGCTTCCCTCCGTCCGGCCCGGTTTCTGGGGGATCTTCGCCATGGGTTTCCTCAGCGGGGATAGAGCGTGATGCGATAGGGATCGTAGCGGTCGTCCGGTCGGAAAAGCCAGCCGGGATCGCGTTTCAGCACATCATAGTCGGTGAGCATGAACACCGGAAGCTCCTGATTGCTGTTCGGATCGTAGCTCGTGGCACCCGTGAAGTAGCCCCTGAGCTTGTATTCGT
>CALGOH010000043.1 GCA_937957985.1 uncultured Verrucomicrobiae bacterium
GATTCCGACGACTTCGGCAGGGCCGCGAGGCAGTTGAACCGCGCCAGGCGGATCGCGCCGCACAGGACATAGAGACAGGCCAGCACCCAGCCGACTCCCTGGAGCTGGAGCTGCCCGAAGGCCTCGTCCAGCGGGAACAGCACCGCCTTGGCCATGAGGAGCGAAGGCGCCATGCCGAAGGAGATCACGTCCGCGAGCGAGTCGAACTCCCGGCCGAACGGCGACTCCTTCCCGCCGAGGCGCGCCAGACGGCCGTCGAGCAGGTCGAAGAGGCACGAGGCGAAGATGAGCAGGATCGCCCGCTCGTAGAACGGCTGCGCCAGGGCGAAGTCGTACTGACCCTGCTGCGGTGTGGCGACCATGATCCCGCGGAAGATCGTCAGCACCGCGAAGAATCCGCAGACCAGGTTGCCGGCGGTCATCAGGTTCGGCAGCCAGTAGATCTTCGGTTCGTCCGGTGACTGGGGTCGGAGCATCTGGCCGCACTGTGCTGCCAAGCCGACCGGGGTGCAAGGACGGCGCGCCCGGGTTGCTCCCCGGCCGATTCTCCCCAATACTGCCCGCATGATCCCCGAGGCGCTGACCACCGACACCCCGATGGGCGAAATCCTCGAGGCGCTGCCCGGCGCCCGCCGCGCGCTCTTCGCCCGCTACCATCTCGGCGGGTGCCAAAGCTGCGGCTTTCCTCCCGAGGAGACGCTGGCCCGGCTCGCCAAGCGGGCCGGCGACCTCGATGCCGCGGAAATGCTCGCCCATCTGCTCGACAGCCACGAACACGACCGCGCGATGCTGATGGCGCCCGGGGACGCGAAGGCGGCGCTGGATTCGGACGATCCACCGCTCCTGATCGACACCCGGACCCGCGAGGAGCACGAAGCCGTCGCCATCCCCGGCTCCGAGTTCATGACCGAGGATCTCCAGCAGCGGCTCTTCGCCGGCTATCCCCAACGGCCGATCCTGCTCTACGACCACACCGGCCGCCATGTCCTCGACCATTGCTCGTGGTTCCAGGGTCACGGCCTGAAGAACACCCGCGCGATCGACGGCGGCATCGACGCCTGGTCGCGCCTCGTCGATCCGTCCCTTCGACGCTACCGTCTCGAAATCGAATGAACCGCGCTGCCGCATGCCACGGCGGCTTTCCCAGCCAACTTTCGCCGCAGGGCGATCAAGCGGCGGGAAGAATCAAGCGGTGCGCGGAACTGGCGGAGCATGATGAACCCGATGGAATGAATGGAAGCCGTTTGGGTGTTTCCGGACCCTGAGCGGAAGATTTGCGCACCTTCGGAGTTCCGGAATCCGGATCTCATCATGTTCATCCGGAATCCTGTCCCTCAGGCAACCTCTTCCTCTCCCGCTTGATCACCCCGGGTCTTCGTTGAACTCTTGGCTTGAATGCCCATCGAGTCCGGGTAGTTAGGTATCGATATTTCTGTATCCCCGCCTCCGATAGATCCACGAGTCAGCTCCCCTCAATGTCATGAAACCGTCGTCCACTCGATTCCGCCCCCGTTCGATCCTCGTTTTCATGACCCTGCATCCCGCGCTGCATGCCGCGGTCGTGAATTCGGCCTTCACCGGCGGAGATCCGTCCGACAACTGGAATGCGCCGGCCAACTGGTCCCCGGCCGCGGTGCCCAACAACAACGCCACCGACCAATACGAGGTGACGCTTCCCGGTGGACTTCCCGCACCGGTCAACCTCAACATCTCCCCCACCCTGAACTCCCTCGCCATCGGCAGCGGTACGACCCTTCTCGGGCAACCGAGCTTCGGGATCACCCTCGCCGGCGGATTGGCCAACGATGGGATGTTGGAACTGGGAGGAACCGCTTCCACCGCCCGGCTGTTCCTGGACCACCCGACCGACCAGGCCATCACGCTCGGCGGAAGCGGCATCGTCCGCCTCACCGGAGGGTCGCAGAACATCTCGGGCGCGATCGGCCAGCAGCTCATTCACGGTGCCTCCCACACGATCGAGGGGTTTCAGACGAGCCTGGTCACTCCGCTGGGGAACGACCGGCTCAACATCGTCAACGACGGAACGATCCGGGCCGATGTGACCGGTCAGTTCATCGCGCTCGCGCCCCGCGACACCTTCGTGAACACGGGAACGCTGTCCGCCACCAATGGCGGCATCCTGCACTTCGTCTCGGGCGCGTTCTCGGGTTCGGGCCAGTTCCGGATCGGCGACGGCAGCGAGTTCGCCAGCAACTCGGCGTCCTTCACCAACGTGTCCATCACCGCGGTGGACAGCGATGCGGACGACCGCAACAACATCTTCCGGGCCATCAACAACGGCACCGTCTTCAGCGGGGTGACGCTGGCCGATGGCATCCTGACGACGACGAACAACCTGCCGGTCACCATCGCCGGCGAGCTCACGAACGACGGATTGATCGAGCTGACCGGGACGATCTCATCCTCCCGGTTGTTCGTGGATCATCCGACCGATGAGAGCATCACCCTCGGGGGTTCCGGCACGGTTCGCTTCACCGGGGGGGCACAGAACATCACGGGGCCATTGGGCCAAATGCTGGTCATCGGGCCGGATCAGACGCTCGAAGGATTCCAGACGGATGTGAACGCATCGATCGGTGAAGGTGCCCTGAACATCGTCAACCAGGGCACGATCCAGGCCGGCTCCACCGGCCAGTTCCTGTCGATCGAAGCGCGCGACACCTTCGTCAACGAGGGGACGGTGGCCGCGGTGGACGGCGGAATCCTGCGGTTCGTGGACGGTGCGTTTTCCGGCAACGGCTCGTATCTGATCGATGACGACAGTGAGTTTGCGAGTGTCTTCGCCGACTTCAAGGATGTGGCCTTCACGGCGACGGGCGGTGATGGCGACGACCGCAACAACATCTTCCGGGTGGTCAACAACGGTACCGATCTGGACGGCGTGACCTTTGGAAAAGGCATTCTGGCGACCGCGAACAGCCTGCCGTTCAACATTCGCGGGGATGTCACCAACGACGGAGTGATCGAGTTGGTGGGAGCCGGCTCGGGCACCCGCCTGTTCTTCGACCATCCGGCCGATCGGCCGATCACGCTTGGCGGAGCGGGAATCGTGCGCCTGACAGGAGAATCGCAGAACTTCACGGGAGCCGTCGACCAGCGGTTGATCATCGGGCCCCTGCAAGTGATCGAGGGATTCCACACCAGCACCATCGTTTCGGTCGGACAGGACGCCCTGTTGATTGAGAACCAGGGCACCATCCGCGCGAATGAAACCGGGCAGACCTTGCGGGTGGAACCTCGGGACAGCCTGCTGAAGAATGACGGTCTTCTTCTGGCCACCAACGGAGCCACCCTCCAGATTCAGGACGCCGACACGATGGGGGTCGGCACCATCCGGGCCGATGCGAACTCGACCGTCGACATCGAGGGATCGGTCACCAGCGGGGGCGCCGTTCGGGGAGCGCCGGATTCGAACATCGTGATCGATGGCGACCTGACCCAGGTGGACGGTCTGCTGGAGATCGACGGCGTGCTGACGGTGGGGAACTTCACCACCAACCGCAGGGACATCAACATCCTGGGCGGCACGATTGGCGGCAGCGGGATCATCAGCGCCACGGATCTGACGCTTTCAGCGGGCAGCACCCTGGCACCGTCACCGTCCACGGAAGATCTCCGGCTCAACATCAACGACTTTCCAGGAACGGCGGGAGGGGACCTGATCTTCGATTTCGATCTGGTTTCCGACCAGGTGTTCAGCTCGGTCGATTTCAGTGACAACACCCCGGTGGCCGCGAATGCGAGAGGGGGCGGAGCGTCACTGGCTGGAGAACTGAGATTGAACCTAAGCGGACCGGCCTCGGGCTTTTCGACGTTGCCGATCACCATCATGAAGGGAATTTCCGCGACGGTGGTGGGGGAGGTTTCCGGTGGCGGATTCTGCACGACAAGCGGTGGTGACGTCAGTTTCAGCAATGTGAATTTCGGCGAACGTCTCACCACCGTGGATGGCAAGGCAAGTTTCATTGTCGATGCGACGATGACGACCCTCACGAGCACCTGCAGCGCCACCACCAATGATTATGTCACCACGGTGTTCCTGACCGATCCGCTGTTCGCGCCCGAGTTTGTCGGCGCGCCTTTCATTCTCGAGATCGCGGAGAGCGCCACGGTCGGATCGCCGGTCGGCACCGTGGTGGCGGTGGACCCGGAAACCGATCCGGTCACCTATTCGCTCAGCGGCAGCGGGCCGTTCGCGATCGACGCGAACAGCGGCGCGATCACGACCACCGGCCCGCTCGATTTCCAGACCCAGTCGTTTTACACCGTATCGGTCACCGCGACCGACGGCACCCTGAGCAACACCACCACCGTCACGATTCGCGAGACCGGAGCCGCGGCGGACAACGAGTTCTGCGTCCAGCAGCTCCTCACCGGAGCCGGCGGGCCGTTCGAGGGCGAGAGCGACCCAGCGATCATCGGCTTTCATGCCGATCCCGACCTCGACGGCGTGGGCAACGTCTTCGAGCTCTGGACCGGCAGGGATCCCGCCACCGCCGAATTCGATGGCATCGGCAGGATCTCGCCGCTTCAGGTGGGTCCTGATGTCTTCGCCGCGCTGGACATCACGGTAATCCCCGCGGTCGACGACCTTCTCGTCATCGACGGCACGATCGGCACAGACCTCACGGGATTCACCCCGGGAACGCGGTCCGTTCGCTCCGAGGACGCCAGTTCACGGGCGCTTCGGTTCCTCAGCGTGGCACCGGCACCCGACAGGGCCTTCGGGCGTTTCGAGGCGGATCCCGAGGCGTCCAAGTAAGGTCGATTTCCACCCCTTCCAGCCCCTCCCGCGATCCGTGGCGGCATGCCCCCGTGGACCCTTCGCGACCGAAAACGAGATATCGTCGGCCGCGGCCCTCCATCTATCGCCTTGGAACCGGTTGAGTCCCTGCCTTACATCCGGCACCCATGAACCGCCGCCATTTCCTCACCACCGCGTCCCTCGCCGCGGTCCCCTTTCCCGCTGGGGCCGAGTCTCCCGCCGCGGAGCCGTTGCGCCGGGCAAATCCGATCGGCGTCTCGTCCTATTCGTTCTGGGGCTTCCGGCGCGACGATCTGCGCGATCTCCACGTCTGCCTCGATCATGCGGCACGCATGGGCTTCGATGGCTTCGAGATCCTCCAGCGGCAGCTCGAAGCCACCGACAACGGCACCTTGCAGAAGCTCAAGCGCCACGCGTTCGTCAACGGCCTCGACCTGATGGGCTACTCCACCCACCAGGGCTTCCTCTCGCCGGACAAGGACAAGCGTCAGGCCAACATCGACCACACCATCGACTGCATCGAGCAGGCCCACGCGCTCGGCATCCCGACGATGCGGGTCAACTCGGGCACCTGGGGCACATCGAAGGACTTCAACGATCTCATGGCCAGGCGCGGCATCGAGGAACCGCTGGAAGGACACACCGAGGAAGAGGCCTTCGGCTGGGTGATCGATGCCTACGAGAAGATCCTCCCGACGGCGGAGAAGTGCGGCGTGATCCTCGGACTAGAAAACCACTGGGGTCTCGGCGTCACACCCGAGGGCGTCAAGCGGGTGATCGACGCCATCGATTCGCCGTGGCTCCGCGTCACGCTCGACACCGGCAACTTTCTCGAAGACCCCTACGACCGGCTGGCGCAACTCGCGCCCGACACCGTGCTGCTGCAGGCCAAGACCTACTTCGGCGGCGGCGTCTGGTACACCCTCGACCTCGACTATCCCCGGATCGCGGGGATCCTCCGCCAGGCCGGCTTCGGCGGCTACGTCTCGCTGGAATTCGAGGGCAAGGAGGATCCCTTGACCGCCATCCCCAAGAGCCTCGCCCTCCTGCGGAGCGCGTTCGCCTGATGGATGCTCTAACGGCACTTCTTTCAACAGGTCTCTCGATCAGTCCTGAAGGAACCTGACGCCGTCCCGAAGGGACCTGACATCGTTAGCCGGGCGCTTCAGCGCCCGGATTCCGGCCGGAATTGATTTTCGTCGGAAACCGACGAAACTCTGGAGAACGTGTGACGTCGGTTCCCGACGAGGGAACCGGGGCGGCGAGCGCCGGGGGCTGAAGCGCCCCGGCTGGGAATGCAATGTCCCTTCGGGACACCTGCAACGGCAACTTGTGAAACCGCCATTAGGGCTCGGGTGATCTGTCCAACAGGATCACGATTTTCGTTTATGCTGACGAGAGCATTCCCCAGCCAAACCAGACCATGAGGATCAAAAGCACGATTGCGGTCACCCACCAGTACCACTTGATCGGCACGCGGCGGTGCGGCGCCCGGCCGAACTCCCGCGACACGAACTCATCGTAGTCGAAGTCATCGTCGGGCAGGTCGAGTCCGTCGTAGCTCGAATCCTGCTCCCACGGACGCCGACCGCCCTTCGCCTTCACCTTGCGACGGCGCTTGCGGGTCGGCTTCGAGCACTTCGGACAGCCCTTGATGCCGACACGCAGTTCGGCACCGCAACCGGGGCAGATCCAGTGGTCGTCGGCCATGGGGTCATCCTGGCACCGATCGGCGGCCGATGCCAGCCCACGCACGTCTCGCCATCCGCCCGCCGATCGCCTAGTCTGCCGACGTGATCGCTAAGACCGGCGGGCTCTTCATCTCGCTTCTCGACTACCTCGGGGAGTTGGGACTGCTCGTTTCGAAGATCACCGAGTCCCTCGTCCACGGCAAGCCGCGCTGGCGGCTCATGATCCGGCAGGTCGCGGAGATCGGCTACCGCTCCCAGCCGGTCGTGATCGTCACCGGCGCCTTCACCGGCGCGGTGCTCGCGGCGCAGGCCCTGTTCCAGTTCCGCCCGCTCGGTCTGGAATCCGGCGCGGGGGCATTGGTCAGCGTCGCCATGCTGCGCGAACTCGGGCCCTCCATCACGGCGCTGATGCTCGCCGGACGGGTCGGAGCCTCGATGGCCGCCGAGATCGGCACGATGAAGGTCACCGAGCAGATCGACGCCCTGCGCTCGATGGGCGTTCATCCCATCGACTACCTCGTCACGCCGCGGCTGATCGCCATGCTCGTCGCCATGCCGCTGCTCATCGCCGAGTCGGCGGCCTTCGGGATCATCTCGTCCTTCCTCGTCGGCACCACCGGACCCGCCGGTGTCAACCCGGCCTACTGGATGGACCAGGTCCACCAGTACACGGAACTGGACGACATCGTCATCGCCCTGACCAAGGGCCTGGTCTTCGGCATCCTGATCGTGATCATCTCCTGCCACCAGGGACTGTCGGTCACCCGCGGCGCGGTCGGCGTCGGCCTCGGCACCACGCGGGCGATGGTCTTCTCGGCCCTCGCGCTGCTGATCTTCAACTTCTTCCTCACCCTGCTGCTGAACATGATCTTCCCCGCCGGGTTCAGCAGTTGATTCACGCCGACAGCCTCACCGAGTTGCGGTCGGGCTCGAGGAAATGGAACCAGCTCTCGTGCGGCGGTCCGTGATAGCCGCGGAGGCCGAAGGCCGGCCGCCATTTGGGCGTCACCGGCTTGCGCAGCGGATGCATGTCCGCCTCCTTCGGCAGCTTGTTGGCCTTGCGCGTGTTGCACCGGATGCACGAGGTCACGATGTTCTCCCAGGTCATCCGTCCGCCCTTGTCGCGCGGCAGGACGTGGTCGAGGTTCAGGTCCGGCTCGGGAAATTCCTTCGCACAGTACTGGCAGGTGAACTGGTCGCGCAGGAACACATTGCGACGGGTCAGGCGCACCTCCAGCCGTGGATACTTGTCGAAGATCGTCAGCACCACGATCCGCGGAACGCCCAGCGCGATCCGCACCGAGCGGACGACCTCATCGACCGCGCCGGTGGCCGAATACTCGAGCCAACTGTCGAAATCGTGGGTCTGGAACTTTGCCTCGCCGTCGGTCTGCAGGACCTGGGCATGCCCGAGACAGAGAAGCTTCAACGCCCGCCGCGCGGAGCAGGTTTGCACCGGCTGCCAGAAGCGGTTGAGAACCAGAACCGAACGCCGCAAGCTGCTCTCCATCGTCCTCTCCGAATTTTGGAGTGGAAGCTACCAGAGTCCCGACCCCTGCCAAGGTTCAAATTCGGGTAATGTCCCGGATTCCGGCCTTTCAGGATCGGACAAGCAATCGGCGGTCACGCGGTCGTCACCGACATGCCGGGCCCGCTTCAGGAGTCGTCCTCGTCGTCTTCGGCGGCGATCTGACCGGAGCGGGATTTCGTGTAACGGATGTCCTCCGCCCGGTCGAGAAACACGGCGTCCTCCCCGATGTTCACCGCCAGGTCACCAATGCGCTCGAGCGAGCGGACGACGAAGATCAGGTGCAGGTAGGCTTCGGTGAGTTCGCCGCCCTCCTCGATCCGCTCGCTGAGGGTGGCGATCACCCGCTTGTGCGCCCGGTCGATCTCCTGGTCGCGTTCCCGAAGCGAGGCACCCAGGCTGGCATCGAGATCGGTGAAGGACACCAGCGCATCGCGGAGCAGCCGGTCGGCCAGCTTGTAGACCGGCTCGACCAACTGGGTCTCCGGAATCTCCGGCTTGTTGAGCATCTTCCTCGCCCGCTTGGAGATGTTGACGGCATGGTCCGAGATGCGCTCCAGGTTGGCCGCCATCTTCATCGAGGTGATGACCTTGCGCAGGTCGCTTGCCACCGGGTGGAAGCGCACGAGGATCTCCAATCCGAAGGCATCGATGTTCCGCTCGGCCTCGTCGATGTCGTTGTCGTCGGCGATGACGGCGCGGCAGAGGTCGATGTCCCGCTTCATCAGTCCCGTGATGGCGCGCTCGAGATTGAGGAGGCACTGGCTGGCCATCACGCTGACCGTCTTTCCGAGTTTGCCGAACGCGTCGTCGAACTCCCGGATGATGTGGGGTGTCTTCGGTTCCATGGATCAATGAAGGGTTCAGCCGAAGCGGCCGGTGACGTAGTCCTCCGTCTCCCGGCGGCGGGGCCTGGTGAAGATCTGCGAGGTTTCGCCGAATTCAACCAGCTCCCCCAGGTAGAAGAAGGCGGTCCGGTCGGAGATCCGCGTCGCCTGCTGCATGTTGTGGGTCACGATCACGATCGTGTAGTCCTCCTTCAGCTTGAGGATCAGTTCCTCGACCTTGGCGGTGGCGACCGGGTCGAGGGCCGAGCACGGCTCGTCCATCAGGACGATCTCGGGCCGGACGGCGATCGTCCTGGCGATGCACAGGCGCTGCTGCTGGCCGCCCGAGAGCCCGAAGGCGCTTTCGTGCAGGCGGTCCTTCACCTCGTTCCACAGCGCGGAATCCCGCAGCGCGCCCTCGACGATGCCGTCGAGCTCGGACTTGTCGGTGGTCCCGGTGAGACGGGGGCCGTAGGCGACGTTCTCGTAGATCGTGCGGGGAAACGGGTTGCTCTTCTGGAAGACCATCCCGACCCGTCGCCTCAGCTCGACCGGGTCGACCTCGGGGCTGTGGATCTCGACGCCGTCGATGTGGATGGACCCGGCCGTGACCCTCGCGCCCGGGACCAGGTCGTTCATCCGGTTGAAGCAGCGGAGCAGCGTCGACTTGCCGCAGCCCGAGGGACCGATCAGGGCGACGATCTCCCCCGCCGGCACGTTGAACGAGATGTCCTTCAGCGCCTTCGATGAACCATAGCAGAAATCGACGCCATCGATCTGGATCGCATCGTTGGCGAAGGATGTCTTCACTTCCTCTCGGCTCTGGACCATGTCGTGCATCAACTGAACCTCCCGGAAATGTAGGCCTCGGTCTCCTCCTCCCTGGGATTCTCGAATACCTGCTTCGTGTTCCCGTATTCGATCAGGCGCCCCATGTAAAGGAAGGCCGTGCGGTCGGAGCAGCGGGTCGCCTGCTCCATGTTGTGGGTCACGATCACGATCGTGAACTGCGACTTCAGCTCGCGGATGAGCGCCTCGATCTTGAGCGTCGCGGTCGGGTCGAGCGCCGCGCAGGGCTCGTCCATCAGCAGGATCTCGGGCTGGTTGGCGATGGCCCGGGCGATGCACAAGCGCTGCTGCTGCCCGCCGGAAAGCCCGAAGGCGCTGTCGTGAAGCCTGTCCTTCACCTCGTCCCACAACGCGGCGGCCCGCAGCGAGCGCTCGACCACCTCGTCCAGTTCGCGTTTCTTGTTGCGTCCGGCGACGCGCAGGCTGAACACGACGTTCTCGTAGACCGTCTTGGCGAAGGGATTGTACTTCTGGAACACCATCCCCACCCGCTTCCGCAGGGAGATCACCTCGATCTTCGGATCGTAGAGGCTGTTGCCGTTGAGCCGGATGTCGCCGCGGTGGCTCACGCCCTCGATCAGGTCGTTCATCCGGTTCATGTTGCGCAGCAGCGTCGACTTCCCGCAGCCGGAGGGGCCGATGAGCGCCGTCACCTGCCGCTCGGGGATCGCCATGTCGATGTCATGCAGCGCCTGCTTCTCCCCGTAGAAGAAGCTGAAGTGCTCGATGGCGATGAAGTCCTCGCGTGTCATCAGAAACTACTGGTGGCGTACTTCTTGCGGAGCCGGTTGCGGAGGATGATGGCGGCGAGGTTCATGACGACCACGATCGCGATCAGCAGCAGCGTGGTGGCGAAGACCATCGGCTTGGCCGCCTCGGAATCCGGCGACTGGAAACCGAGATCGTAGATGTGGAAGCCGAGGTGCATGAACTGCCGCTCGGGATGGATGAAGGGCGCGGCGGAGTCGAACGGCAGGTCCGGCGCGCTCTTCACCACACCCACGAGCATCAGCGGCGCCACCTCGCCCGCGCCGCGGGCCATCGCGAGGATCACGCCGGTGAGGATGCCCGGCAGCGAGGCCGGGAGCACGACCCGCTGGATCGCCTGCCACTTCGAGGCGCCGCAGGCCAGCGCCGCCTCGCGGACGCCCCGCGGCACCGCCGCCAGCGCCTCCTCGGTGGCGACGATGACCACCGGCACGGTGAGCAGCGCGAGGGTCAGCGACGCCCACAGGATGCCGCCGCTCTTGTACACGGGCTCGACGGAGTTCGGGAAGAAGACGTCGTCCACCACGCCGCCGACGAAGTAGATGAAGAAGGCGAGCCCGAAGACCCCGAAGACGATCGAGGGCACCCCGGCGAGGTTGTTCACCGAGATCCGCACCGCGCGGACCAGCGGACCCTGCTTCGCATACTCGCGCAGGTAGATCGCCGCGATCACGCCGAAGGGGGTGACGAAGATGCTCATCACCAGCGTCATCACCACCGTGCCGAAGATGGCCGGATAGACGCCGCCGTCCATGTTCGCGTTGCGCGGATCGCTGCTGAGAAAGGTCCAGATGCGGCGGAACATCTCGCCGACGCGGCCGAAGAATCCCGCCTCGTTGGCGCGGAAGACGTGCAACAGGTCCATCGCCAGGATGGTGATCTCCCGCCCGTCGGCGGACTCGACGACCAGCGCGTCGGCCTCGAGCCGCTCGCGGATCCGGGTGCGTTCGGCATCGAGCTTGACGAAGTCGGCCTGCAGCGACTCGAGCTCGGCATCGATGGCCTCGATCGAGCCCTTCACCTTGCCTTCCTCGATGAGCTTGCGCTCGAGGGTCAGCTCCTTCACCCGCTTCGCGTTGCGGCCGATCTTGGTCTTCTCGATCGTCCTCAGGTTCTCGCGCCTGTCCTCCGCGGTGTCGATCAGCGTCGCGAGACGGTCGCGGAAGCCGGGTTCGTCGGCGTCGAGCGTGCCCTCGTCCTTCAATTCGAGGGCCTTCGCCCTTCCGATCGCGTTGCCGCCGCTGAGCCGCTCGATCAGGAGCAGGTCGTCGGGCTGTTCGCTGCTGACGATGTCGGCGACGTCGAAGTAGACGAAGGTCTCCCCGTTGATCTCCTCGTTGCCGCGGAAGATCTGCACCTCGTCGTGGACCGTCCCGTCGAAATCGCGGCGGCTCCGTTCCTGGGTTTCGTAACCGGCGAGCTTCCGCAGCCCGTCGCCGGTCTTCACCTCCAGCACCATCAGGCGGTTGGGCCAGAAGGTCTGGAAACCCTTCACCACCACCAGGCCGAGCAGGCCGAGCGTGAGCATCACGCCGAGCGTGAGGCCGATCGCGGTGAGCCACACCAGCGGCTCCCCCTTGCGGGAGCGTCCGGTGGTCGCGAAGGCATTGGAGGATCCGGCCATGGTCGCTTCAGACAAGCTTGTTCTTCTCGCGCAGCCGCTGGCGCAGCACCTCGGCGACGGAGTTCAGGGTGAAGGTGAGCACGAAGAGGACGAGCGCCCCGAGGAACAGCGTCCGGTAATGGGTCGAGCCGGGTGCGGCCTCGGGCAGTTCGACGGCGATGTTCGCCGAAAGCGTGCGCATGCCGCTGAAGATGTTCCACTCGGTCACCGGCGTGTTGCCGGTGGCCATGACCATGATCATCGTTTCTCCGACGGCCCGGCCGAAGCCGATCATCAGCGCCGAGAAGATCCCAGGCGAGGCGACCGGGATGATGATCGTGCGCACCACCTGCCAGCGGCTGGCACCGAGCGCCGCGGCCGCGGCCGTGAGGGTCTTGGGCACGTTGGAAAGGGAATCCTCGGCGATGGTGAAGATCACCGGAATCACCGCGAAACCCATCATGAAGCCGACCACCACGCAGTTGCGCTGGTCGAAGGAAAGCCCGGTCGCCTGCGGCCACCACAGGCGGAAGTCGGCGATCTCGCGGCCGCTCGTGGGATCCTGATAGACGAAGACCAGCTTCTCGAGCACCGGCCCCAGCGACCAGGCCGCCCACGAGACGACGGCCACCACCGGCAGCATCACGATCCACTCGCGTCCGCCCTCGAGCCAGCGCCGGACCTGGATCGGACGGCGGCACCAGATCGTCCCGATCAGCAGCGCCGAAACGGGCAGGGAAAGGCACACGAGGAGGATCGACGGCATCTTGTCCTCGATGATCGGCGCCAGCCAGATCCCGGCGAGGAAACCGAGCACCACCGATGGCAGCGAGGCCATGATCTCCATCGCCGGCTTGACGACCCGCTTCATGTCCTGCGGCAGGAACGAAGCGGAGAACACGGCGGCCAGCAGCGCCACCGGCACGGAGAAAAGCAGCGCGTAGAAGGTGCCCTTGAGCGAGCCGATGATCAGCGGAATCAGCGAAAGCTTGGGCTCGAAATCGTCGGAACCGCCCGTGGACTGCCACTGGAAGACCGGTCCCTCGCCCCCCTCGTACCAGACCTTGCCGAAGAACGCCCTCCAGCCGGCCTCCGGGTGGGGATCGTCGAGTTCGAAGCGCTGCACCTGCCCCTGCTCGCCGGCGATGAAGAAATGCTCGGTCTTGCCGTCGATGGTCACCGCCACCGGCTCGAATTCCGCCTCACCCTCCCACCGCGTCGCGCCGGAGGTGAGATGGCGCACCGACAAGCGCCCGCCGGCGCCGGTGAGGAAGCTCTTGTTCCGCAGGCTCGTGGCGAACACCGGCGTGCCCTCACCAACCGGGGGGAATGCCTTGGTTTCGCCGAAGAGCCGCTCGGAGGAGCCCTCGGGACGGAAGAGGCTGAAGATCTTCTGCCCGCCGCCGTCACCGGTCATCGCCACCGAAACCCCGCCGAAGAGGTAGTCCATCCGCACCGGCGGCTCGCCTTCGAAAGGCTCGAAGGTCTGCGTCAGCTCCAGGCTGCCGCCCCTTTCGAGGAAGTAGCGCACCTTGCCGTCGTCGCCCGAGACCAGCACCGCCTGACCGTTCTGCGAGGCCACCACCGCCACGACGTCGGCGGCGACGTCGTCCGAGAGATCGTCGGTGCCGAGGAGGGTGAGCTTCGGCTTGCCGATCAGCGCGCGCTTCTGGCCGAGGCGCAGCACCGCCACGCCCTGCTCCCGCGCGACGACGAAGACCCGGTTGCTGCCGCCGTCGCCATAGGACAGGGATTTCACCGGACCCTCCCCGACGCCCACCTCGAACCACGGCTCGGCCTCGACCGAGGGGATGATCTTGCGACCGCCTTCCTCGTCGAATTCCGTGCCGTAGCTCACCACGAAGGAACCGACCCTGCCGTCGGCGAGCCCGACCGCCACGCGGTGATGCACGGGATCGTAGGACGCGGCGGTCACCTCGACCTCCTCCAGCGAGGGAACCGGGACGACCTCCCGCTCGCCCGACTCGATATCGATGAAGACCACCTCCGCGCCGCCGCGATAGAGAAAGGGCTTCTCGCCCCATTCATCGACACCGAGCACCCGCGCCGCGCCGCCGGGCGTCTCGAGGAGCCCCCCCGCCTCGCCCTCGGAGCCGGGGCAACGCGGCAGGAGCTCCTTGCGGCAGAAAAAGAAGATCCCGAACACCGCAAGGATCACCATCAGCCCGCCGACCCGGATGAGCTGGGTCATCGCCCGGTCCAGGAACAAGGTGCCCTTCGACACCTCGAAACGCCTGGGGTCGGGCTCTGTCGGGGGCTTGAGGCTCATGCGGAAGCGGGCAATCAACGGAAGAGCCCGCCTGAGGGCAATCCCGCCCAAGTGACAACTTGGACGCGGAGTTGCTGCCCCCGGACGGGCTCCGGGTCAATCCGTGATTATTCCGAAAGCGAGGTGATCACCTCCTTCGCCAGCTCGGCCGGCAGCGGGAAGTAGCCGTCCTTCTCGACGATCGCCTGGCCTTCCGTGGAAAGCGCGTACTTGACGAACTCGAGCGCCGTCTTCGGCAGAGGTTCACCCGGCTTCTTGTTCACGTAAACGAGGAGAAAGCGCGCCAGCGGATAGTCGCCCGACAACGCGTTGTCGTAGGTGGCCTCGAAAAACTCGCCGCCATCCGAGAGCGGCAGGGCGCGCACGCCCGAGGTCTTGTAGCCGATGCCCGAGTAGCCGAGCGAATAGAGGTCGCCGCCGACCCCCTGGACGACCGCCGAGGAACCGGGCTGCTCCTTCACGGTCGCCTTGTAGTCGCCCTTGCCGAGCGCGTGCTCCTGGAAGAAGCCGTAGGTTCCCGACGCCGAGTTGCGCCCGTAGAGCGAGATCGGACGGCCCTTCCAGGCGTCGAGTCCGAGCTGGCCCCATTCCTTGATGTCCTCGCTGCCGCTCTTGCGGGTGCCGGAGAAGATGCCGTCCACCTGCTTCAGGCTCAGTCCCTCGATCGGGTTGTCCTTGTGGGCGAAGACGGCGAGCGCGTCGATCGCGACCCGCACCTCGGTCGGCTTGTAGCCGAACTTCTTCTCGAAGGCGTCGATCTCCTCGGCCTTCATCGGGCGGCTCATGGGACCGAACTGCGAGGTGCCCTCCATCAACGCCGGAGGCGCGGTGGACGAGCCCTTGCCCTCGATCGAGATCGTGACGTTCGGGTAGGCCTTCTTGAAGCCCTCGGCCCACAGGGTCATGAGGTTGTTGAGGGTGTCGGAACCGACCGACGACAGGCCGCCGGACACGCCGGACACGGGCTCGTAGGCTGGCAGGTCGGGATCGAGGTGCGACTCCGCGGCGGAGGCGGTGGCGATGCTGGCGGCGAGGATGCCGGTGATGATGGATTTCATGTGTCTGTTTGGTGTCTAGGTGGCGCCGCGCGTTACGGACGCGGCAGAGGGATCGGAAATGTCGGGGAATTTTCCCACCCGCGCATGGTGACGGAGTCGTCACGAGGGCGGATGGGGACCGTTGTCGAACCTGTCACCCGGCGGCATCGCGCGATGCGCGGCGCGACCGCCGGGCACGGGTCCGACCCCGGGATCAGAAGTAGCTGCGGAAGGAGAACCAGGCGGTCAGGGCGCTCGCGTCACCCGTGACGCCCGCGCCGGGGATGTTCATCCAGTCGTACTCGAGACCGGTCTGGAACTTGAGGTTGTGCCCGCAGACGAGCCAGTTGAGCCCGCCGTAGATCGAGTGGTGCTCGTTGCCGCGGCCGCCGGTGAGCGGGGCGCTGACGGTCGGACCGTGGTCGCGGCGGGTGTAGCGGCTGTTCGCCCGGATCCCGCGCGTGTTCTGCGAGCCCTGATACTGGTAGCGCACCACCCCCTGGAGCTTGTCCTCGACGATCCAGTAGTAGGGCATCACGACCACGCCCCAGAAGTCTCCCTGGCGGGCCGGTGCCAGGGCGCCCAGACGTCCCCGGCCATTGTCTCCGTAGATGCCGTCGACGATCAGCCCCCATGCGCCGGCATTGTATTCCGCATTGAGGGACATCGCCCAGTGGTAGCCCCAGAGGTCGTCCTGACCACGATTGGCGTCGTTGTAGACGACGTCCCAGACGAACCTCAGTTGATCGGTCGCCTGATAGCCCACGCTTCCGAAGTAGGCGAGGCCGTCGTTCCATCCACCGATGAAGTCGACATTGCCGCCGACGGGCGTCATGGAGTCGGTGCTGTAGAGGCCGAAGAGCACGTTCCAGTCGCCCTTGACCGCTTCGATATGCACGCCGGTCGGGCGGTAGCTTCCATAGACCTTGTTGGAAATCGCCGAGCGCTCCACCGTCAGGATCTCCTTCGAGGACATGCGAGCCTCATGGCCGAGTTCGAACTTGTGCCTCCCGTAGGCAACGGTCAGCTCGTCGAGAACCTCGATGCCGAAGGCCTTCTTCGCGTCGAAGGCGATGTAGGCCTCGTCGAAATCCTCGTAGCCCCACCCCAGGTCGTCGTCGCCGGGCCACCGCGTGAGGTTGTGACGGGCGTCATCCACCAGGTTCACGTTGGCTTTCACCTCGAAGAACTGCAGGAACTTCGCCTTCGCACCGAGACGGAAACGACGCACCTCGGTGTAGTCGTCGCTGAACTCGTAGCCGTTGGTGTCCTCCCCCCAGAGATAGGCGGCCTGCCACTGGAAGCGGCCGAACACCCCGAACTCCTGGATGTAAGGATTGTCGGAGTTCTTGTAGAGGGTTCCGGGCTTGTTGGAGAGCCACTCGCACCAGTCGCCGGCGTTCCGGGGCTCGGGATTCTGGGCGACAGGCAGCATGTCACCTGCGAGCGCGGAAGCGGTCATCGCGACCGGAAGGGCGGCTCGCAGGGCTGGGGTCAATTGCTTCATGTTTCTTTTTGGTTGGGATCCGTGAAACGGACGGCCGGGGTGTATCTGACGGTTTCGTCACCGAGAACAGGTCGTGTGTGACATGTTCGTCACATTTTGAAGAACTCCCCGCCCGCGGCCGCAACTCGCTCATGCTACGCACGATGTGATGATGGGACACGACTCCAAGTCCGCCTGCGAACTCCCCTTTGTGACACTCTCATCACAAAGCAGCCGCGGGGAACGGGTGGCACCGCTCCCCTGGGCCCTGGTTCTCCCGGATCGCCCCCTGGCGGAGGAACAATCCCTCGCCATCGGTCTGACAAGAGCCAAGATTCCCCGGCGCCTTCCGACCCGCATGAAGATCCTCAAGGAACCCCTGCTCCATTTCCTCGTCCTCGGGGCGCTGATCTTCGTGCTGGCCCGCTCCAACGACCGTCCGTCCGCGGCTCCCGTGACGATCGACACCCGGATCACGATCACCGCCGCGACGATCGACCGGATCGCGAAGGACTTCGAGGCGCTCCAGGCGCGCCCTCCGACTGATGCCGAGCTGGAGCGGCTCATCGAGCGGAAGATCCTCGACGAAGCCTATGTCCGCGAAGGTTTCCGCCGCGGACTGGAGCGCGACGATCCGATCGTGGAACGAAGGCTCCGCGAGAAGATGGGCATCATCGCCGGGGAGTCCGCCGCCGTCCCTCCGCCCACCGACGAAACGCTGCGCGACTTCCTCTCGGCCAACGCCGAATCCTTCCGCGCCGATCCGCGGATCAGCCTGCGGCAGATGTACTTCGATCCCGCGAAACTGGGAGCCGATCCCGAAGCCGAACTCGCCCGCCTGCTCGATCGACTGCGGTCCGGCGCAGCCGTGACCGGACACGAGACGCTGCTGCCCTCGCATCGTCCCGACGCCCCCCTGCGCTCGCTTGCCGCCACCTTCGGCAGCGCCTTCGCCGACAGACTGACCTCGCTTCCCGTCGGCGAGTGGTCCGGCCCGCTGCGCTCCGGATTCGGCTGGCATCTCGTGAAGGTCGAGCAACGCGAACCCGGAAAACTGCCGCCTCTCGAACGGATCCGCGACGAGGTCCGGGATGCCTGGGAGCATGCTGAGATCGAGCGGCGCCTCGACGCCTTCAACCGCGACCTTCTCGATGGCTATCAGGTCACGATCGAGCGGTCCGAAACCGGAGAGGAATCGCCGTGAAACGGATCATCGCCCTCTGGTGCCTGCTGCCGCTCACCGGCTGGACCCACGAACTCCGGCCCGGCTACCTCGATATTTCCGGGCTCGGAAACGGACGGGCGGAGGTCACCTGGAAGCTGCCGGTCGTCGGCACGGTCCGCGAGGCGCCGGAGGTCGTCTTCGACGCGGAAACCCGCACGACCACCCCGCCAACGGAACAGGTGTCCGGAGATTCCCGCATCCTGCGATGGGAAATCGAGCGCCGTGGCGGTCTCGACGGCGCCGTGGTCCGGATCGAGGCGCCCGACGGACGCTTTCCCGACGCCCTCGCCAGCATCCGGCGCCTCGACGGCCGGCACACCACCTACCGCGTCACCCCGGAGCAGCCGTCCTTCACCATCGAGTCAGCCCCCGGCTGGGGCCGCCTCGCCGCGACCTACCTCATGCTCGGCATCGAGCACATCCTGTTGGGCTTCGACCACCTGCTGTTCGTCCTCGGACTGCTCCTGATCGTCGACGGCACCCGGATGCTGGTGAAAACCATCACCGCCTTCACCCTCGCCCACAGCCTCAGCCTGGCGATCGCCACCTTCCGCATCGTGGAGGTGCCCGAGGGCCCGCTCAACGCCTGCATCGCCCTCAGCATCCTCTTCCTCGGTCCGGAGATCGTCCGCAAGTGGCGCGGCGGCGACAGCTTCACCCTGCGCCACCCGTGGGTCGTCGCCTTCGCCTTCGGCCTGCTCCACGGCATCGGCTTCGCCAGCGGACTGTCGGTCACCGGACTGCCCCACGCCTCGATCCCCCTCGCCCTCCTCTGGTTCAACCTCGGCGTCGAGGCCGGCCAACTCCTCTTCGTCTTCATCGTCCTCGCCATGCAGCGCGCTTGGAAATCCATCGACCTCCGCTGGCCCCTCGTCCTGCGCCGCGCCCCCGGCTACGCCATCGGCATCCTCGGCGCGTTCTGGACCATCGACCGCCTCGCCGCCACCTTCACGATCTAACAAAGCTCTCCCTTCCGCATTAGTCCAACCACCTCCCGCCATGCCCATCACTTTTTACTTTCCACTTTCTACTTTTTACTCCGCCGCAGGCGGAACGCTCGCCCACGCCTCGCATCCCGACACCGCAGCCGGTCTGCTCTCCGGCCTTTCGCATCCGGTCTCCGGGCCCGACCACGTCATCGCCATGATCGCCGTCGGCCTGTGGGGCGCGCAGCTTGGAAAGCCCGCCGTGTGGGTGCTGCCGGTCGCCTTTCCCATCGCCATGGCCCTGGGCGGCATGATGGGCCTGCTCGGCGTCCCGCTTCCCGGCGTCGAGATCGGCATCGCCGCCTCGGCCATCGTCCTCGGCATCATGGTCCTCGCCGCCGCGCGTCCGCCGCTGTGGGTCGCGGGCGTCATCGTCGGTGTCTTCGCCCTCTTCCACGGCCACGCCCACGGCACCGAGCTTCCCGAAGGAGCCAACGGCACCCTTTACAGCATCGGCTTCGTCATCGCCACCGGCCTGCTCCACGCCGTCGGCATCGCCATCGGCCTGATTCACCGCTGGGACTGGGGCAGGCCCGCCCTCCGCACCGCCGGCGCCCTCGTCGCCGCCGGCGGCGCCGTCTTCCTCTACCAAGCCCTTGCCTGATCCGTGATCGCCACTGATCACTGCTCACTGATCACTTTCCACCACGCCGCAGGCGTGCTGGCCCACCTCGTCCAGACCGGCTTCGGCGGGTTCTACGACGGCATGGCGCACTGGGCGGCCACGCCCGAGGACGTGATGGTGGTCGGTGCCCTCGCCCTGCTCGCCGCCCTCGGCGGAAAGGACCGGGTGCGCTCACTCGTCGTCACGCTCCCCCTTGCCTGGTTTGCCGGTGGAGCGCTGGCACTCGTGATCCCCCTGCTGGTTCCCGGCCAGGTGATGACCATCGTCAGCTTCGGACTGACCGGCCTCCTCGTCGCCCTCGACCGCCGGCTTCCCGTCCCGCTCTATCAGGCGCTCATCATCGCCGCGGCGGCCATTCACGGAGTCGGCAATGGCGGCGCGATGCGCGAGGCCGGACTCGGCTGGCTCGGGCTCACCGGAGCCAGCGTGTCGGTCTTCATCATCACCTCCCTCCTCCCCGCCCTCCTCGTGCGGATCGAAAAGCCCGCCGGCCGGATCGCGATGCGCGTCGGCGGAAGCTGGCTCGCCGCCGCCGCCCTGCTGATGATCGGCTGGTGGCTCAGGGCCGGATGAGGGGCTTCTCAAGGAGCGCGGGCGTCCCGCCCGTTTCTTCCTCAGACTCAGCTACGGGCGGGACGCCCGCGCTCCTTGAATTGCGCTTGCGGGGCGCTGGAAAACCGATAAGCGCCGGGGCGGAGACCGCATGAATTTGGACATCGCGCTCACCCTCGGTGTCGTCGTCCTGGTCCTGCTTGCGTTCCTGCGCGAGTGGGCTCCGCCGGACGTGCTCGCGCTTTCCACCCTCTGCCTGGTGGTCGTGCTCGGCCTGGTGCCGATCGACCGGATGACCGAGGTCTTCAGCAACGAGGCGCCGCTGACCATCGCCGCGCTGTTCGTGATCGGCGGCGCGCTGGAGGAGACCGGTGCGGTCGCCCGCATCGGCGAGCTGCTCAAGCGCCACCTGCGCGGCGGCCTGCGATCCTCGATGCTGGCCGTCTCGCTGCTCACCGCGACGACCAGCGCCTTCATGAACAACACCGCGATCGTCGCGATCCTGATGCCGGTGGTGCTCGGCTTCGCCCGCTCGCGCGACGTGGCCGCGGGCCGCCTGTTGATGCCGCTCTCCTACGCCTCGATCCTCGGTGGCTGCTGCACGCTCATCGGCACCTCGACGAACCTGCTGGCCAACGGCGTGCTCGCCGACATGGGCGAGCCTTCGCTGTCGATGTTCGAGCTGGCGCCGATCGGGATCCCGGTTGCCATCGCCGGCATCGGCTACCTCGTGATCTTCGGCCCGCGCCTGATCCCCGCCCGCAGCTCGGCCGCGGCGATGCTCGACAGCGACCAACGGACGACCTCGCTCCACCATCTGCTGGTCGCCGCCGATTCGCCGCTGGTCGGCATGCGCTGGACCGCCTCGCCACTGGCCGCGGCCGACGCCGGCATCCACGTGCTCGAGATCCGCCGCGACGGCCAGCGCTTCACCAAACCCCTGGACGAACTGGTGATCGGCCGCTTTGACCGCTTCCTGCTCACCTTTCACGGCCGCCGGGCCACCGACCCGAAGCAGCTCGCGGCGACGCTCGGGCTGGAGCCGCTGGCGGAAATCGACGGCCTGGTGACCGAACTCGTGCTCGGGCCGGAGTCGTCGCTGACCGGCGGCACGCTGGCCGAGGCGTCGTTCCGGCAGCGCTACAACGCGGTGGTTCTCGCCGTGCACCGCGGCGGCAAGAACATCACCCGCCAGCTCGCCGACCTGCCGCTCGAGACGGGGGACACCCTGCTCGTGGTGACACCCCGCTTCAACCTCGACCGGCTGCAGGCGAGTCACGACTTCGTGCTGACCGACAAGCCGTCCACCGGTCCGCCGCTCCAGCCGCGCCGGGCGTGGCTGGCGGTCGCGGCGCTGGTCGGCACGGTGGCCGT
The DNA here is from genome assembly GCA_937957985.1 of uncultured Verrucomicrobiae bacterium. Classification (GTDB taxonomy): domain Bacteria; phylum Verrucomicrobiota; class Verrucomicrobiia; order Verrucomicrobiales; family Akkermansiaceae; genus Haloferula. The sequence goes on from CALGOH010000043.1 coordinate 21,628, forward strand.
GGCGACGTTCTCCGACCTGCTCCACCGCATGGTCCCTGCCGTGCCTGCGGTGCCGGTTCACTTCGCGGCGATCGTCGCGGCGCTCCTGCTGCTCTGGGCCCGCGTGCTGAGCCCGCGGCAGACCTACCAGGCGATCGACTGGCAGGTGCTCTTCATGCTCTACGGACTGCTCGGGCTGGGAATGGCGATGCAGACCACCGGCACCGCGAGCTTCCTCGCCCACGGCCTGGTCGATCTCGCCGCGCGCGTCGTTTCCCCCGAGCTGCTCCCCTACGCCCTGCTGTGGGGCGTGTTCCTGCTCACCCTGCTGCTGACCGAGGTGCTGTCCAACAACGCCACCGCGGTGATGATGCTGCCCCTGGTCATCCCGCTGGCGGAGACGCTCGACGTCGCCACCCGACCCTTCGCGATCGGGGTGATCCTCGCCTCGTCCCTGGCCTTCGCGCTGCCGATGGGATACCAGACCCACCTGATGGTCTACGGCCCGGGCGGCTTCCGTTTCGCCGACTTCCTGCGCGTCGGCCTGCCGCTCAACGCGATCTGCTGGATCACCGCCTGCTCGCTCATCCCGCTGGTCTGGCCGTTCTGACCGCGCTCTAACCACGCGGCCACATCAGCGCCAGGTAGGCGGCATAGGAAAGCAACAGGAGCGCGCCCTCCCACCGCGCGACCACCCGGCCGGTCGACATCATCGGCACCAGCACGACCGCGGTGCCGAGCACGAACGCCCGGTCGATCCCGCGCATCTCCGCGGCCTCGATCGGATGCACCAGCGCCGCGAGCCCGAGCACGAAGAGCAGGTTGAAGATGTTCGAGCCGATCACGTTTCCCAGGGCGATGTCCGACTGCCCCCGCATGGCGCCGACGACCGAGGTCGCCAGCTCGGGCATCGACGTGCCGGCGGCGATGATGGTGAGCCCGATGACGGCTTCGGAAACCCCAAGTCCGCGGGCGATCACCACGGAATGCTCCACCAGCAGGCGCGATCCGAGCGCCAGCAGCAGCAGGCCGATGCCGAGATAAAGCAACGCCCGCCCGAGGGGCAGGCGCGAGAGCCCGCCATCGTCGGCGACCCGCTCCCGCCGGGCCTGGGAAACGATCCACCAGGTGTAGGCCAGGCTCGCGGCGAAAAGCAGCCCGCCCTCCCAGCGGGAGACCCCGCCATCCCACAGCACGAAGAGCCCCGCCAGCGTGACGCCGACCATCACCGGCGCGTCGCGCCGGATCGCGACGGTCTCGGCCCGCACCGGCCGGATCAACGAGGCGAGTCCGAGGATGACGGCGATGTTGAAGATGTTCGAACCGATCACGTTCCCCACCGCGATGCCCGACTGACCGTCCCACGCGGCCTTCAGCGAAACCAGCAGCTCCGGGCAGGAGGTGCCGTAGGCGACCACCGTCAACCCGACGCCCAACGCGCTCAACCCGAGCCGCAGCGCGATTCCCGCGCCCCCCTTCACCAGCCACTCCGCCCCCCAGAACAAGAGACCGAAACCGAGCAGGGTGAAGAGAATGGCGTTGAGCATGGGCGACATCCTGCCAGCCACTGGGGGAACGGTCGATTGGGATCCGGTCCCGCGTTTCCACGGCGTGCCTGTCCATTCGTGGTTCCTCAACTCCAAGTGTGGATGCTTCCACGATTGGGCGTGACCTTCTTGTTGTCCGAAGATTACAAGCCGTCATCCATGAAATCCTCCGCCCTGCTCGCCTTGTTGCTCGTTGCGTCCGCGACCGTCGGAACCAGCTTCGCCCAGGACGCCGACCTCGCCCAACAGCTCTCCAACCCGGTGGCCGACCTCATTTCCGTGCCCATCCAGAGCAATCTCGACTTCGGCATCGGTCCGGGCGGCGGCACCCGGTGGACCACCAACATCCAACCGGTGATCCCCTTCGGCATCAGCGACGAATGGAACGTGATCTCGCGGACCATCCTTCCGGTGACCGACGTCGAAGGCACCCAGCTCGGCGGGGCCGGTGACGCGTTCGGACTCGGCGATGTCGTCCAGAGCTTCTTCTTCTCGCCGAAGCAGAGCGATCCGATCTGGGGTGTCGGTCCTGTCTTCCTGATCCCGACCGCCACCGACCCGCTGCTCGGCGGCGAAAAGTGGGGCGTCGGGCCGACCGCGGTGGCCCTCAAACAGCAGGGCCCCTGGACCTACGGCGCGCTGGCGAACCATCTGTGGGACATCGCCGGCGACGACTCGCGATCCTCGGTGAACGCGACCTTTCTCCAGCCATTCGTCTCCTACACCACCCCATCCGCCACCACCTTCACCGCCAATCTCGAATCCACCTACGACTGGGGGCGCAACCAGTGGAACGTGCCGGTGAATCTGGTGGTCAGCCAACTGCTCAAGGTCGGCGACCAACCGGTGCAGTTCTTCGGCGGCATCCGCTACTACCTCGACAAGCCCGACGGTGGGCCGGAGTGGGGCCTGCGATTCGGCGTGACCTTCCTTTTCCCCAAGTAGGATCGGCCCTTGGATCCCGGTTGGCACTCCATTTCCCAAAGCCAGGATCGCACAGCCTGCCGCGGCCCATTCCAAAGAGCAGCAATCTCTGTCACTTCGCAGAACTTGATTCCGGGACGCGACCGTTCAAGATCCGGACCCTTGATCCACTCATTCATGGATCCCGTCACTCCAACCTGAACCCGCCATGAAGCGCCTTGCCCTTCCGCTGATCGTTCTCACCGCCGTCCTCAGCCCGCTGGGTGCCGAGGATGCGCCTGAGTCACCCGCCCAACCGAAGGACGTCGGCTGGCCGCGGGAATACAAGACCGACACCCACACCGTGGTCGTCTTCCAGCCGCAGGTCGACGAGTGGGTGGACTACAAGCTCCTCAAGATGCGGTCCGCCCTCGCGATCTCGGAAACCGGCAAGGAGGACGAGGCGGTCTACGGCGGCATCTTCGCGCAGGTCACCACCGATGTGGACTCCGACTCGCGCCAGGTCCTGCTCACCAACCGCGAGGTGACCAAGCTGGTCTTCCCCGAGGCCGATGATGCGCAGAAGAACGAGCTCACCCGCATCCTGATGGCGGCCCTGCCGGACCGGCAGGAGCTGGTGGTCTCGCTCGACCGGATCGTCGCCGCGATCGAGCTCACCGAGCAGCAGATGAAGCAGGTCGAGGCGAGCGAAGAGGTGCCGCCCATCCACGTCAGCGAGGAACCCGCGCTGCTGATGATCTTCATCGGCGAACCGTCCTTCGAGCCGGTGGCGGGCACCGGCCTGCTCTTCGCCACGAACACCAACTGGGACGTCTTCATGACCACCGGCGGAAAGCCCGCCTACTACCTGCGGAACGAGGAGCAATGGTTCACCACCGCCAATCCGAAGGATGCCACGTGGAGCCCGGTCGCCAAGCTGCCGGACGACTTCTCGAAGCTCCCCGACGATGACAACTGGGAGGAAACCCGCGGCGCCATCCCGGGCAAGCCGGCCTCCGGAGGCATGAAGGTCTTCTACTCGGACCGCCCGGCCGAGCTGATCGTCATCGATGGCAAGCCGTCGATGGCCCCGGTCGGCAGCCCCGCCCTGATGTACGTGAAGAACACCGACGCCGACCTCTTCTTCCACGCGGCGACCAGCAGCTACTATTTCCTCAGTAGCGGACGATGGTTCGTCTCGAAGTCGCTGGGCTGCGCCTGGGCCTTCGCCCCGGACGAACTGCCGGCGGAGTTCTCGGAGATTCCCGAGGACCACGAGAAGGGCCACGTGCTGGCATCGGTCCGCGGCACCCCGGCCGCCAGCGAGGCGCTGGTGATGGCCTCGATCCCCGAGCAGGCGACGGTGAACCGCGCCGAAACCACGGTGGAAGTCGCCTACGAGGGCGAACCGAAGTTCGCCGCCATTCCCGGCACCAACGGCGTCGAGTTCGCCCTGAACAGCAAATTCGACGTCTTCCGCGTGGTCAACCAGTATTACTGCTGTTTCCAGGGCGTGTGG
>CALGOH010000044.1 GCA_937957985.1 uncultured Verrucomicrobiae bacterium
GACCTACGGGCTGGCGATCCTGCTGTCGGTCGCGACCGCGGCGGCGGCGTGGTGGTACTCGCGGGAGGAGGAGCGACCGCTTCCTGAGGCGCCGGGGACGTCCCCGGATGCGGCGATCCAGGCCAGGGAACGCTGGGCGCTGGCCGGGCTGTGCTTCTTTTCCGGCTTCGTGGTGCTGGCGCTGGAAGTGGTGTGGACACGCGTCTTCGCCCAGGTCCATGAGAACTCGGTGTATTCGTATGCGATCATCCTGATCGTGGTGCTGGTCGGGCTCGCGATCGGAGCGGGGATCAGCTCGGTCGTGGCGCGGGTGGTCACGCGACCTTGGCCGGCCCTGGGGGTGATGACGGTGCTCGGTGGCGGCCTGCTGACTCTCGGTCCGGGCATGCTGATGCACGTGACCCACGGTCTCGAGCCGGTGCACACATTGGAATCGTGGGACGATTACGTCGGCGGGCTTTTCGACACGGGGTTCCGGGGGATCGGCATCCTGGTGGTCGCGCTCGGCATGGTGTTTCCATTCCTGATGAAAGTCGCCGAGCGCGAGGTGCGGCTGCCGGGGAGGATGCTCGGGCGCCTGCTGGCGATCAATACGGCCGGGGCGATCGCGGGTGCTCTGTTAGGCGGCTTCGTGATGCTGCCGGCGTGGGGGATGTGGGGAAGCCTTCGGGCACTGACGTTGATGTATCTGGCGGTGTCGCTGCTGCTGCCGATGGGTTGGGGCAGGCTCGGTATCGGCTGCCGGGTCGCGGCTGTCGGGTTCCTTGCGCTCGCTTTCACCGCTCTCGATCCGACGGGCTATCCGGTGATGGGAACTCCGGCGGGCAAGCAGGCCGCGAAGGTGCTGCAGGCGTGGGAAAGCGGCGGCGGGACGGTGGTGGCGGTCGAGCGACCCAGCGGCCACCGCGCGATCGTGGTCGATGGCGGCTACGCGCTCGGCTCGACCGAGGCCTACGTCGAGCAGGCGAACCAGGCGCGGATTCCGCTTTATCTTTTTCCCGACACCGAAACGATCTGCTTCATCGGCTTGGGCACCGGGATGACGGCGGGGGCGGCGCTGGATGAGGAGGAGTTTCCGAAGGTGAGCCGGGTGGTGAGCTGCGAGTTGACGCCGGCGGTGGTCGAGGCGGCGAAGAAGTGGATGCCGCCGCAACTGACCGGCGGGGTGTTTGATGATCCGCGGTCGCAGATCCGGGTCGAGGACGGGCGCCACTTCCTCATGGCCTCGGGCGAAAGCTTCGACATGATCAACGCCGATCTGTTTCTGCCCTACCGGCGCGGCGCGGGGAGCCTGTACAGCCTCGATCACTACCGGGTGGCGGCGGAGCGGCTGAATCCGGGTGGCGTGTTCGTGCAGTGGCTGCCGCTCTATCAGCTCACCGAGGACGAGTTCGGGACGATCGTGCGGACGATGCTCGAGGCCTTCGGGCAGGTGACGATGTGGCGGAACAACTTCGAGCCGGGCCAGGAAAAGGTGGCCTTGATCGGCCGGCTTGAAGACGGGCCGGTGCCGGTGCCGCCGCCGGGCAAGCGGGAGGAGATGCAGCGGGCGGTGGAGGGATTGGACTGGAGGGGGACGACGCCCGACATGCTGCGGGTCGAGCCCGAGGCGATTCCCTTCATGTATGCGGGAAACCTGACGGCGGCGGCCGGGTTGTTTGACGATTATCCGGTCAACACCGACGACCGTCCGGTGATCGAGTTCCAGACGCCCAAGCGTTTTCGCGAGGTGGCGGCCGACGATGAGGTGATCTGGTGCGTCGGGCCCAAGCTGACCCGCTGGATCGACCGGATCTTCGAGACTTCACCGGTCGAGAAGGATCCGGTGTGGGCGGGACACCCGGAGGCGAATCGTCACATGGTGAAGGCGGGTCTGGCCTTTCACCGCGCGATGGTGGCGAAGGCGCTGGGGGATTTTGACGAGGTCGACGGGGCGTGGGAGGCTTTCCAGCGCGAGTGGGTAATGGGGGCCCGGTGAGGGGAGGAGCGCCGATTGTGAAATCGGCATACCTTCGCGCGGCGGGCCGCCGCGACCACGGCCTGCGCCGGGCCGGCACAGCTACACCGGCGCCTTGTCGAGATCGAAGGCGGCGTGGACGGCGCGCGCGGCGTCCTCGATGCGGGTTTCGTCGACGGTGACGGCGATCTTGATCTCGGAGGTGGAGATCATGCCGATGTTGATGCCGGCGTCGCCGAGGGCCTTGAACATCGCGGCGGCGACACCCGAGTGGGATCGCATGCCGATGCCGACGCAGGACAGCTTGGCGATGCCGGCTTCTGTCTCGATGCCGGCCCGGGGGCTGATCTCGGCCAGCACGGGCTTGAGGGCGGCATGGGTGCGGCCGAGGTCATCGGAGTGCATCGTGAACGAATGCCGCGCGTAGCCGTCGCTCGCGATGTTCGAGATGATCATGTCGATGTTGATCTCGGCGTCGCCGAGCGCGGAGAGGATGCGCGCGGACATGCCGGGTTCGTCCGGGATGCCGGTGATCGTGACACGGGCCTGGGAGCGCTCGATGGAGACTCCGCGGATGACGACGTTTTCCATATCGGGATGTTCTTCGAGCACGAGCGTGCCCGGGTTGTCATTGAGTGAGGATCGGACCTCGAAAACCACGCCGTATTTCTTGGCGAACTCGACCGAGCGCGACTGCATCACCTTGGCGCCGGAGGACGCCAGCTCGAGCATCTCGTCGTACGAGATCTCTGGTAGTTTCCGCGCGTCGGGAACGATGCGGGGGTCGCAGGTGTAGACGCCGTCGACGTCGGTGAGGATCTGGCAGACGTCGGCGCCGACCGCCGAGGCGACCGCGATGGCGGTGAGGTCGGAGCCGCCGCGGCCGAGGGTGTGGATGAGGCCGTCGGGCGTGATGCCCTGGAAGCCGGCGACGACCAGAGCGTTGCCGGCGTCGAGGCACGAGCTCATGTAGTCGGCGTTGATCGCGTCGATGCGGCCGCGGGTGTGGGTGCCGGTGGTGCGGATTCCGGCCTGGCGCCCGGTGACGGAAAGCGCGGGCACGCCGATTTCGTGCAACGCCATGCTGACCAGCGCGATCGACTGCTGCTCGCCGGTGGCCAGCAGGACGTCGAGTTCGCGCTCGCTGGGCGTCTTTCCGAACTCGCGGGCCATGCCGATGAGCTTGTCGGTGACGCCGGACATGGCGGAGACCACCGCGACGACCTGGTTGCCCTCGTCGCGGGTGCGCTTGATGCGCGCCGCGACATTGCGGATGCGGTCGATGGTGCCGACGGAGGTGCCGCCGTATTTCTGGACGATGAGGGCCATGGCCGGGCCGCGGAGTGAAGGAAACCCGCGGGACGATTGCAAGGGCGGGTTCGCGCGACAGATTCGAAGCTTCCCCCTCGTTTCAAGAGAGCCATGAGTCACAGGATCGACCGCCGCACCTCGCTGAAATGGATGACCACCGGAGCCATCGCGGGCCTGGGAGCGGGTCGAAGCTTCGGGGCGGGATTTGATCCGGATGCGCCGGATCGCTGGGCCGGGAGGCACGACCGGGTTTGGCTGTCGGGAGACGTGTGGGCGAATCCGATGGAGGACTGGTGCCTGCGCGACGGCGGGGCCGAGTGCCTGAGCACCGGCGGCGGACGCAGCGTGCATTCGTTGACGCACCAGATCACCTCGAACAAGCCGTTCCGGATGATGGTGGATGTGGTGCGGGCGGAGAGCGGGAAGAACGACGGCGGCGCCGGCTTCCGCATCGGATTGCGCAGCGAACTGAACGAGCATCGAAGCAATTGTTTCGTGACGAAAGGCCTGCGGGCCGGATGGCTCGGCGACACGCTGGTGCTGGGTCCGAAGTCAACGCCTCTGAAGGAAGGAGCCGACATGCAGCACCTCCCGCTGCTGCTGGAAGGGAAGCCGGAGGGTGACAAGTGCCGGCTGACGCTGACGGCGAGATCGCTCGGGACGGGCAAGCTCCTGGCCACGTTGGAGCAGGTGGTGTCCGCCGATGAAATCCTCGGCAACGTCTCGCTGGCCCACAATCTGGCGTCGGCGTCGACGAAAGGGCGGGGTTACGGCCAGGCAGGGGCACGCTACCGCTTCCACCACTGGAAGATGAAGGGCGAGGGGTTCACGGTGACGCCGGAGCATCAGTTCGGCCCGATCCTGTGGACGATGTATTCGCTGAGTGACTCGCGGAGTGACGAGGGCTTCGTGATGAAGCTGAGCGCGCTCACCGGACCGATGGGGAAGAAGGACTCGAAGGAGGTCGAGTTGCTGGTGAAACGAGGCGGCGGGTGGTCGTCACTTGGGAAGTCGGAGCTCGATCCCGACGCCTGGGTGGCAACATTCCGCATCGCGACTGGAATGCCGCCGAGACCTTTCCCTACAGGGTGGTGTATCGTGAGCAACTCAAGGGTGGCGGGGAGGCATCTCATGAATGGGCCGGGACGATCCGGGCGAATCCGGTCGGCCGTCCGCTGAGGATGGCGGCCATGACCTGCCAGAACGACTACGCCTTTCCCTACGCGCCGGTGGCCGAGAACCTCCGCAGACTCGACCCCGACCTTGCCTACTTCTCAGGCGATCAGATCTATGAAAGCCACGGCGGCTTCGGCATCATCCGCCGCCCGGTGGAACCCGCCATTCTCAACTACCTCAGGAAGTACTACCAGTTCGGCTGGGCCTTCCGCGAGGTGATGCGCCATTGCCCGACCCTGTGCATTCCCGACGATCACGACGTCTTCCGGGGGAACCTGGGGGGCGAAGGCGGCAAGCCGATGGAAGGCGGCAACACCTCGACGATGGGCGGCTACATCGAGCCGGTGCGGATGGTCAATGCAGTCCACAGGACAACCGTGGCGCATCACCCCGATCCCTACGATCCAACCCCCGCGCTGCAGGGAATGAGCGTCTATTACGGCGACATGGTGTATGGCGGGGTCGGCTTCGCGATTCTCGCCGACCGGCAGTGGAAAAGCGGGCCGGAGAACGTCGAGACTGGCGGGGGCCGCGCCGACCACGTGAATGATCGGGACTTCGATACCGCCAAGCTCGACAAGCCCGGGCTGGTCCTGCTTGGCGAAAGGCAGGAGAAGTTCCTCGAAGCCTGGGCGAAGGACTGGCGCGGTCACTCGCTCAAGGCGGTGCTCAGCCAGACGGTGTTCGCCGGGGTCGCGACGCACCACGGCGGCCCCGGCGCCTTTCTCAAGGCCGACCTCGACTCGGGAGGTTGGCCGCAGACGGCCCGCAATCGCGCGATCGAGTTGATGCGTCCTTCGATGGCCCTGCACATCAACGGCGACCAGCACCTGACGACCCTGGTGCAGTATGGCGTCGAGAAGCAGCGCGACAGCAACTGGTCGTTCTGCACGCCGGCGATCGCGGTGGGTTATCCGCGATGGTGGAAGCCAGACGAGATGGGCATTCCGCATGAGAACCGGCCGAAGCACGGATTGTCGAACACCGGCGAGTATATCGATGGACTTGGCAACAGGGCCTATGTGTATGCCGTCGGGAATCCGGTCGTCGGCACGGCGCCGAACCGCTACGACAAGGCCCACGAGAAGGGGAGCGGCTTCGGTTTCATCACCTTCGATGCGGAGAAGAAGACATACTTCATCGAATCGTTCCGTTTCAGGATCGACGCGACCGACGGCAAACCGGGAAACCAGTTCCCCGGCTGGCCGGTGACGATTCATCAGGCGGAGAACCGCGGGGAGAACCGGCTTCGGTGAGACGCGGCCCCCGGTCTGCGGGAGGATGCGATGCCGGGGAATCCGGTTGAGTGCCGCCGTCGATCGAGCAGGGTGGAACTCTGCCATCGAGCGGGAACCCCATGCGCGCCGGATCGACCAAGCTGCTTCTTTTCGTCTTCGAGGCGCTCGGGTCGCTCGCCTGCGGATTCTACGGGAACTACATCTTCTTCCTGTTTCGTGATCGTCACGGGTTCGGCAACCTCGGCAACCTCGGCGTCGCCGCGTTGATGGGCGGGGTGATCGCGCTGGCCTCGTGGCAGGGCGGCCGCTTCGCGCAGCGCTGCGGGTGCTACCGGGCGATCCACCTCGGGCTGTGGGGAATGATCGTGGCGCTCACCATCGGGGCCTGTTTCAACCCGCTTCCGGCGCAGCTTGCCGTTCTGGTGCTCTGGTGCATGTCGCAGTTCATTGTCTGGCCCGCTCTGGAGGCGATGGTCACCGAGGGTGTGGATGGCCCGGCCCGGGCGCGCCTGGTCGGGATCTACAGCGTGGTCTGGGCGGCCTGTTCGGCCCTCGCGTACTTCTTCGGCGGAGGCATCTTCGAGCGGCTGGGAAGCGGCAGCATCTTCTGGCTCCCTCCGGCGATTCACGTCGTGCAGATCCTGATCTTGCGGCTGCATGCACGGACGGGGTTTCGCTGGTCCGAGGTGGATTCATCCCCCGGGCTGGGGGAGGTCGTTTCCGGGCATCCGCCGGACGGGACGTCCTTCCAGCGGATGGCGTGGCTCG
>CALGOH010000045.1 GCA_937957985.1 uncultured Verrucomicrobiae bacterium
GAATCGGGTCGTCCGGATCGGCACGATCCCGGACGCCCTGAAACCGAACTCCAAAAAATCCCTTGCGAAGCTCTGGTACTACTGACCCCTACGAGGGAGAATGCTCGACAAACGGGACTGACCCCTACGAGACCCCCGAGGGAGAATGCTCGACAAACGGGACTGACCCCTACGAGGGGAAAGCTAGCGACACCCTCCAGCGGCGGTCAATGCTCGAAAAACGGGACTGACCCCTTCGATGCGGATCGGCAGCCTGGCCCTCGCCATGCAATAGGCGGCATCGCTGGACGAACACAACGCCTTGCCGAGATGGCTGAGCAGGGACTGCACCGAAGCCGTCGCGCTGCGACAGGAAGCGTTGCCCAAGACTTGGCAAAGGAAGGTCCAGAACACGACCGGCGTGGTGAAGATCCGGCTGCGGCGACCGGCCGGGGCAACCAGCAACTTGCCAGGCAGAAGCATCCCGAAGGTTTCCTCCGCCTGCCGGGTGCAAAGGTCGGAGAGATCCTTTGCCTTGCGTCGCATCGCTTTGCCGACACGGCGAGGCGCGCCTCCGAACGTCGTCCTCGACCATCCGCTGAACATGCGAACCCTAGAAGTCATTGATCACCAGAAGCTACTACAGTGCCAGTAGCTTGGAAATCGATGCTTAATTCAGCTTAACTTAGGGCCATTCAGGACCGACCCCTTCGAATTTCAAGGACCGACCCCTTCGACAAACCTTCGAATTTTGGCACCGACCCCAGACAAAGTGCGAGGACCGACCCCTTCGACAGACTTTGACGGAGAATTTGGCTGGCCGGAATGCTACTCGTCGTAGTCAAACGCGATCTCAGCGAGAAGGGCGCTCGTTTGATACGGATTGCCTGACCGCGTGCAACGTCCGGATTCGGCAATCATCAGGAGCTGGCGCTTTGCGCGCGAGGCAACGACGTACAGGAGCTTCGATTCTCTCTGATCCGCCTCTTCCCGGGTGCCATGAATGATTACTTCCCAATGGGGCACAAATCCCCTGAGCAAGCCGAAGGCAATGACGGTATCGAATTCCTCCCCTTTAACGCCATGGCAGGTATTGACGACGACACCCGAAGGGTAGCTGAAAATCTTCCTGAAGCTATCGACGCTCGCAGGCATGCCACCAGCGGCGTCTTCGAGCCTGCCTTCTGCCTTCTCGAAGAAGAGATCGAATGACTCGCGGAGCGCCTCGTAGGCGTCAATCGCGATGCCGCACTGATCAAGAAACTGCGTAAAGACATCCCGCAGGTAGGGCATGCCATCGATCTCGGCGCTCTGGAGCTGGTTGACCATCCGCAAGAGCCGCCGCGCGGAACCGATCGGTTCGGGGGCATCCGAACCGAGCAAGACCTCCAGGTCTATCAATACCTCTTTGGCACAGCGGATGCGGGACCGGATGCGGGCGGGCACGGGCTGTGTCAAAAACAGTCGCGCCAGTTTGTACCAGACGCTGTCCCGCACGCTATAAAGCGGCGATAGACCGGGCGCATCAAAGCTCACATCGGGCAGCGCCTCGACAAGCTGGCGGGCAAGGGATCGCACGTGTCCCCATTGAGGCGCTACGATACAGATTTCGTCTTCGGGGATTCCCTCATCCAGAGCCGCACGAACTAGACCGGCGATGTGTTCCGAGAGGGCAGCCCTGTGCACTGTCTGGTTCTGAAACGAGATGGACCCGTGCTCGGCAGGGTCTTCAATGCGGGAGTCACTTCGCGCAACGTCAGGCCGTAAAAGCCTGCAATAATCGATGATCCGCTGCGTCGAACGGTAATTGCCAACCAGCTCGAAATGCTGCAATACCCCGATGCCAAACTCGGCCGCAATCTCTTCCGGCGACTTCGTGAGAGCACCAAGGGACTCGTAGATGGACTGATCGGCATCTCCCACAAAGAACAGCTCCGGCCGTTCGCGTGACGCGCGGTAAATCTCGGAGAGGATTGCGTATTGAAGATCCTGAATGTCCTGGACCTCATCGACACAAAACAGCCTAAATATCGCGCCAAGATTGGCAGCAATCTCGGCATTATCGGCGAGCAAGCGGTAGCCGAGATAAAGGACTTCATCGTAATCGATGAGCTTTGCGCGCCGGAGCTCTTCCCGATAAAGCGCCAGTGCCTCCTCGGCGGCAGCGCTTGCGTTCTCGATACTGCCGTCCCTGCGGTACGCGGTGTTTACTTCCGCATATTGATCCATTCCGAGCTGCCTTCGCACGTCCCGCAACAAGCGCTCGCAATAATATTCATCGGCTACTGCAAACCCGCGCCGGATCGGTTCTGCATACGGGGCATAGGGTCTGAGAATCCATTCAAGGGCAAAGGAATGAATCGTTCCCGCCCAAAGGCAATTCGTTGGGACGCTTTCCTGATCGAGCCTTGCCCTGATTTCGTCGGCGGCACGGTTCGTGAAGGTGAGGGCAGCCACACGCTCCCGCCTTGATTCAAGTGCATCAACACCCCTGATAACCCGGGCCGTGAGAACCCTGGTCTTGCCGCTTCCCGGGCAAGCTGTCACCACGACATCGCCGTCGCAATCTACTGCATCGCGCTGCTCACGGTTCAGCTCCATTACTCGGCGCGATACTCTTGGATGTATCCACTGAAGAGGGTGAGGGCATCATCGGTCGCTTCGGCGCAATACTGCTCCAGAAACTCTTCAGGACTGAGTTTCTCATAGCCCTCCGTGCCACGCAGTCCGGCTGCAAGAGCCGCGTCCTTGTTCATCCGGAAGAGCGCTATCTGCCTCAGCGCGGCATCTGTCACGCTGAGCTGACAGGCGAACGCAATCGCGCGCAGAATATACTCGGGGAAGTAGGTTTCATTCGTGAGATTTTCGGCAAGGAGAAGGGCGAACCAGCCTTTGCCAACCTTGTTGGCTAGGCGAAGCGCCTCCTTCCCGTAAATGGCAATGTCGTCCGACTCCAGTCGCTCCTTGCTGATGTCGATGAACTTCTGTCGGCGGAAGATCTGCGGCAAGGTGTCTATGACTTCCTTCTCGTTATATGCGGTCAGGAAATCGACTTCGAAGGTATGATCGGCAAAGAAGGGCTCCAGCCAGTCGTTGTCGTCCGCCACCTCTTCGAGCTTCTCCTGCCGCGCCAGCCCGAGTTCATCAGCAGCCCTGGCATGGTACTGCTCCTGGGTGTCATCATCCGGATCATCTGGCAGATCAATGATCGTCGCATCTCGATCGGTCACAATGGCGCAAGGCCGACGCACACGCTCCTCGGCAAAGATAATCGAGATGTGCTCGAAGAAGGCCGAGCTCATCGAAACAACGCTAAAGCCGAGCTGATCGGGTGAAATCCCAAACACGGCACCGAGCATGGCCGGAATGAGGATCTGCTCGGCATCGCCCTCAACCAGAAGAACGCCCTTCGCAAAGAGCATCGTCGAGCGGATGGCATCGAGATAACGCTCCACGCGCGCGATGGTGGGATCATCAAGGCCGTTGGCCGGATGATAGACCTCCACGTGGTTATCCTGCTTTGCGAGAACGTTGACGGTTGCGATACGCGAGGCCGACGAAATGTGGGTCGAGTGCGTCGAGACAATGACCTGCGTTCGCTCGGAGGGCAGGTTCGCAAAAAGTGTTTTCTGGATGTGCGTGTGGATGTGTGCCTCCGGTTCTTCGATCAGCAAGAAGTGGGCAACACGATCGCTGGAGAGCTTGATCTCGTATTCGAGAAGCTTGAGAGCGAGGTAAATGAGGTTCGCGCCGCCAAGGCTCTGCTCCTGGATCTCTCCTCGGTAGCTGGAGTGCTGTTGATCACCGACCAGCACACTCAGGCGCTGGAGGATCTTCTCAAGCGAGTTGGGGAGCGCAGATTCAATCGTGACACCTGGGCCGTAGGTGAGCCCTACAGCCTTGCGAAGGGCGGTCTCGATACCCGTTGCAAGCTCCTTGATTTCCTTAAGGTCGGAAATGCCGGCATTGAGGTCATTGACTTTCCCTACGATCTCCTCGGCGTCTTCCAGCTGGATCTCGGTCTCCATGCCCCGAAGGAGGGCGAGGAGAGGATTGTTCCGGTAGCCGCGCAGCTCGGTGACAACATCGCGCAGCGCTCTGACAAACGTGCAGGCCACCTCCTGATAAAGCGGACCAACCCTTACACCAACCCGTTCCTGATCGTCATCATCCGGATCAGGGTAATCCCCCGTCTCCGGATTTCCGGCAAACGCCTGATAATGGGCATCATCCAGAAAATCGGCACTGCCGCGCCCCGTCAGGAGCGGCTCGTAGTCATCGATGGTGATTGCAGCGCGGTAGGCCGCCAGCTCTGCCGGCTCTCCTCCGGATAGTTCATGGAGCTTCTTGCGCACCTCTCTCTTTGGACGGAAAATAAACGAATAGGTGCCGGAATTCGTCGCATTCATGTGCCCTGCCGCATGGCGCAGCATCTGGCAGCCGTCTGAAGGGTCAAGATCGGCAAAGTCCGCCGAAACAATTATCCAGTGCCCCTTCCACTGACCTAGGTCGCGGCAGAAATCCGTTTCTCTCAGGCTGAGGGCATTGCGGCTCAGGTTCTCATCCAGCAGAAAGCGGAGCGCCTGAAAGGCATTTGTCTTTCCCGAGCCGTTCTCACCTATCAGCGTGTTAACGCCTGGCTTTAGCTTGAAACGCCCCTGGAGGAAGTTTCTGAAGTTGCGAATTCGGATCTCTGTAATGTGCATCTCGAAGGGGTCTCGAAGTCGAAGGGGCCAGTCCTTGCATTTTAACATTCAGGTGGTCGCGGACAGTTCCCCGACATCCAACCCGAAGCTTTCATGGCGATGCTTTAGCAGATGACGAGTCCGGGAGGAAGCGGGAGAGGCGGTGCTTTCAGTACAGGTCCTCCTTCCGGAGGCCTTCGATGTAGCAGTCGACGTGGCCGAAGACCTCGTCCTTCCAGTGCGGTTTCTGGGAGGAGGGATAGACGAGGGTGGTGTAGATCGCGAGGGTGTTGGGGCCCTTCCGGAGCTGGGCGGCCGACCTCTTGCTCAGCGGCCATTTGCGGTTGTCCTTGGGGTCCGCCCACCAACTGTAGGACTGGATCCTGGTGCCGTTCAGGTAGACGTCGAAGCCCTGGGTGCAGATGGTTCTCAGGCGGTAGAGGTCGTAGTCGGTGGCATCGAGATCAAAGGTCGTGCGGGCGAGCAGGATCTCCCCGTCGCCCCAGGGGGAGGCGTGGACGAGATCCTTGGGGGCGCGCGGGTGGCTGCCCTTGCCGATCGGCGCCTTGCCGCTCTGCCAGCCGCTGGCGTCGAAGCCGGGCTTGTACCAGTCCTGCGTGCCCGGCGGCAGGGTCACGTGGCGGTAGCGCCGGCCTTCGCGCTTGGGCAGGATGTCCTTCTTTTCCGTGGGCTCGAAGGAGAGGTAGTGCCAGGTCCGCTCGTCGCACGGCGGCGTGCCGAGGGCCTTCCAGCCGGCGTCGGGATCGCGGAACTGGATGATGCCCAGCAGCGCATCGATCATCTTGGTGTCGGTTCCCTTGCCCGCCTTGAGCCGCTTGGCGAGCACGGGCCGGTAGCGTTCGTAGAGGACGGTTTCCAGTCGCTCGCGGGCGTCGCCCTTGAGCTTGTCGTGGACCTGGAGCATCCCGTCGAGGCCGCGCCCGCCGTGCATGAGTTGCAGCAGTTCGTCATCGTCGAGCTGCTCCAGCCGGCGATCGGCCAGCAGCTCGGCTAGTTCGGGGATGGTTTCCGGTGCCACACGCGCCGCCATGGCGATGGCATGGGTGATGTTGTATTTGCCTTCGCGGGCGCGGTTGCCCTCGATGACCTCGGTTTCGGTGACCGCCGTATCGAAGGCCTTCTCCAGCTCCCTGCCGATGGCGCTTTCGGGGCCGAATTTCTTCAAGGACTGCGCCAGGGCCCGGTTCATCCCCTGACGGGGCATGGTGTGGGTTTCGGTCACCATCCGCTCGGAGAGGGTGGGCACGACCCTGGCGTAGAGCGCGGCGTCGCGATCCAGTCCCTGCAAGGCGGCGAAGGAGGCATCGCGCAGCCACCAGTCCGAATGCTTGGTCCAGAGCATGATGGCGTCGAGGTGGCGGTCGATCACCTCGACGGGCATCCGGGCGATGGCGAAGAGGGCACCCTCGACGACGTAGAGGGATTCCTCCGGGTCGCCGAGCATCGCGGGGATGGCCTCGATCATGCCCGGGGTGAAGCGCTCCGTCTCCAGCGGCTGCTTGCCGACGGCGAACCAGTAGTTCCAGTCGTTGATGCCGTCGAGGGCGGTGCGGCGCAGGCGCGGGTCGGGGTCGCGCAGCAGCGCCTCGAGGGTCTCGAGTTCGCCCTTGAGGCGCAGTGCCTTCGCCGCCTGGGTCCGCACCTTGTAGCTGCGGTGGCGGACCAGGCGCTGCAGCTCGTCCAGCGAGATGCAATCGGGATTTTCGGCGATCTCGCCGCCGCTGTAGGCGTGGCCGATCAGGTTGAAGATGCGGTGGAGGGGCATCGGCTTGCCGTGCTTTTCGTAGCCGGCGGCGGGCTCGATGCGGTGGAAGGCGAGGTCGGCCTCGTGGCCCCACAGGTGCTCGGGGAGTTTGAATGCCACGGCATGGGGCGAGGGCGGGGCGCCGAGGATGCGCAGCGCCTTGCGCGGGGCGGTGAAGATCATCGCGGCCGCGGCGCCGGAGCCGGGGTCGTTGAATTTCACGCAGCTCGCCAGGCCCATGCCGCCGTCGTCGTAGCGGGAGAGGTCGTACCACCAGGTGAGGCGGTCCATGACCTCGCGGAAGCGCTCGTGCTTCTGGTCGAAGAGGTAGAAGGAGGCGATGCCGCGCCAGATGCCGTCGCCGCGGCCGTTGTCGGCGTGGCCCATGATCATGCCGGGCCAGGCGTCCAGGGTGGCCATGCTCTGGTAGTCGCGGGCCGAGGCGTAGATGGCGGTGTCGGACGCGGCGCCCATGGCGGCCTGCATCGCGGCGGCGATCATGGCGTCCTTGCCGTTGGAGCTGACGCCGCCCTCGGCCCGGTGATCGCCGTACGGCACCCCGCCGTGCCCGACGAAGCGCCAGAAGTAGCGCAGGGCGTTGTCGAGGGTGGTGTCGTCGACCTTCACGCCGCATTCCTTGGACAGCAGCAGGCTGGTCAGCACCTGGGTGCTCGCCGGGTTCATCAGCCCGCCGGCGACGTAGGCGGGGTTGATGTCCGTGCCCCAGTGCTTCCAGGCGCTGTCGAAA
The DNA here is from genome assembly GCA_937957985.1 of uncultured Verrucomicrobiae bacterium. Classification (GTDB taxonomy): domain Bacteria; phylum Verrucomicrobiota; class Verrucomicrobiia; order Verrucomicrobiales; family Akkermansiaceae; genus Haloferula. The sequence goes on from CALGOH010000045.1 coordinate 7,178, forward strand.
TTCTGCCGCTCCCTGGCGTCGTCGCAGATCGCCTGCAGCAGGGGCAGCACGTCCTTTTCCCCGGTGCGCAGGTAGTACTCGGCGAAGAGGATGCCGTTGTAGCCGTTGTTCCAGGTGTGGTCGCCGATGCTGTCGGGCTTGTCGATGAACTTCCGGATGTGCTTTCGGACGACCGGCAGGAGGGCGTCGTCGCCCGTGGAAAGCAGGAACAGGCAGGGCAGGGCGGTCGGGATGCCCATGTCGTCCGACTCGGCGACGTGTTGGCTGTAGAAGGCGGCGGCGTGCTCGACGATCCTGGCGGTCTTCGGGCAATCCACCGGCCAGTTGTCGCCCCACGCGCCGAGCACCGGGATCTGGATGGTGACCTGGCGCTGGCCGGACTTCGATTTCAGGTCGAACACCAGCTTGCCGTCGCTGGCCTCCGCCTCGGTGATGGCCTTGCCGAGCACCACGTAGGGATTGAGGCCCTCGAGCGCCTGGCCGTTGACGCCGAGGATCACCTCGCCGGCCTGCACCTTGCCCTCGGCGGGGCTGCCGGGTCGGGTGCCCTCGATGGTGACCTTCACGCCGACATCGACGAAGGCGAGGATGCCGGTCGGCCCGATGTGGTCCATGTCCTTGTGGGACTCGGGCTTGGGTCGCAGGTCGTAGATCTGCTCGCCGGTGTAGTAGGCGTCATCGGCGCGGAGATGGCCGTAGGAGCCGGCGACGACGAGGGCGGCGAGCAGGGTGGGGACGAGTTTGGGGTTCATGGGCGGTTGGTTCCGAGTATGTCCGGTGGTCCCAGGCAGACAACCTCACAGGTGGCCGGCGTGATCCATCCTCGTCGAGGCTGCGGCGGACAGATGGGGAGCTCAGAATTTCCAACCGACCGAGGCGTAGGCGAAGCGCCCGGCGTTCGGGATGCGCTGGCCGACGGCGAGGTCGCCGCCGGCGACGCGGTTGATCCCGCCGGTGTGTTCGGCGTAGCGCTTGTCGAGGAGGTTCTCGACGCCGAGTTCGATCCCGAGGCCGTTGTCGAACTCGTGGCCGCCCCGGAGGTGGAACACGGCGTAGCCCGGCGTGGTCGGTTCGTTCGGGATGCGGGACACCCGGTTCTGGGCGTCGGCCCACTCGCATTCGAGCGAGGCCCACCAGCCGGCGTGGAGGTAATTGAGCGCGACGTTTCCGCGCAGCGGGGCGATGCGGTAGAGCGGGTTGCCGGTGGAGGCATCGCGTCCGCGGACCCAGCTCAGGTTGGCCGCGAGTCGCAGGCGTTCGTGAAGATCGGCATCGAACTCCATTTCGACGCCGTAGAGTTCGGCGCGGTCGATGTTTTGAAACTGCAGCACCGGCCGGCCCAGCGTGTCGAGCCGGGCGATCGGGCGTCCCTCGATGTAGTCGTCGATGCTCTGGTAGAACGGCGTGACCGACACGCCCCAGCGCTCCTGTTCGTGGTGCAGGCCGAGCGAGATGACGAGGGCGCTTTCCGGGTCGAGCGAGGGGTTGCCGAGGTAGGTGCGGCCGTCGGCCAGGCCGGCGCTCGCGTTCGCCGGGGTCCACAGGTAGCGCTCGACCAACGAGGGCGCGCGGTTCTTGAGGCCGAGCGCGATATCGAGCCGGGTGTCGCTGCGAACCCGCCAGCGCAGCGCCGCCATCGCGTCGACGAGCAGGTCGGAATGGCGCCGCTTGCCGGCGTTGAAGGCGGCCTGGTCCGCCGCGACCATGGGGCCGCCGAAGGCGTTGCGCACGGCCCCGGCGCGGGTGGTCACGGAGTCGGCCCGCAGTCCCAACAGCCACTCGCGGTCGTCCGGCTCGCCGCCCTCCCATTCCACGTAGGCGCCGAAGCGCTCGCGACGGTTGGCGCGGAAGGTGTCGCGGCGCTGGCCGGCGGCATTGACCTGTTCGGCCTCGAGTTCCGAGCGGTGCAGGTCGAGGCCGGTCCGCAGGGTGCCGGCGAGCGCTTCCCACTCCAGCCCGCCGGCCAGGCCGTAGTCGCGGCTGGCGGCCGGCGCCTGCATCCGCATCGCCGCCGGGCGCAGGCTGAAGTTGTCCATCAGGTGGTCGACCTCGTGAAAGTAGAGGCGCGATTCCAGCACGCCCCAGCCGAGGTCCTCGCGCTGGTGGAGGCCGACGTGCCATGAATCGTCGCGGATCATGTCCATCGGCAGCGCCGGGGTGCCGGCATCGCGGGTGCGGGTACGGCGGGCATCGATGGACACGAATCCGCGGGCTGTGCGCACCGAGCCGATCGGGGTGTGGCGGGTCGTCTCGTAGCCGCTGGCGCTCACCGTGCCGCCGGGAAAGCGCAGGTCGTCGGCGCTTCCCCAACTGCCGCGGTATTCCGCCCGCATCGAGTCGGTCGCCCCGAACAGGCGGGCGGCTGCCTGCCAGGCATCGTGATCGCCGCGGAAGCCGGTGCGGATTTCGCCGCCGAAGAGCGTCGCTCCAGCGCTGGCGAAGGTCGGGTCGGGACGCCGCACGATGATGGTGCCGCCGAGCGAGTCGCCGCCGGCGCTGACCGGGGAGAGACCGGCGAACAGCTCGACCTGGTCGCCGGACGCCGCGTGGGCGTAGTGCAGCGGCGGGTCCATGTGGTTGGGGCAGGCCGGGGTGATGGCGAGGCCGTCGATCCGGACCCGCACCCGGTCGCCGGCGAGGCCGCGGAGCTGGGCGATGCCGGTCTGCGAGCCGTTGCGAAGGACGGCGGCACCCGGCAGGCCGCGCAGGAGGTCGCCGCCATGCGAGCGCATCGGGCCGGCGCCGTCGACCTCGCGGCCGACGGTGGTCCAGCCGGATTCATCGGTGAGGCCCTCGATGACGAGGGGGTCGAGCGTGCCCGTGCGGGTCTGGGCATGACCTGCCGCCAGCGCGAGCGCACCGACGACGAAAGGGAAACGGAAGAGGTTCATGAGTTGGGAAAGTTCTGTTAGAAAATAGGGATGGAGAAACGGACCCATCGGTCCGGTGGCGGGTGCCAGGTGAGGTGTCGGAGGGCCCCGGGATCACACAGGCGGGCTGAACCGGGTCAGCCGGACAGCCGAAGCGGCGCGGCGGGGTGCCGCACGCGGGGAAGGTCGGGGCTCAGGCAGCCGCGCGCGGCGGCGGGCTCTCCGGATCCATGGCCGGGTGCTCGGGCCGCAGGGCGTCGCGCACGTGGGTGCGGGCGAATGCCGCCCCCATCATTCGCGAGGCCGGGGCCTCAAGGCGCTCGGGAGTTCGCATCGACTGGGCCAGGGCCTCGGCGAGGCGTCGCGCATTCTCGCCCGCGGGCAGTGCCGGTTCATCGGTCTGGCGTTCCATTTCCCGGGCGATGCGGCACATCGGGCACGGACGTTCGCCGCTGAAGGTGTCGGTGACGCCCTGGACGAGACCGTCCTCCGCCGAGTAGCGGACGAGCATCCCGGCCCAGCCGACGCACTGGACGATGACGACCGGTCCGCCGAGCAGGTGCAGGCAGCCGAGCGCCACCATGAGGTGACGCCACAGGCTGCCATGCACCCTTCGTTTCGGCACGCGCCACCGATGTTCCCCCCGGGCGGTCCGGTCAAGCGGTCCGGCCTCGAGGCCGAGCTTTGCAGAGAATCCGCGCATCGGGGGGGTGTCGGTGGAAGACGGGCGGGTGGCAGTCGGCGGTCGCATCGGCTTTGGCGGACCGATCCCGGCGCGGCAGCTTGAGGTCGGGTGGGCGACGTGGTTCAATCCGGCATGACCTCGCTGTCGCCGCATTTGTTCTGGGACACCGACGCTTCCGAAGTCGATCCGGACCGGCACGCGGCGTGGCTGGTGAAGCGGGTGCTGGAATACGGCCGTTGGCGCGATTGGCAGGCGCTTCTGGAAACCTACGGACGGGAACGCCTGGCGGGGATCGCACTCGGAATCCGATCACTCGATCCCAGGGCCGCCGCCTTCGCGAGGGCCTACTTCGGCACGGCAGAATTTCCCTGAGATGGTCCATTTCGAATCCGTACCGGACGCCGTCGAGAGCTTGCTGAGGGCATTGTCACCCGATCCGGCGCTCGCCGATTTTGCCTTGGGTGGTGGAACTTCTCTCGCCCTCCGCTTCGGGCACCGGCTTTCGGTGGACCTCGATTTCTTCACCTCGGAAGAGTTCGATCCGGAAGCTCTGCTTCTGGAGGTGATGTTTCCCAACGAACCGATGGTGCTTGGCCGCACTGCGGGTTCGCTCGCGCTCGACTGCGGCGGGGAGCTTGCGGCGATCGATGGCGGCTTCGACCGGGCCTTCGATCCATGGCAGGCGCAGCTCGTGCCGGCCAGGCGAGATGCCCTGCGGCCCCGGGGCAGTCGGGGAATGGCACTCTTCAGTCCTTGTAGATGTCCCCGCGTGGTCCGATGGCGTCGACGTAGAGAACCTCATCGATCTCGATGACGGTGACTTGCAGGATCGCCCGGTAGCTCCCGACCCTGAGGCGCAACCATCCGGACATGGCTCCTCGCATCGACTTGATGCCCGGATGGGTCAGCACATCGTCGAGTGCGGCGACTTCGCGCAGGGCGTCGCGAACCTGGGAGGCGCGGTCGCGCGGCATGCGGCCGAGATATCGGGCGGCGCGCCGGTGGAAGACGATAGCTCGCATCCGGGAGTGCCTTCAGATGCCGAGGTCCTTTTCGACGTCCTCGAGGGCGACGAAGTTCCCGGTTCGTCCGGCCTCCCGATCGGCCTTGGCCTCGCGGATCGACTCCTTTTCTTCATCGGTGAGGTCGAGCCCGTAGGTTTCGATGAAATCGACAAATTCGTCGTAGGGAATGACCACTTCGAGCGGCTTGCCGTCCTGGTCATACCGAACGCTCCTCCGCAAGATGGCTTCCGTGGTCATGGGTTCAGGATAAGCCCTCTCCCCGGTTTTGCGAGTCCGGGTTTTGCTGTGTCTGTGGCGTGTCAGACAAGAGTGTCTGACCTCCCTTGAGAGATCGCTTGCGAATTCAGGCGGGCCGCGAGATCTCCAGCACCGAACCCTTCTCGACGAGCAGGTCGTTCTCGAAACGCAGCCTTCCGTTCTCGGCCGTGGCGGTGATCTTTCTGCCATCGATGGCGGCTTCAACCGGGCCGTCGATCCATGGCAGGCGCAGTTCGCGCAAGTTCAGGCGGCCGTGGCGCATATTGATCGATGCCGACCAGGCGCCGTCCTTTTTCTCCTGACGGAAGGTGCCCCAGCCTTCGGCGGCGGTGAAGGGGGCGCGGAAGGATTCGGGATCGAGCTTCGGGGCGAAGCCGAGGATGCCGGCGGGGCCGTCGTAGGTGAAGCCGGTGACGGCGAGCAGCAGCGACCAGCTCGCGGCGGCCCGGGCGTAATGGTCCGAGCACTCGATCTCGTTGTAGGGATTCCGCAGCGACGGTGCGTATCGGTCGTGGATCGCGCGGGCGATCGCGAGACCGCGCAGGGTGAACGAGCGGTCGTCCTTTTCATCATCGATCGCGGCGGGCGGCGTCGAGGCGTCGACCGCGTCGCCCTCCATCACCATGTGGGCGGCGACGTGCCACTCGAAGCCGGTCATGCACTCGTTGAAGTAGCCGTACTGCCAGTGCTTCTTGAAGTCGTCGCGCAGTCCGCCCCGCGGCCACGTACACATGACCAGTCCGGCGTCGCCCGGCAGCGCGTAGAAGCGCCCGCGGTCGAGCACCTTGCGGAACGGGCCGACGTCGGGGACGAAGTTGTGGCGCCACAAGGCGTGCAACGCGCTGCGCACCGGCGCCTCGTCCTGGCTGCGGCCGAGGCCGACCTGGTGCGCCCACCATTGACCGATGACCTGGTCGATGTAGCACCCCTTGCCAACGCCGATCTTGTCGAGGTGGGCCGGGTCCTCCTCCTGCACGAAGAACTCGCCGTTGAAGAGCTTGGCGAGACCGCTCCGGCCCTTCTCCCAGGTCCGGCGACAGGTGGCGGCGAATTCCTTGTCGCCCATCATGGTCGCCATTTCCTCGCCGGCGCGCAGGGCGGCGAGATAGAGCGAGCACAGGCAGTGCACCTTGCCGAACCATTCGGCGTCGAGCGTGTTGTGCTGCTCGCCGTGGAGCAGCCCGTCGAGGCCGTCGGGGTCGTTGCGGTCGAAGTCGACCAGCCACCCGATCGCCTTTTTCGCCCCCGGCCAGACGCGCTTGAGGAAGCCGTCGTCCGCCGAGCACAGGTGCTCGCGCCAGGTGCGCAGGACGATGCCGGTCTGGGCGTCGATGGCGGGGATCTTGTTGGCCTCGGCGCGGAAGTGGATGGCGCCGTCGGGCTGCTGGGCGATGCCGTAGTCGGTGACCTCGCGCAGGTTGCGCTCGATCTCGGGAAACAAGCGCGCCGGTCCCTGGGCGTAGTGCCAGACGTGGGCGCAGGTCCCCGGGCAGCAGCCGACGCCCTCCCACGCCCAGAAGCGGCCGTCCTCGAAGATCAGGCAGGTGGCGGACTGGAGCGTGTTGGTGGTGGCGGCGGCGCGGTCGAGCAGCCACCGGGGGAGCGTGCTGTCGTAGTAGGTGGCGACCCATTCCCGCGTCGCCGCGGAAACCGCGTCGAGGTTGGCGGCGACATGGCGCACGACCGCGGCGGCGTCGGCGAAGCGCGCGGCGTAGTGCCGCCGGCGGCCGGGCAGCGGGCGCAGGTTGGCGTTAGGGAAATGCCAGCCGAGGATGAAGCGGGTCGGCTTGCCCGCCGCCGCCTTCACCATCAGGCCGGGATCGCTGCCCCCGGTGGCGTCGCCCGGTCCGGCGAGCGCCATGGTGCCGTGGTCGGGCAGCGAGTCGAGGCCGTCGCCCGTCGCGCGATGGAGCAGGATGGCGACGTCCTTGCCTTTCTCGAACTTCGAGACGAGTTCGACCGCCTGCTTGTTCCGGCTGCGGAGGCAGACGGGATTCTCCAGCCGGGCTTCGATGACGGCGTCGGCCAGCTTCGCGCCGGCCTTTGGTTTCACCGTGATCTCGACGACCGTGGCGGGCAGCGACGATTTCGTTAGATCGCCGGGGATGAAGGGTGACCAGGCCTCGAGCGTGACCTCGACCGGGAGGTCCGGATCGCGGTAGTCCACGCGGCCGACCGGCCAGGTGCCGGTGAAACGCACGTCCTTCCATGCCGAGGCATCGAGGGGGATCACGCGCTCGCCGAGGCGGAGCCGGAAGTCCTGGGTGAAGGGATTTGGAAAGCGATCGGGCGTCGGCGGCGCGATGTAGTTCGCCCCGTCGCGCTCCCTGACCTTCCTGCCCGCGCCGGCGATGTTCTGCAGGCCCTCCGGCGGGGTGTCGAGGCGCTGCGGCACGACGCCCTCGTGGGGGTGGTTGAAGATGTCCCAGACGTAGAGCCGGCCGTCGCCCGAGAGATAGACCGTCCCGCAGCCGATGCCACCGACGGTCATGCCGATCATCTCCAGGTCGCCCCCGGCCTTGCTGCCGCGGATCGGGGCGTCCTGCTCGTGGTCGCGGATGAAGAGCGATTGCACCCACGCCGGGTCGAGTTCCTTGCGGGCCGGGATCAGCCGCTGGTAGAGCGCGCCGGTGTCATCCGCCGCGAACAGGCCACGCGGGGCGAACGACGCTCCGAAGGCGGACGCGGCGCCGAGCTTGAGGAACTCGCGGCGACGGGTGGGCAGGGAGGACATGGATCAAGAAACGCCATGTCGTGCCGGATCTGTCAATCGGCGGATCGATCCGGAAGCCTGGTGGGAATGCCGGCGCCGGTTTGATCGAGCCAGGCCTCGAGCTGCCTGCGGAGCTTCGCGGCCTCCTCCGGCATGGCGGCGGCGAGGTCCTTGGTTTCGCCGATGTCCCTGGCGAGGTCGTAGAGTTCCACCGAGTCGTCGTCGTAGTGCAGGATCAGCTTGTGGTCGCCGTCGCGGATCGCGGATCCCGGACGGTTCTCCTTGTGGAAGGCGAAGTGCGGGTAGTGGAAGTAGAGCGGCTCGTGGGAGAACTCCTCGCCGCGGAGCAGCGGCTCCAGCGAGGTGCC
>CALGOH010000046.1 GCA_937957985.1 uncultured Verrucomicrobiae bacterium
AGGTCAGTTCAACTCGCTCCTCTCCGTTCGCTTCTCTCTTCCTACAGCCTCGCCACCAGCCGCCCCACGCCGCCGCCCGCGACGACGGCCCCGACGCACGGGGTCCCGCTCAGCAGGGCGTAGCCCACCGCGCGCCCTTGGCGACGCCGCGGATGACCGCGTTCAGGCCGGGGCAGTCGCCACCCGCCGTCAGAATTCCGATGGTGCCGTTGCGAGAATTTCCCATGATCTGGGACGATCCTAATGCGCCCGATTTCCCGTGGCCAGCCTTTGTCCGGCGCGGAAAATCGCCAACATTCAGTCAGCGAAGAATGTCAAGGCGCTGCCCGGGCACGAATCCGTTGGCCGTTGCGCGGGGCTACTCTTTCGCGGACCACTGTTGTTTCACATACTCCCGGTCATTCTCGGAAAGCGAGAGGAAGGGGATGTCCTGGAGTTGACCGTCGTCGACGCGCACCCGCACGACGCCCGAGGCGGGGTCGAAGGCGACATACCTGGCGTTGATCGACTTCTTGCCGTCGGCACTGAGAAATTTTCGGAGTTCCCCGTCCTGGCGATCGGCGAGGCCACCGGCGGGGGGCGAGGGTCGGGCATCGCCGCCACTGCCGTTCGCGACGCGCAGCGAGCGGTTCTTGATGGAGAAAATCAGCGCGGCGGCGGCAGACGCGCTCAGGCGCGGGGCGGCATGGAAATCCTGGGCGTTGTTGTCCCGGTTCGGCTGGTAGTAGAAGGTGCCGTCGGGACAATGCGCGAGGGTTAAGTACCAGACGTGTTCGTCCATGAGCTGCCGGAACGCCTTTTCATCGAAGGACGCGCCGAGGGCCGTCCATCCCATTCCGAGGATCGGGGAGCCGTGGGTATCGGGAAAGGTGTCGGGATTCTCGCCGATGCAGCGGGCGGACTTCCTGGCGTAGCGCTCGTAGGCAGCGTCGGCGAAGGGGCTCACGGCGTGGGCAACCACCGAGGCCCCGGTGCGGCCCATGTCGGCGTAGCGGCCGTCTCCTCCGTTGCTGTCGGCATACCAGACGTAGCCGATGTCGTTGGTGCCGGCGACGAGGAATTCGTGGGCCATGTCGTAGCGCTCGCGATCGATCTCGATGCCGCACCCGGCCATCAGCGACCACGCCGCCATCGCCTGGGCGGTGATCATGCAAATCGGCCCGTAGCCGTTGCCGCCCGGCTTGTTCGCTGGACGGTGGCCCCATCCACCCTTGCCCCTGTCGTTGCGATAGTTGTCCGAGAACTGGGCCTTGACCAGCCAGCGGTTGATCTCCTCAAGCTCCTTCAACACCCAGCTTTCGCCGGTGGCGAGGTGGTACTCGGCAAGGCAGACGCCGTAGAGGCCGTATTTCCAGCAGTCGAGGCCACCGTAGCCGATCTCGTCGTCGGTGCGATCCGCGAAACTGCGCATCGCCGACTTCACGTGCCTGCGGTACTTGGTTTCCCCGCTGGCGAGCAGGGAGAGCGCGGCAAAGGCATCGACATGCGGTCGGCCGTCGGTCCACGAACCGTCCGGACGTTGTCGGTCGGCGAGGTAGGCATAGAGTTCCTCGAGGATCTTGTCGGTCTTCGGGCAGTCCCAGGGATAGGATTCCGAGAAGCTCCCATAGGTCGTCGGAAGATCGAGTCCGACCTCGATCTTATCACCACCGCGGTCGACTTGGAGGACGAGCTTGCCGCCGCGCTCGCTTCCCTGGCTTTCATCAATGGCGTTCCCGAGGTCCATCAGCGGCCCCTCGTAACCGAACTTTTCCATCCCGTAGCCGAACTTGTGCGGGGTGGTGAACCGCCGGCCATTGGCCCCCAGGATCCGGTCGCCCGCTTCGAGTTTCCCCGCGGCGGGGGTCCGCTTGAAGACATGGGCGACCTCGATCTCCTTCGGCCGGTCCGGTGACATGCGTCCCCGCGCTCCGGTGATGCCGAGGTTGATGAACCAGCCACCGGACTCCGAGTCCGGCGACACGCTGGTCTGCTCGTGGTAGTGTCCGCCGCTCTGCACCATCGCCGGAAACATCCCCGACGAGGCGGCGAACAACGCGGCGGTCAGACCCACGCTCCTTGCTCTCGACGTCCTCCTCATTTGCACCGGACTTATCCCGTTTCGCCGGACATCATACAAGCAACACTTCTCCCGATGGAACATCTCGGCTTGGGGTCATTGAGTTGGCTGGATTCCATGCGACCACCGGGTACCGGCGGGGAAACGGGGGTGTTTCACGGCGGCGACTTTCGGGCAGGAACTTCGCTTTCGTTTGTTCGTTTTTGCATGGCGCCCGGCACGGCGCCCGCTAGAAAACGGTGGTCGTGAACGTCTACATCGAGCCATCCCGCCGACGCATCCAGCCCTTCGATGATCCGGTCGGCGAGGTGCCGATCATCAACCGCCCGCTGCGCAGCTGGCTCGAGGCGGCCATCGGGGAGGCGGGCCTGACCGTGATCGACGGGCTTCGTCCCCCCTGTCTCGTCGTGCCGGACAACCTCTTCGTCTCGGGTGGCGCCCTGAGGCGGTTTGTCGAGGAGGCCGGCGGGCGTGATGCGGTGTACGTGCTTGGCGAGTCACGGTTCGGCAAGTCCACCACGGCGATGCAGGTCGGTGTCGTCGCCATCGATGGCGGGTGGCGTTTCGAGAAGGTGCGCTGGGATTCCGGAAAGGGAGGGGAGCCGGTCGATGTGGTGATCGATCCCGAGGAGCGCGTGCTCGAGATGCCGATCTCGCGGGTATTCCTGGGCACCGACGAGCCGGTCGAGCTGGGCGTCCCGCGCCACGCGATCGCCTGCATCGACCACTGGTTTCATCTGCTCTGGATCAATCATCTCGCGCGCGGAATCGATCTGCGCAACGAGCGCCGGGCGACACTCGCGCTGCGCATCCTGTGGGCGATCGTGCGATCCTTCTCCATCAACCGCTGGAAGGTGCTCGGCCGGCTGAACCGGATCGGCAAGGGCTGCGACATTCATCCGACCGCGACCGTCGAGGCTTCGACGCTCGGGAAGGGCGTGAAGATCGGTCCCTACGCACGCGTCTTCATGAGTCATCTCGACGACGGTGCGGAGGTGATGGGGCAGGCGAGCGTGGAACTCGCGGCGCTGGGGAAGAACTCGATCGTGGCCCAGAACTGCGTCGCACGGCTGTGCGTGCTCTATCCGGATGCGGTCTCCGCCCAGGACGTGATCCAGCAGAGCGTGCTCGGACGGGGCTGCGTGATGACCGCCGGTTCGTACACCTACGATCTCAACTTCGAGAACGACATCCGGGTCGAACTCGACGGCCGCCTGCAATCGACCGGCTGGCAGTTCCTCGGTTCCGCCTTCGGACACGGCAGCCGCATCGGCACCGGCATCCATCTCGCCAGCGGCCGGGAGATTCCCAACGGCTACAAGATCCTGCGGGACCCGGCGGCGGTGCTGACCAAGATCGAGAAGGGCCTGCCCACCGACGTGCAACTCCGCGCCGCCGGCCGCGTGCTCGAGCCGCTGGGCGGAAAGACCACCGAGGGATAGCGGCAATCCGTCGCCGACCTAGCCGATTTCGGGCATCTCGTAGCCCTTGCGGCGGGGACGGTCCTGCATGGCCTTGGCCTCGTCGTCGCCGACGATCTGTTGGGCGGCGGGGTCCCACTTGATCGCACGGCCGAGCCGCTCGGCGATGCCGGCGAGCTGGCAGATGGTCGCCGACCGATGGCCGACGGTCGCCGGGCAGATCGTCGGTTTCCGCGAGCCGATCGATTCGATGAAGTTCTTGCGGTGATCGTTGGACTCGTAGACCTGGATGTCGCCGTCCTTGTACTGGTGGCGCACCAGTTCCTTGGGCAGGGTGCCGATCTTGCCGCGGCTGACGTGGACCTCGCCCTCGGTGCCGATGAAGCGGATCATGTGGCCGTGGTCGGGCTTCTTGTCCCGCCACACGGTGATCCCGTCGGCGTATCGATAGTGGTGGTGCTCGGAGCCTTCGTGACCCGCCGGGATGAACTCGACCGGACCGGTGTCGTCGCGGCCGAGCGCCCACTGGACGATGTCGAAGTGGTGGGCGCCCCAGTCACCGAACTTGCGGCTACCATATTCCCAGTAGCAGCGCCAACCGCCGCCGTAGTTGCCCTTCACGCGATTCTCCGAGTAGTCGTAGAAGGGAGTCGGTCCGAGCCAGCGGTCGTAGTTGAAACCCTCGGGGACCGGCACGACCTTCTCCTTCTCCGGCGGCATCGGGAAACGGCCGAGCTGGCAGTAGATCTCCTTCACCTCGCCGATCAGTCCGTTGCGCACGAGGTTCGCCGCGATGCGGAAGTGGGTCGACGAACGCTGCTGCGAACCGACCTGCAGGATGCGGCCGTACTTCTTCTCCGCCTCGACCAGCGCCTTGCCCTCTTCGATGGTGAGCGTCATCGGCTTCTCGACGTAGACGTCCTTGCCCGCCTTCATCGCGGCGAGGGCGATGGCGGCGTGCCAGTGGTCGGGCGTGGTGACGCATACCGCGTCGATGGCGGGATTCGCGAGGACTTCCTCGAACTCGGCGGTGGCGACGATGTCGTTGAAGCCGCGCTTCTTCAACTCGCCGGCGGCCTTGTCGAGCTGCCACTTCTTCACGTCGCACACGGCGATCGGCTGCACCTCCTTCATGCCGGAAAAAGTCGCGAGGTGGCCGCCGGAAATGAGACCCATGCCGATGAAGCCCATGCCGATGCGGTCATTGGCCCCCGTGGTTTCCGCGCGCAGGATCTGCGGCCCGGCCGAGAAGGCGCCGGCGGCGGCAAGGGAGGTTTTGAGGAAACGACGGCGGGAAGAGAGGGTGGATGGATTCATGGCGGATGACGGGATTCTGTAGTGACTCAAACGGGGTTCAAGCAGGCATTTCTTTCCGGAACCTCGTCGGGCCTACGGGGCGAGCGCATCCCATTCCGCCCGGGTCACCTTCGCCTTCTGATTCTCCATCAGCATCTTCCAGTCCCCGTCGACCTTGGTCAGCAGGGCCTCGAAGTCGATGTACTCGACGGTCGGTTCGCCATCCTTCGGCCGGGCGGTGTAGCGGAAGACGCCCGATTCGTGGGCGGTGGTCTCGTCGCGATAGCGGTGGGCGAAGCGGAACAGGACCTCGGACTCGACCTCGCCTGCCTTGGTCTTCTCGAAATCGGACTTCCAGCGGGCGAGCGCGTGCCGCAGCGGCTGGCTCATCTGCTTGCTGCCGGAAATGATCACGCCGAGATCGTGGCAGGTCGCCTGATAGGCCTCGAAGTCGCCCTCGTTCACGGCCCGCGAAACCTCCGCCCAATAGGCGTCCAACTCGGCGGGGCCGGTGCTTCCCGATCCGGTCAGCGGTGTCGCCGTGAAACGGCGGATCGCGATCGGACCGTGATCGCCCTGGATCACGATCGGTCCCGATGCCACTTCGCCGGGCAGCGGGTTGGACGCGGTCGGGCCGGGAGCCTGGGTGTTCTCCTGGACGAGGACGCCGTTGATGCGGACGCTGTCGAAGCCGGCGCCGGAGGTCTTGCCGCCGAGTTCGTCGAAACGCGGGGCGCGGAAGACGATCTCCATCGTCTGCCAGGTTCCGGGTGCCTTGGCGGCGTTGGCCAGCGGGGCGCTGCCTCCGGACCACTGGCGGTCGGCGGGGAGCGAGGGGTCCCACCGGGCGTAGATGCCGCCGAGGTCGCCGCTGCCGACGCGATCCTTCCCGAAGCTGTCGAGGATCTGGACTTCATAGCGCCCCATCAGGTAGACGCCGGCGTTGGAGCCCTCGGGGATCATGAACTCCAGCTCGACCCGGACGTCACCGAAGCTCTCCCGCGTCATGAGATAGGGGATCGAGATGTCCTTGGTGGAACGATTCGCGAGGATCTTTCCGTGTCCCTTGGTGCTGATCTCCATCCGGTCGGGCACCGCCACCGCCCGTTCGACCCGCTGCCAACCGTCGGCGGGCTGGAAGTGTTCGAGCCCCGGGCTGTTGAGGAAGTCGAAGGTTTGCTCGCCAGCGGAGGTGATCGGAGTGGCCAGGGTGACAATCCCGACGGCCGGGAGGAGGCGTTTCATCTTCATGGGGATGCCCATAGCAGCACTCCGGCGCGTCGCACAGTCCGGAAGAGGCGACGTTCCCGATTCTTGTTTGCACGCGACCGAAATATCCGGCGTGGTGATGGCGTCTTCCACTTCATGAACTCCGCCCGACCTTTTCCTCGCCTCGCGATGGCCGGCTGTCTCTGGTGCCTGATGGCCGCCGGTCCCGCGGTCGCCAAGACGCAGCGGCCCAATGTCCTCTTCCTTTTCACCGACGACCAGCGGTCCGACACGATCCACGCCCTCGGCAACGAGCGCATCCGGACGCCGAACATCGACCGCCTGGTGGAGGGCGGGCTGAGTTTCACCAACGCCTACATCATGGGCGCGACCTCGATGGCGGTCTGCACGCCGTCGCGGGCCTGTCTGTTCAGCGGACGCACGCTGTGGAACCTGGAAAGCCAGGGGCTCTACGACTTCGCGATTCCCGAGCGCTACACGACCATGACCGAGGTTTTTCTCCAGAACGGCTACACGACCTTCGCGACCGGCAAGAACGACCCGGGCTTCGGCAAGGACGACCATTTCTTCGGCTCGTTCAGCGCCGGTGACAACCTCTACTACCGCGGCGGTCACCGCGGGCAGAACCGCACCCCGCTGTTCTCCGTCGATTTCGACAAGGACCCGCCGGAGAAGATCGCGCAGGAAGCCGATGAGACCTTCAATGCCGAGCTTTTCGCCGATGCCTGCGTGGAGTTCCTCGAAGGGCGACGTGACAACAAGGAGCCCTTCTTCGCCTACGTTTCGTTCATGACGCCCCACGATCCGCTGAATGCTCCGGAGGAATATCTTGAGATGTACCAGCCGGGCGACATGGACCTGCCCGCGAACTTCCTTCCCGAGCATCCCTTCGACGCCGGAATACACAAGATCCGGGACGAGAAGCTCATGAAGCGGCCGCTTGAGAAGGACAAGATGCTCGACCGGCTGGCCAAGTACTACGGCCTCATCACCCACACCGATGCCCAGATCGGCCGCATTCTTGACGCGCTGGAGAGGTCCGGCCATGCCGACAACACGATCATCGTCTTCAGCTCCGACAACGGCCTGGCTCTGGGCAGTCACGGCCTGACCGGCAAGCAGAGCGTGTACGAGCACTCCGTCAAGGTGCCCCTGATCATCAGCGGGCCGGGCATTCCGAAAGGTGAGGTTCGCGAGCAGCTCTGCTACATCTATGACATCTATCCGACCCTGTGCGAGAGCGCCGGTCTCGAGGTGCCGGACACGGTCCAGTACCGCAGCCTGTCGCCGGTCATCGCCGATGCGGGTGCCCAACACCGCGAGCACCTGGCCTTTGCCTTCATGTCGTGGCACCGCGCGGTGCGGGACGGACGTTACAAGTTGATCGAGTACGCCGTCGATGGCGCGCGGCACACGCAGTTGTTCGACCTGACCACCGATCCGTCCGAGACCCGCAACCTCGCCGATGAGAAGGACATGCAGGAGACCCTGGCCCGCATGCGCACGCTGCTGGAGGAGGAACGGGAGCGGCTGAACGACGGAGGGGCTGGCAACGCTCAGCACATCCGGGAGATGTCCGAGGAATTCTGGAACACTTACCAGAAGCAGGCCGGCCGACCTGCCCGTTAGGTTCAGACGATTTCCTCCTTCACGGCATCCCAACGGACCTGGCGTTTCTGCCGGTAGGACTCCATCGACATCGCGATGACGGCAGTTTCGATGAAGGCCTCGTCCTCGTTGCAGCGCGGTTTTTCGCGGGTGCGCACGCAGTCCAGGAAGTCCTGCATGTGGTCGGGACGCCGGTGCTCCTTGCCGGCCTTGAAAAAGTGGGTCGGCTTGGCCTGTGGATGCCGGGCGATGCGGTGGGCGTGCTCGTCGGGGTAGATTTCGAACAGGGAGGCGTTCTGTCCGATCGAGTCGTAGATCATGCGGCCCTCGCGACCGATGTATTCCGGAGTCTGCGAGCGCCTCGAGTTCATGCAGCCTTCGTAGAGCACCGTGCAGTCCTTCTCCTCGAAGACGTAGGAGCTCAGCCACGTGTCGGGCACCTCGCGGTCGTCCTTCCAGAAGGCGTTGTGCGCGTGGGTCACGCAGGTGTCCGGGATGCCGTAGCGCAGGACGGTCTGCACGTGGTCGAGTTCGTGCGAAAGGAGATCGCCCGCCTGACCGGTCCCATAGGGCCAGTAACACCGCCAGTGCCAGAAGTGGCGCTCGTTGAATTCGATGGTCGGGGCGTCACCCAGCCACTGTTCCCAATCGAGGTCGCGGATCACCTGCTCGGGATCCGGCCGCTCATAGTTGCTGTAGGTGCCGTACCAGCGCCACGGGGGCCGCTCGGGCGAGCCGTTGAAGAAGCGGCCGGTGTTGACCAGGGTCACGTCTCCGATCGTGCCCTCCTCGATCATCCGCCGTCCCTCGTCGGCGGCGGCGAGCTGGCGTCCCTGGTGACCGAGCTGCATGACGGCTCCGGCTTTCCTGACCGCCGCGCGCATCCGCTTGGCCGACTCCACCGATGTCGTCCAGCCCTTCTCGCAGTAGACGTCCTTGCCGGCCTCGACGCAGTCGATGAGCATCCGCTCGTGCCAGTGGTCGGGCGTGGCGATGATGACCGCCTCGATCTCCGGATCCTCGAGCATCTTCCGGTAGTTCGTGAAGGTCTTCACGTCCGGGTTGTTGGCGGGTTCGACGCCGCGTTCGAGGTGCGGCTTGTAGACGTCGCAGATCGCGACGACCCTGGCGGACGGCTTGCTGCCGACGACGCTGATCAGGTTCTCGCCGCGGGTGCCGATGCCGATCTGGGCGACGCGCACCGGCTCGGAGGTGGGTTCGGCGCCGCGCAGGACGGAAGGTGCCCAGACGGTCGCGGCGGCGGCAAGCCCGGCCCCCTGAACGAAGCCGCGGCGCGAGATGGAGTCATCGGTGGTCATGCGGAGAACCTACGGCGGTCTCCGGGTCCACCCAACACAGGGGGCGGGAGGAAAGAAGGGATGCGGAACAAAGGGCGGGGGATGCGGACAGGCAGGGGGCTGTCACAGGGTACCGATTGATCAGGTTCGGCGGGCATTCCGCCGGCGAGGGTCATCCGGCCCGTTTCCTCAAGATACCTGAACTTCCGATTCTCCCGAAAGACCGCCTCGCATCGATCGTATCGAGTGATGTGAAGGTGGCGCTGGTGGCATCGGCTGGGGTGGTGTTTTCGCTCGCTGGGTGTGTGCGGCAGCACGTCAACGAGTCGCTGGCTGAAGCGACGGTGGTGGAAGGGAGGCGCTACGCCGATGAGGTCGAGTCCCAGTCGCCCTTCGAGATCGTCGAGATCCGCTGGAGCGAGGCGGAGGCCTTGATGGAGAAGCGCAATCCCGCCTTCGTCGCCGCTCATCGTAGCTACGCTCAGGCGATCGAGGAGAAGCCGCTGGTCGGCGAACTGGCGAGCGAGGTCAAAAGTGCGGTCACGCTGTCCATCGGCGACGTATTCGACACCGATGCGCTGCTGGGCTCGTTGAAGTCGCCGGCCACTCAGCTACCGAAGCAGTTCGCTTCGTTCGGGCGCCTCAAGGACCTTTCCCATCAGATCGAGCAGAGTGCGTGGGATGACGCCGCGGCTTCGGTCGATGCCGAGTTGGTGATGCGCAAGGAGAAGGTGCGCCTGCACCGCCTGCTGCGGATGGGCGAGTTGATCGACACCGAACTGAAGCGGGTGAAGGTCGCGTCTCCGCCGGCCGGGGCGGCACCGGAGTTGGTGGCGGCTTTCCATGCATGGCGCACGGACCTCGATGGCGAGCGCCGGAAGTGGCTGTCGGAGGTGCGGGACGTGTTCGATGCCGAGTATCACGATGTTGCGTTCGTTCGTGACGGTTCCGCGCTTCCGACCTACCGGGACCTCGAGCATCCCGATCTCGCGGAATGGCGGCGCTGGTGCCGGCTGCGCCGTTCGAAGGAACTTGTGACCGTTCTCGGGAAACAACACCAGAAGGACAAGTCCGTGGTCCCCGGGGCCTCGATGGTCACCGGGAAGATCGCGGACCTCGTCAACCCGGGTTCGGAAGACCGGGATGGCGTTCGCGATGCCGGGTCGGTCCGCCGGGAGGTGCGCTCGCTGATCCGGAGCTGGCGGGAAATGAAAGCCGCCCAGCACCGGGCCGAGCTGCTGGAAGAAGCGAACCGTGAACCGGCCTTCGACAGTCCGGCCCGGGTCGGGGCACGACAGAAGATCTTCGAGCTGCGGCGCGACGAGATCCAGCACGCCAGCGTGGTCTGGATGATGGACGAACAGTGCTGGCAGTAAAAAGGCCCTCCCGGGGGAGAGCCTTTTTTGAGGGTGGGATCGCCCGGCGGAATCAGATGTCCTCCGGCGGATCGAGCACGACCTCGACCCGGAAGAATTTCTTCGTGCTCGCGCTCGGATCGTAGGTGTGGGTCATGGTGCCGTCGACCCCCTCGTAGACCGCGACGCGGGTCCAGTCTCCATCAAGCGTCTCGGACTCGTAGACGACATACCAGCGACCGGCCTTCGAGGGCCAGTTGATGTCGTGCAGCCCCGGGGTCGCCGACTCGGTGACCCGCGAGAAGTACCAACTTGTCGGATCGTCGGCATCCGTGCCGGCAAGCCACTCATCGTAGTTGTTGGTCGGGTCGCCGTCCTCGTTGCCGTCGGGGTCGTCGGTCACTCCGGTGCTGCCGAAGGAGGTCGTCTCCCAGTCGTCATCCAGTTCATCGAAGTCATCGTCGGGATAGCGCATCTTCACGCGCTGCACCTCCCAGCCGCCGGAGATGGAGCCCCCGTAGTAGTCCTCCTTGTAGAGCAGGTTCTGGACGTTGGCCATGCCGAGGTAGAGTTCGCCGCGGCTTTCGTCGGCCTCGATGGTGCGCACGCCGTAGCTCGACCAGTTCGCCATGCCCCTGCCGCTGATCGTCACAGCGGGCTGCGTCTCGGAGGGGAAGCAGTAGATGTTCGCCCCGTCCCCGGGATCCGGGCTGCTCAGGTCGTCCCAGTCCATGGTGCCGACGTAGAGCTTGTCGTCCAACACCTGCATGGTCCAGGTGTAGTTGTTCCAGTTGAAGGGGAATCCCCCGTCGATGCCCTCCGGTCCGTAGACCGGCACGTAGCCGCTGGCATTGGGGACGGTGTCCCAGTCGCCCCCGTCCTGCAGCGTCCGGGTCTGGAAACCAAGCAGGCCGTAGGGCACCTGCTCGCCATCCTCGACGGATCGCATGTTTCCGGCGTACTCGAGGAAGAAGGACAACCATTGTGACGAGATATCGCCCCGTGGATCTCCGCCGGAAAGGGCCGAGCGCTGGATGCGGACCGGCATTTCCTCCCGGCCGTAGAGCAGCTCGATGTCGCCGCTGGTGGTGGTGAAGTTCCGGCCGCGCCAGAGCGAGATCGCCCGGTAGCAGTTGAACAGGTCTTCGTTGCCCTCGTCATCGAGCCGATCCTGGTCTTCCTCATAGGCGACGCGGGCCGGGTCGTTGGGGTCGGTGGGATACGGATCGGGTCGTGGCACGAGCGGCTGGGGAGTTCCGTAGATGGCGTCGTGGGCGTTCCAGTAGGTGGCGGGCACGTGCATCGTGCCCCAGTACAAATACCCCCCGAAGGAAGCCATGGCACCGCCGCCGTAGGTCATCGCCAGGATCCAGTCGGGCTCGTATTCCGCCACGGTCCAGACGAGGTTCCAGCTATCGGCGTTCCACCAGGAAAGTCCGCCCGCAGGGATGACCGGGCTGCGCCAGAGTCCTGCGGGGGCGTTGATGAGGTCGAACAAGGCCGAGATGCCACCGGCGAGACCGCTGTCAAGGCTCTCGGTGTTGAAACCCGGCCAGGTGTTGACGTAGAGCCGCGGACCGTCGCCGTCGTCGTGGACCTCAAGTTCCGCCCCGCCGGCGTTCAGGTTTCCGACCGTCTCGAAGGGCAGTGGATTGGCGGGGGTGGCGTAGGCCTTGTTCCAGCGAATCACCTCGCCGGCACCGTTGACGGTGGCGACGGTGGTGTAGGCCTGCTCGCCAAAGGTCTTCCACTTCCGGATGTTGTTGTACTGCGGGAAGGTCTGGGCACCGACGAAGTCGCCGCTGCCGGCATCGAAGGCGAACATGATGATGCCCTCGCTTTCCTCGCCCGGATCGGCCGGCCGCGCCGGCCCTGCCATGATGACCAGGCCGTCGGGGAAATAGAAGTTGGATGGCGTGTAGCCGGCCGAGCGCAGGCCGAGGCAGCGCCAGAGCAGGGCCCAGGCGTCCGGATGGCTGGTACGGAGGTCGAGGTCGAGCCGTTCGAGTTCGTCGGTGTCGAGGTTGTAGCGGAACATGTCCGGCGGACGCCAGTCGCCGTAGTTCGGCTCGATCGGCGCGCCCATCTGCATCGCACCGTCGAAGACCCCGTTGCGGGCGAGCTTGCTGGTGCCGTATTCGGCGACCTGGTAGTAGATGCCGCGGCTGCGGCTCCGGCTGAGCGACGGGCTGGCGTTTCCGAGGTAGGTGCTGGAAACGAGCGTCGCGACATTGGCGCCGGTGCCCCACCACAGGTAGTTGTCCTTGCGCGTCATCCCCCAGACGTAGACCTGGTTGGTCTTGGGCATGCCGCCGGCATTGAGATGGGTGGGGTCGTCCGGGTCGATGCCGTCCTTCACGTACTCGTTCAGGTCGGGGCCCGGTTCTTCCGGGTCGTAGATGTCATACCACCATTCGTCGGGCTGGGCCTTGGCGATGATCTCGGCATGATAGCTCCGGAGGGTTTGCTGCGCAGGCGCGTTCGAGAGCAGGATGGCCGCGGAGCAGACGCCGGCGAGGAGGGGTCCGCGAGGGAGGGTCGGGGAATTCATGGTTGGAACTGGGGGTCGGGGAATGTCAGTAAAGCTGACTAGTCTGGCATGAGAATGGGAGCTCTTGCCGGGTCTTGTGGAGCCAAAAGTTCAGGAAACGCCTGATTTTGCGACAATGCGGGTGCGGATGGGGAGCGCAGCAAGCGTGGATTGATTAGGATGGATTAAGCTTCCGGGACTTCCGGGCGGTCGTCCGTGGGCTGAAAGCGGATTCCGGGGCCGGCACTTCCGACCGGACCGGATTCAGGGAGTCCCCCGGGCTTCCATCTCGCGGACCAGCGGATCGCGGACGGCGAGGAGGTTCTTGTAGCGGGCGACGTCGTCGGGCATGGTGCGGAGCTTCTCGGCGAGCATTGCCCAGACCTCGGGATCCTCCGAGAGATCGAGGAGCGGGCAGGTGCGGATGCGGATGCCCATCATCACCCCGCCGGGGAGCCCGGTGAAGATCTGGTGCTCGACGCGGAGGTGGACCTCCTCGAGCGTCGAGTGCCCGTCGAGGGCCGGGCGGTGGAGTTCCGGGTGGAAGTTCAATTCACCGCCCAGGGAAAGGCTCCAGTTTTCCCGGCGGAACGCGCGCCCGGGTTCCAGGCGGTCGAGGAAGCGGTCGATCTGGGCGCCGACCTGCCGCTGGAGCTGCGGCACCACGTCGTGGACCTCGGCCAGTTCCCGCCGCACCCATTTCCGCGGATCCCAGGACGAGGGGAGGCAGACGCAGGCGGCGGCGAAGGACTTCGTCGCGCCGTCGTAGAAGATCAGGTCCGGCTCCCAGAGGCGCGCTAGGGCGGGCAGGTCGCGGGTGGCGGCCGCGGCGGGAGGCACGTGGCCGAAGGCCTCAGCCAGGTCCCAGGCGGCTTCGACCAGCGGTTCGGCGGCGGGGGAGCTGACGAGGCTCCACTCCGGCCGTTCCTCCAGCCAGCGCAGGCGTTCGGTTCGCAGCCTTTCATCCTGCGGCGCGAAGAACTCCGCCGCGTCGCCCTTCCGCATCCGCAGAGACCACGCGAAACCGCCCGGTCGGAACAGGTCTTTCCAGAATGGTTGGGTGGGGTCCGGAGGCATCGCGGAAGTCAGGATGGGATGCCGTGCTTGTCGCGCAGGCGCTGCCAGTAGTCGGCCCAGTAGTCGTCGTAATAGTCGTTGGCCGCCTCCTTGATGAAGTCCGGCTGCTCGACCACGGGAGCGGTGGCCGGGTCGTAGTCCTTCAGGTGGTCCTCGCCGGCCCGCTCGCGGGGCGAAACGAAGCGCCAGTCGGTCTCGTCGAAGATCTTCCTGAGGAAGCTCGTCGCGCCGGGGTCGTAGGCGATCAGTTGCTCGCGCGTGTGGATGTGGTTGTGATCGTGGTCCATCGTCCGGTTGGTGTCGAACCACGCCTGCACGATCTCGGCGAAGTACTCGCCGCGGTTCTTCGCCGCGTAGCAGTCCTTCGGGCCGCCGAAGACGATCAGCACCTTGTCGTCGCCGGTGACCTTCACCTTCGAGTCGGCCGGCCGGCCGTTGACCAGGATGTCGCCGCCGTCGAGGCACTTGCGCAGCAGTTCGGGGGACTCTTTGGGAAAGGCCTTCGCCAGGGCGTCGAGCAGCAGCACCGGCTGGTCGCCCTTCACCCGGCGGAACCGCTGGGCGGCGCGGCCGTCGTTCCACAGTCCGGCTTTCTTCGCCGCCTCCCACGTTTCCATCAGCTCCTCGTCGAGCCTCTCGTCGAAGCCGGGCCGGTGGATCACGTGGCCGAACTCGTGGATCAGGATGCTTTCGTCCCGCATCCCGCCCTCGTACTCGAGCACGTCCTCCTCCGAGAAAAGCACCACGGGTCGGTCATCCACCCGCGTCAGGAATCCGCGGCTGCGCCAGTTGTAGAAGTCCAGTTCCTTGCCGGTCTTGTCGGACTTGAACTGCGGGATGTCGGAGGTGAGTTCGTCGTGGCCGACCAGGATGCACAGCACCCTGCCGTCGCGGATGCGCTTGGCGATCGGCGGCTTGATGACCGACGTCAGGTGGTCGAACAGATAGGCGGTCTCGAGATGGGCGTGATCCGAAACGCGCTCCGACGTCGCGATCAGGATGTCCTGCACCATCGTGCCCTTCTTGAAAAAGGCGCGGTCCAGTCCGTATTCCGACGCGGTCGCCTCGTCGATGGGACGGACCTCATGGGCGAAGGCGGCACCGGCGAGGGCCAGGGCCAGCCATGATCTCGGCAGCAACATGCGGGAATGAGACGTTCGGAGGCCCGGCGTCCTTTCGCGGGCGGTCGTTCATGCCTTCGCGCCTCCCCGCAGGTTCCCGGTGCCTGGCGCGGGCTCCCGCTTCCTCCGTGCGAAAGGACGTGGGCAAAAGAACGAATGGCACTTCCTCAAGCGGTCCTCTCGATGGTCCCGAAGGGGCCACACATGGATAGCCGGGCGCTTCAGCGCCCGGAACCGGGAAAAGGAGTTCCCCCGTCGGAAACCGACGGAACAGGGGGGAGCGCCCAGCGGAACCTGTATCGTCGGTTTCCGACGAGGGAGATCCCTCGGCGACCACCGGGGACTCGAAGTCCCCGGCTGCGGATGTCGCGTCCCTTCGGGACGCCCGACCTCATGGCTTGAGGAAGCGCCATTCGCAGTAGAACCCACCGGTAACCGAGCTTCTCCTTCGCTCATGGGAGCAGGGATCGGGGCCGGATGGGAGTGGTTCGAACAAGAAGGGTTTCCATGAGCCCCTTCTCTTGAGGCGGCGGATTCTTGTCGTCCGCCGGAGCCGCTCCGGAGGCGGCATATCCGGTCCGCACCGCACCCGTCCAAAACCCGGCGCCCCGCCACCGGATATGACGCTCCCGGACCTCGTTTTGGCTTGTGAGATCGAAGGTTTTCCCGGCATTCTGCCACCGACGGACTTTCCGGATATACGACCCGGATCGCCTACGAATAAGAGCTGTCGGCTAGAAAATGAAGACACTCGCGGATAGCCTTGGAGCCCTTTACTTCGCGTTTAGGGACATCCCAAAGCCGCGCGACATCCAAGGGTGCCCGTGCTGCATCGAGAGCAAGAACATCTGCACTCTATTGTCCAAGCGTCTTACCGATCTGACTCCTGATGACCTCTCGTCATATGCGTCATCGGCGTTTCTGACTGTTGGAGAGGAGGCAGACTACCTCTACTTTCTACCACGGATAATCGAGATTTCCGCGACCGAGCAAGGATGGTGGCCCGACGTCCCAGTTACTGGCCGCGCGATTTCGGAGACGCACCCCGGGGAGTGGCCATCGCATCGTCTGGCCGCACTTGCTGACGTGCTTCATGCAGTTGTCCACAAAGCAGCAGGCGATTCCGATAGCGGAGCGATCATCGATGATTGGATTTGTGCGATCGCGAAGATGGGGTTGCCGGTCGGAACCTTCCTCAAACAGATTGAGGCTTACCCTGCTCTTCTGCTTTCATTCTACGAGCGGAACTCGCAATCAATGATGAAGAATAGGCTAGGCAATTCATTCTGGGATCGGTCTGACAAGGGATATGATGAGGTTCTGGCGTGGTTCAAGAGTCCTTCGGTAACCCGAATCATCATGACCAGCTACGGCATGTATCAGGCAGCCAGCAAGCCGGCGCATGACAACCCCTGATCCGCTTTGAGTTCAATGACCCCTGGTAGCACAACCCTCAACCCACAATCGCAGGCGCGCTCCCGATCAGGAGCGCAGGGCCTTTGACGTTGATATGAAGTTCGTGCTCCTCTCACTTTTTGCTGGCAGCGCGGCGATGCTTCTGCACGCCGATACTCTGCCAGGCGACGCTGACGAAACAACACCGATGCCAGGGGCGTTTGATCGGGAGTGGCGTAAGTTCTACTTCGAGGCAGACGGAGAGGGTTCGATTATTCCTAATCTGATGGAGGGAGGTACACGCATGATTCCGGCGATCTGTGAGGCTGTGTCGGATCGGAAGATGCGGATGAGGCGTTACGCCATCGGCGCGCTCGGGCATCTAGGAGATCGTCGGGCGATTCTCACGCTGGAGATGATTTACGCGGATGCTACTGAGCACCCACTCTTCCGCGGCGACGCGCTGGAGGCGATTTTCTGCATCGATCAAGAGCTTGGCAGCCGTTACGCGAAGCAGGTTTTGCGTCGCAATTACGATGATGACCACTACCTTAAGAGGTGTGCGGTCGAAGTTCTTGAACACCCCGAAAGAGTCCTTGAGCTCTGGACTGGATAACAAGAAGCCGAACAAGGTGTCACTCAACACCTGCCCCACCGCCAGTGTAAATCCGTCATGACCATTCAACCCTTAACCCACAGTCGAAGTCTCGCCACCGGTCAGTCGTAGGAGGACTCGACGTTCGCAAATAGAATGTGGCGGCGCTTCATGCTGATCTGCACACTCGGTGCTTTTGCCGGAATCTTCGTGATTCCCCTCAATCCGGTTAACAGCAAGATTCTGAAACTCGCGTTTCTGGGGTGTATAGTCGGAGCGTGGATCGGATTCATCATTCTCGCGTGGAAGCCCAGGCCGGTTAGGATAGCTGCCCTCATTCTTCCATTGCTTGCAGCAATACCGTTCATTTTACCCGGCGGTGAGATCGATGCAGAAGAACTGCGTCGGGATTATGTCCGCCGAATGTCTGAATTTGAGGGGACGAAGTATCACTGGGGAGGAGAGAGTTCTCGCGGGATCGATTGCTCAGGGCTACCGCCCCGCGGACTTCGAGATGCGCTTCTGGCTTACGGGTTCAAGCACTTCAACGGTCGTGCTTTTCGCGGATACGTTGAGCAGTGGTGGTTTGATGCCAGCGCAAAGGCACTGGGAGAGGGGTACCGGGGCTACACGAACCCGATCGGATCGGCAGGAACGATTCAAGAGATGGACTACAATCGACTGATACCTGGAGATCTTGCGGTCACCACGAGTGGCGTTCACATTCTCGCATATGCTGGCGACGGACGGTGGATCCAGGCCGACCCCGGCATTGGATGCGTCGCAACCCTCGATGGCAGGACTGCCGATAACGGATGGTTTCGCGTGCCCGTCACAACCCACCGATGGCAACTCCTCACGAACACAAAAGCGACGCCGGCGCATACAACCCCTGACCAGCCTGAGTTCCATGATCCCTGGTAACGCAACCCTCAATCCGCAGTTAGCGCGCGGCTCCTGTCAGGCGGTTGGTGGGCTATGACGGCGCAGGAAGGCTTGCGATCAGCAGGTGCGAGGGTGGAATCGATCCGTGGGTAATCTCGCCGACATCCAGAAGCAGGCCGAGCGGGGGCGCTGATCATGGAGGGTTCACTATCACCCAAAGGTTCCCGGCGAGGCGCGAGCCTTCCTGGAGCACTACGACCGGATTTCCGACAGGCTGGGCGACTCAGAAGAATCGGCGGCTGGCCGCCATCGATACCCGGGTCGCCTGGCTTCAAACGATCGACCTGAAAGAGCCGCGCCGTGTCGGCGTAGCCGTTCGACCGCCCTGCGAAGAGGGCGTTGCACCCGATGATCCTTCGTTCGCTTCTTTCCTTTATGATGGCGACCGCCGTGGCGGAGGCCCGGCGACCGAACGTGGTGGTGATCCTCACCGACGACCAGGGCTGGGGCGATCTCAGCCTGAACGGCAACACCAATCTCTCGACCCCGCACATCGATTCGCTGGCCGAGGCAGGCTCGAGTTTCGAGCGGTTCTACGTGTGTCCCGTCTGCTCGCCCACGCGGGCCGAGTTCCTCACCGGACGCTACCACCAGCGCGGCGGGGTGCGCGGTGTCACCGCCGGCGACGAGCGGCTCGACCTGGATGAGGCGACGGTCGCCGACGCCTTCAAGGCGGCGGGCTACCGCACCGCGGCCTTCGGCAAATGGCATAACGGAACCCAGTATCCGTATCATCCGAACGGCCGCGGCTTCGACGAGTTCTACGGATTCTGCTCCGGACATTGGGGGAGCTACTTCAGCCCGATGCTCGAGCACAACGGCCGCGTGGTGAAGGGCGAGGGCTACGTGGTCGATGACTTCACCAACCATGCGCTGGAGTTCATCGAGCAACACCGGGACGAACCCTTCTTCGTCTATCTCCCGTACAACATCCCGCATTCCCCGATGCAGGTGCCGGATGATTACTGGGAGCGCTTCGCCGGAAAGAAGCTGGAGATGCATCATCGCGATCCGGAGAAGGAGGACGATCTCCACCTCCGCTGTGCGCTGGCGATGTGCGAGAACATCGACTGGAACGTCGGCCGCGTGCTCTCGAAGCTCGACGAGCTGGAACTGCGCGACGACACCATCGTGCTCTTCTTTTGCGACAACGGACCGAACGGCTGGCGATGGAACGGCGGCATGAAGGGGAAAAAGGGATCGACCGACGAGGGCGGCATCCGCAGCCCGCTGCTGATCCGCTGGCCCGGCCACGTCGCGGCGGGACGCACGGTGGAGGCGCCGGCCTCGGCGATCGACCTGCTGCCGACGCTGGTCGGGCTGGCCGGCATCGACCGCGTCGGCGACAAGCCGCTCGACGGGACCAGTCTCGCGCCGCTGATGGACGACGCCGTTTCGACCGCGCTGGATGCCTTTGGGAATCGCCTCGTCTTCAGCAGTTGGGGGAACCGGTTCACGGCGCGCGATCGTCGATGGCGGCTGAGCCACGACGGGAAGCTCTTCGACATGGACGCGGATCCGGGTCAGCGGCGGGATGTCGCCGCGCAGCATCCCGAGGTCTTCACCGGTCTCTCGTCGCGGCTCGGCGCGTGGAAACGTGAGATGCTCGCCGAGAAAAGCCCGGACCGGAGGCCGTTCGTGATCGCCCATCCCGATTTCGAGTGGACTCATCTGCCGGCGAGGGACGCGAAGTCCGCCGGCGGCATCCGGCGCACGAGTCCGCATCCGAACGACTCGCATTTCACGCACTGGACCTCGACCGACGACCGGATCTCCTGGGAGTGCGAGGTCGCGGCGGAGGGCACCTTCGAGGTGGCGATCCACTACACCTGCGCGGTGGCCGATCTCGGTTCGACGCTGGAACTGGCCTTCGGCGACTCGAGGATGACCGGCAAGGTGGCCAGGGCCTTCGAGCCGGGACCGGTGGACGTCGGGCGGGATCGTTCGCCGCGCTCCGAGAGCCTGGTGCAGGATTGGGGGCGGCAGGTGATCGGCAGGATCCGCCTTGAGCCGGGGCAGGGAACGCTGACCCTGCGCGCGACGGAGATCCCCGGCGGGCAGGTGATGGATTTCCGCCTGCTGACCCTGCGGCGGGTCCAGGGTGGTCGAGCCAGGGAGGAATGAGTTGCTTGATGCAGAGGATTCAAAGGATGGACATGATGAGATTTGAAATCTGTCACTCCGACGGCACGCAGATCCTCCTGCAAGAGGCCGGAGACCGGGAGAGGGATCCCGTTCATCCTGTCCATCATGCTCCCCGTTTCCGAACGCCCCGCATGATTCCATCCCTAACTTCGTCGCCCTGGCGGCGGGTCGAGTGAGGCGGACTTGATCCGGACCGCCCGGGCTGAAACGCTGCGTCATGCTCCGACCGCGGAAGAAATACACGGTTCACGACCTGCGCCGGCTCAAGGGGAAGCGGGTGCTGACCCACATCCACGTCAAGAGCCCGGAGGAGGCGGCCGCCGCCTGGCAGGCGGGTGTCGACCTGATGAGCTGCAGCTTCGACTCGCCCGAGTCGCAGGCCCGGCTGCCGCTGCTGGTCGCCGCGGCACCGGAGAGCTTCCTTTCCGGCGCGACGCCGCACGGCCTGGCGTCGCCCGAGGAGGCGATCCGGATCGGATTCCGCGCGCTCGAGTTGGGGGCGAGTTCGGTATACTGCTCGGCGAGCCCCTTCATCATCGAGGCGATGGCGCGTGAGCGGATCCCGGTGGTCGGCCACCTCGGCATGGTGCCGCGGCACGTCACATGGACGAACTATCGCGCGATCGGCAAGACCGCGGCCGAGGCGAAGCAACTCTACCGGCAGATGAAGGACCTCGAGAACGCCGGGGCCTACGCGGCGGAGCTGGAGTGCGTGCCGCATCAACTTGCGTCGTTCCTGACGAAGAACACCTCGATGATCATGATGTCGCTCGGTTCCGGGAGCGGCTGCGACACGCAGTTTCTCTTCTCCGACGACATCCTCGGCGACTACGACGAGAGGATTCCGCGGCACGCCAAGTCCTACCGGAATTTCGCGGCGGAGCATCGCCGGCTGCAGCAGGAACGCGTCGCCGCCTTCGGCGAATACATCGCCGACGTGAAGGAGGGCCGGTTTCCGGAAAGCGTCCATCTCGTGGAGATGGACGAGACGGTGCTGGATGAGCTGCGCGAGTCGATCGATGGCTGAGGCCGGTGCAAGGGCCTCCGCGCCGGCGGCGTAGTGGGAATTGGTTCCGGCCGCGTCCGGAGACATCCCCATGAAACTCCGCTTCACGATCATCGCCACCCTTTCCGCCACCTGCCTGCTGGCGAAGCCGAAGCCCGACGAGCGCGTCTGGACCGACCCGGAGGCCGCGGCGGCCGAGGATCCGGATTTCCAGATGCAGGGCGAATACGGCCGTGCCGAGACCGGGGCGGAATGGGGCCTGCAGGTGATCGCCCTCGGCGGCGGCCGCTTCGACGGCTACGTGCTCGAGGGCGGGCTTCCCGGGCTCGGATGGGAGCCGGGGAAACGCCGCATCAAGGTCTCCGGAGCGCGCGAGGGGGAGGTGACCCAGTTGAAGGGCGAGAAGATCGGGATCAAGATCAAGAACCGCCACGCGGTGGCCGCGATCGAGGGGGCGATCCACATTCTTCCGAGGATCGTCCGCGAAAGCCCGACGCTCGGGGCCAAGCCGCCGGAGGGCGCGGTGGTGCTTTTCGACGGCACCTCGGCGGACGCCTGGAAGAACGGCAGGATGGACGGCGACCTGCTGGAGAACTCCGACGCCTTCAGCAAGGAGGCCTTCGGCAGCTACTCGCTGCACCTCGAGTTCCGCACGCCCTACAAGCCCGACGCCCGCGGCCAGAGGCGCGGCAACAGCGGCGTCTATCACCAGGCCCGCTACGAGACCCAGATCCTCGACTCCTTCGGTCTCGAAGGGCAGATGAACGAGACCGGCGG
The DNA here is from genome assembly GCA_937957985.1 of uncultured Verrucomicrobiae bacterium. Lineage (GTDB taxonomy): Bacteria > Verrucomicrobiota > Verrucomicrobiia > Verrucomicrobiales > Akkermansiaceae > Haloferula. The sequence continues at coordinate 21,859 of CALGOH010000046.1, forward strand.
CATCTATTCGGTCGCCGCGCCGAAGCTCAACATGTGCCTGCCGCCGCTGGTCTGGCAGACCTATGACGTCGATTTTGCCGCCGCGCAGTGGAAGGACGGCAAGAAGACGAGCAACGCCCGCATGACCGTGCGCCTCAACGGCGTGATCGTACACGAGGACCAGGAAATTCCGGGCCCGACCCCGGCGTCGAAACTCAAGGAGACGCCCGAGCCCGGGCCGCTCTATCTCCAGCACCACGGCAATCCGATCCGCTTCCGGAACATCTGGCTCGTGCCCAGGGAGCCCGTCGCCCCGGAGTGAGATTCCGCCACCGGCATCGGACCGATGAAACGCCGCCACTTCCTCGCCGCCACCGCCGCTTGGTCGGCGCTCGGTCCTTCGCGGCTCGCCGCGGACGAGGGCGAGCTTGAAGCGCTTTTCGAAAGCGGCGATCCCGCCCTCCTCGCGCTGGCCCGGCGCGTGATGGAGACATGCGTGCTGGAGAAGATCATGCCTCCGAACCCGCCGCTCGAGCGCCGCTGGGTGGTTCCGGGAGGGCCGCACTACAAGGGCCAGTGGATCTGGGACACGATGTTCGTCGTCGATCTGCTCGCGCTGCTTCCCGGCCGCGAAATGCTGATCCGTGAGATCTTCCGGAACTACTGGGATTTCCAGGACCGGTGGAACGAAACGGCCCCGGACCACGCGCGGGACATGATCACCGTGGCGATCAAGACGGCGCCCCAGGAGCAGCGGGAATTTTCGCAGATCCCGATCCTCGCGTGGGGAGTCGAGCGGGTGTTCAAGCGCAACGGCGACATGGACCTGATCCGCGAGTGTCTCCCGCGGCTCGAGCGGTTCCACGACTGGTTCTGGCGCGAGCGCGACCTGCACGACAACGGCCTGATCACCCTGGGCGCCTACTCGGGCAAGCTCCAGCACGCCAAGTGGGAGACCTTCGACTACGAGTGCAACATGGACGGCATGCGCATGACGACGCATCCGACGCGCAAGGGTCCCGACGAGGGCCGCTGGTACGCCGACCGCTGCGTGCCGGGCAACACCGCCTACCTCGTGCTCGCCGAGCGCAGCCTGGAGCGTTTGGCGGAACTCGCCGGTGACCCGGAAATGGCGGCGCGGCGCAAGAAGCGCATCGAAACATCGGTCGCCGCGATGCGCGAGCACATGTGGGACGAGGAGGCCGGCACTTTCCTGACCGTGATGCGCGATTCGCTGGAGAAGATCCCGGTCGCCACCATCGGCAGTTGGATTCCGCTCACCGCCGGCGTGCCGACCGCGGCGATGGCCGCCCGCATGGCGGAGGTCCTTGCCTCGCCGGCATGGAGGACGCCGCTGCCGGTGCCCACCGTCGAGCGCACCGACCCGCGCTGGAAGTCGAACTCGTTCTGGCGTGGCGACGTGTGGCCCTCGACCAACTACCAGATCGCCTCGGGGCTGGCCGGTTACGGTCACCGAGAGCTGGCCGCCGACATCGCCGACAAGACCGTCGCCAACGCGCTGAAGCACGGCATCAGCGAGCACTACGACTCGGTGACCGGCGAGGCTTTGGGCGTGCCGGACTACTGCATGAGTAGTACGATCCTCACCATGATGCTCGACGGACTGACCCGGGAGCACCAGCTAGGCCTTTCGAAGCGGGAGGGTTGAGGCGGACCGTGTCGGATCTGGGGCCGATGAATCAGGCGGAGGACGGGCGTGGGGATTCCTCGAACAGGGTCCGCGTGGAGCGTTGGACCCCCTGAAGGGGGAACTACATACCGGACAGGCGCGCCAGTGGCGTATGTAGTTCCTCCTTTAGGAGGTTGATGGGTTCGACGCTCGCTGCCATCCCTCCACTCGCGTGCATCGGGTTTCATTCGCCATTCTTCCATCGAGCATGGTGGTTTGCCACCATGCCTCGTTCTTGTCTTGGCTCGGCGAATGGCCATTCTTTGCAAATCCATGAGTGATCTTGATCCCTTCCGTTCCGTCCGCGAGCAGCGCGGCGTGCTGCGTTGTCCCTACGAGGGCGAGTCCATCGTGATGCTGCTGCGCCATGCCGAGGTGCGCGACGCGGCGAAGGACTGGGAGCGGTTCAGCTCGGATGCACCGTTCCGCGTGCCGGTTCCCTCGGAGGAGGACATGCGGAGCGTCCGGCAGCTCCCGATCGAGACCGATCCGCCCGAACACGGAAAGTGGCGCGCGCTGGTCGAGCCGTTCTTCAAGCGCCCGCGGCAGCCGGAGGTGGTCGCGGCCATCGGGGAACTGATCGCCCGGTTGGTGACCGATGCGTCCGGACGCGACTCGATCGAGATCGTCCGCGACTTCGCGCTGCCCCTGCAGTCGAAGGCCCTGGCCCACCTGCTGGCGGTGTCGGAGGACGAGGCGGACGAGTGGATCGAGTGGGGCATCCACGTCTTCCACGACGGAGATGACAGCGGCAAGAAGGGGGCGACGCTGGAGCGCTACTTGAATCGGCGTTTCGACGAGGCGGTGAGAAATCCTGGCGACGACTTCTTTTCGGCCCTCGTGACCGCCGAGATCGACGGGCGACCGCTGACCCGCGACGAGATGCTCGGCATCGGCAACCTCACCTTCGCCGGCGGGCGCGATACCATCATCCACACCGTCTCCTCCATCATCGCCCACATGGCCGGGCACCCCGAAGTGCTGCCATGGCTGCGCGAGGACCCGAAGCGTGCCGTGCTGGCGGCGGAGGAATTCTTCCGCATCGTCACGCCGCTCACCCACATCGGCCGTGTCTGCCCGGTCCGCACCGAGCTGCACGGGGAAACGATCGAGGCGGGTGAGCGCATCTCGCTCGGCTGGGCCTCGGCGAACCGCGACGCGGACACCTTCGGGAATCCGGACGAGATCGACCTCGCCCGCAAGCCGAACCCGCACATCGCCTTCGGCGCGGGGCCGCATTTCTGTCTCGGCGCGGCGCATGCGAGGTTGGTCGTCCGCCTGCTGCTCGAGGAACTGGCCGGGCGGATCGACACCGTCGAGGTGCTGGAGCGCGTGCCCCACGTCGAGACCACGCCGGAATACGTGAGGGAGGTTGGTTACGACAGGCTCATGGCGCGGATCCTCCCACGGGAATGATTGGAAGAGAGAGGTGGCCGCAGGGTGAGGGAAACTCGGGGCTCGCGAACGCCAAGGACGAGTTCGTCGGCGGAGGGTGCCGACGATGCGCGCCGTTCAGGGCCTCCTTGTGGCCGGTGGCTACGACAATAGGCGGTCGTGCTTGGCATGGGTCCCGATGAAGAATCAAACCACCGTGTCACCATCCATGACTCCGACAGCTCGGTAGCTTCCGGTCACTCTTGCCGACCAGAAGTCTCCCACCTTCTTGAATCGGACCGAGGGATGGTGCGGATCTTCCAGCCAGAGCGCGGACTGTTTCCTCGCGGCTCGGCGAATTTTCGATGGCAGGCGATGGTAAGCCTCCCAAAAGCTCGCGACCGCCCTACTCCGCATCCTCGGGGAAAACCTTCGACTTGCCTGCCCTGTGTTCTGCGATCGCCTTTTGCGCCATGTCGTTCAAACGACCCGACTCGACGTCGGCTTCGAACTGGTGATCCCACTGGGCCTCGACGCGCTGCTGAAGCCACTCGCTGAGTGCGAAGATCTGTTCGCGAGGAAGACGATCAATCGCCTCCTCGATTTCCCGGAGCGTTCCCATGGGCGGATCGTAGCCGGACAACCGGCCGTTCTCAAGCGGGGCTTTTCGAACCAACTGGCAGAGAACCCTGAACGGCGGGGCATGCGGGGTTGGTCATCCGGTTGCTGCTCGAGGAACTGGCCGGGCGCATCGACACCGTCGAGGTGCTGGAGCGCGAGGCCCACGTCGAGACGACGCCGGAATACGTGAGGAAGGTTGGTTACGACAAGCTGCGGGTAAGGCTGCGCGGGCGTTGATGCATCGATCTCCGATTTGAAGGGGCGAAAGGCCGCATGACGCACACCCATTCCGCGGACCGCCCCCGTCCTCGGGGAGAGCCGTCAGTACGCTGATATCAGCCGCCCCGAGCCGAGGCCTAATTGATCTGGAGGACCCCGGTGATATCAGCGGCTTAGCCGGGAAAATCCCTTGAAGATTCAAGGACTACTCCGCTAGCCTCCATCAAAGGTCACGTGGAATATTGTAAACCCAAGTGATGAGAACAAACACTGTTCGCCAGAAATGAGACTCCGCCTCAAACACGCTGTCCTTTTAGTGGCTGGAGTCGCCGTCATTGCCGCTGTGTGTGCAGTCTTCCCGAAGCGACTCGATGCTGAGTCCTTTTCAGCCCGAATTGATTCGGCGGTGCCTGCTTACGATGGCTACGACATCCAAACTACGCTGACGAATGAATCGAGCGGAGTTCGACACCTCTTGGTGAGCAAGGTCATTTTCGAGCTGAGATCCGGCTCCAGCAGTGCATACGTGACTACCAAGCCTCTTGATCAGGATGTGCCCGGACGAAGCGCAGTAAGCGACGCATGGTATCCAAGGACTTGTCCCAAGCCAGATCACGACGACGATCAATTTAGGTTGGTCTACGTCTTGACCGAACCATACGAGCCTCCTCCTCGAATCGTCCACAATGCGTATTCACTGTTTCTGGATCGAGGCCCCCCGTCATGGTTCACCGATCTCTATGAGCCGCGGACGCACCACGTTGCATCTGACTGGTTCCCGATTCCGAAGCCCCCCAACGAAAAATAAAGGCGAACGAGACTGTCGAATAACCCCTCCTGAGTCCGAGTAGGGGTTCGATGCGCGGCG
>CALGOH010000047.1 GCA_937957985.1 uncultured Verrucomicrobiae bacterium
ACTCCGGCTTGGACCAAAAGTTTCAGTCGCCACTATTGCTCCAATTGGCGGAGTTCGGTCGCAGTGCCGGGCGGAGGAAGGACCGGCGGGATGGGCGGCGGAATGATGATCGGAACGTCGAGCGGATCCGGAGGCGTTTCGGCGGGTTCGACCTCGACGTTCTTGCCCTTGGCGCTCTTGGCGCTGTCGCCTTCCTTGCCGGCGGAGGGTGAGAGGCGGGCCATGACTTCCTGCACACGGTGCAGGGAATCGGGCGCCGTGGCGATGGCGCACTGGGCGATGAGGCGCATGTGCTCCGGCGCGGCGCGGACGGCGGTTTCGACAACGTAGCCGACGATTGCATCGTCGCACTCGGTGCCGAGGATGGCGGCCTTCACGATCTCGCAGGCGCAGGACGGATGGGCGGAAACCTCGGCATCGACGAGGCGGAGAAGCTCGATCGGATCGTCCTTCGCGCGCTCGGCGGTCGATTGCACGCGTTCGACGATCGGCGTGCAATCGACGGGCGGCTCTGCCGGCTTCTCGGACTCTTCCGCGTAGGACAGGGTGGCCAGCAATCCGGCCGCCAGGGTGGTCGCGAAATGTTTCTGCATGATGGAGAGGGTGGGGTGAGTGCCGCGCAGGAATCGGAGCCGACTCCGGCGAGGATGTGAACAACTAGCACGCGATCACGTCCCTTGGAAAGAAGGAAATCCCCCCGCGATCACGCAGTGACGGCCCCGCGATCATCCTCGATCCCTGATTTTTCAAGGAAGTAGTCGTATCCGCCGGTGTAGCGGGTGACCACGCTCTGGCTGTCGTCCTCGGCGCGGGTGATGTGGAGCGTGGTTTCCGCGAGGTGGCGGATGAAGTGCACGTCGTGGGAGATGAAGACCAGCGTGCCCTCGTAGGCCTTCAGCGCGTTGACCAGCGAGTCGATGGAGAGCAGGTCGAGGTGGGTGGTCGGCTCGTCCATCAGCAGCAGGTTGGGCGGATCGACGAGGAACTTGACGAGGTTGAGACGGGACTTCTCGCCGCCGCTGAGCACGCCGCAGCGTTTCTCGACGTCGGTGCGGCGGAAAAGGAAGGAGCCGAGGATCGCGCGGGCGTCCTCCTCGCGCAGGGTCGGGCAGGATTCCATGACCTCGTCGAGCACGCGGTTGGACTCGTTGAGCGTCTCCGAGCGGTGCTGCGAGTAGTAGCCGAGCTTGGTCAGGTAGCCGCTCTCGCGTTCGCCGCCGGTCGGTTCGAGCTGGCCGGAGAGCAGCTTCATCAGCGTCGACTTGCCGGCGCCGTTCGGGCCGACGAGCACGATCTTGTCGCCGCGCTCGATGGTCAGGTCGAGGCCCTGGTAGATCACCTTGCCGTTGTCGTAGGAGAAGTCGGCATTCTTCAGCTCGACCACCTTCTGGTTCGACCGCTCGGGCTGGGGGAAGGCGAACTTGAAGGCCTTGCGCGGAGCGCGGGGTTTCTCGAGCTTGTCCATTTTCTCGAGCTGCTTGATGCGGCTCTGGACCTGCGAGGCCTTCGACGCGACCTGGCGGAAGCGGTCGATGAACTCCTGCACGCCCTCGATCTCCTTGCGCTGGTTCTGGTAGGCCTTGAGCTTCTGCTCGTAGCGCGCGCCTCGCTGCTCGAGGTAGGAGGAGTAGTTGCCGGTGTAGGAAACGAGTTCCTGAACGTCCGGATCGATCTCGACGACGGTTTCGACGATCGAATCCATGAAGTCGCGGTCGTGCGAGATCATGAAGATCGCGCCGGGGTAGTTCATCAGGTAGCGCTGGAACCACAGAAGGGAGACGAGGTCGAGGTGGTTGGTCGGCTCGTCGAGCATCAGCAGGTCGGGCTCCATGACCAGCAGTCGGGCGAGGTAGGCGCGCATCACCCAGCCGCCGGAGAACTCGCGGGCGGGGCGGGTGAAGTCCTGCTGGTGGTAGCCGAGGCCGGCGAGGATCTTCTTGGCCTTGGGTTCGAGCTGGTAGCCGTTGTGGAGGTTGAACTGGTCCTGGGCCTGGGCGTATTCCTTCGAGTCGATGGTGCCCGCCTTTTCGTGCTCCCGCATGGTGCGCAGGTCGCCGACGATGTCCGGGTTGATGCCCATGGCGATCTCGAGCACGGTCTCGTCGCCCGGATCGCCGGCCTCCTGCTCGAGGCTGCCGGTGATGGCGTACTCGTCGCGGTCGATGGTGCCGGTGTCGATCTCCTCCTCGCCGAGGATCATGCGGAAGAGGGTCGACTTGCCGGCGCCGTTGGGGCCGACCAGGGCGACGCGCTCGCCCCAGTTGACGGTCATTTCCGCATCGCGGAACAGCGTGCGGCCGCCGAGGGCCTTGGTGAGCTTCTTGATCGTGAGCACGGGAGGGGACTAGGGCGGCAACGCGGCGGGATCAACCCTCAATCCGGGGGAGCGGTCGCCCGCCGTCCGGGGCGGAGGCGAAGGAAGGATTGCCGGGACGGCTTGCAAATCGAAGGGACCGCGGGCTAAGTGTCGGCATGAAACGAGCGCTGACGGTGATTCTGACCCGGGAGGGTGACGGTTTCGTGGCCCTTTGTCCCGAGATCGATGTGGTTTCCCAAGGCACCACCGTCGAGGAGGCGAAGGCGAACCTGCGCGAGGCGGTCGAGTTGTTCCTTGAGTGCGCTTCACCGGGTGAGATCGGCGAGCGCCTGTCTTCGGAGGCTTTCGTTTCATCAATGGAGGTGGAAGTTGCCTAAGCTCCCGGTGCTGTCCGGTCGGGCGGTCTGCAAGGTGCTTGCGGAGCATGGTTTTGCCGAAGTCCGGCGGCGCGGCAGCCATGTGGTGATGCAGAAGCGACTGGGGGATTCGACGGTGACGGTTCCCGTCCCCGATCACAGGGAACTCAAGCCCGGCACCCTGAGGTCGATCATCCGACAGAGCGGTTTGACGGTGGCGGACTTCTGCGACTGAGTGTGGGCGGGCGCGTCTTTGCGAGTTGCGTGATGTGGAAAGGGGGGGAGATACTCGATCCGTGAATCGCAGGAATTGGCTTTGGCTCGCGAGCGGCGGGGTGTTCGGCGGGTGCGTGCCTATGGGCGGGGTTTGGACTCGGTCGTGGGGCGGCGCGACGGTGGAGCGCGCCGATGCCATCGCGCGGGCCAGCGGCGGCCGTGGATGGGCGGCGTGGGAAAGCGGCAGCCTGCGCAAGTCGTGGCGGACGCATTATCGCGGTCCCGTCCTGAGCGTGACCAAGGCGATGGCGGGCCTGGCCTGCGCAAGGGCTGTCGGCGAGGGCTGGCTGGACCTCGACGAACCGGCGGCGGAAACCCTGACGGAGTGGAGTGGCGATCCCCTGAAGAGCCGGATCACGACGCGTCACCTTTTGCAGATGACCGCGGGCCTCGACGACGGTGCGGGCCGGCTCTATCGCCGCGGCATCGCCGACAAGGGGCGGGTCGCGCTGGCCTTGCCGCTGGTCGATCCGGTCGGCGCCCGCTTCCGCTACGGTCCGGCCTGCTGGGAGGTGCTGGCGGAGCTGCTGCACCGCAAGGCCTCGGCGCGGGGCGGGAGTCTGGAGGGATTTCTCAGCCGGGCGGTGATGCGGCCGCTGGGCCTCAGCAGCCCGGAATGGCGGGCCGATGCCAAGGGACGGTTTTTCCTGTCGACCGGTGCGGAGCTGAACGTCACCGAAATGGGCCGTCTGGGCCGGGCGATCGGCAGGCTCGCCGGCGGGTCGGCGGTCGGCGGCATTCCGGCTTCGGCTTTCCGCGACGTCACCCGCCCGTCGTCGGTGAACCCGATGTTCGGCGGCGGGGTGTGGTCGAACCAGCGGGGTTCGCGCGGTTGGTCGATCGAGGTCGAGGAGGAACTCGATCCCCCGAAGGACGCGTCATTCTGGCGGGCCGCCTGTCTGTCGCGCGGCCAGCCGTCGACAATGCTCGCCCTGATCGGCTCGGCCGGGCAGAGGGTCTTCATCTGGCCGGACGAGGGCCGGGTGATCGCGCGGCTGGGATTTTCCGGAAGCTGGCGCGACGCTCCGCTGCTGCAGGTGGTGTGAACCCGTAGTGGAATGAAGCCTGAGGAAATCGCCCGAACCTACGATGCCTTGGCCGCGCATTGGAACGGCCCCGATTTCTGGAGGGAGAATGGCATGCGCCAGCACCGGCAGGCGCTTCAGTTCGTCGGCGACAAGGGCCGTGCGCTCGATGTGGGTTGCGGAAGCAGCGGGCGCATCATCGATTGGCTGATCGACAGCGGATTCGAGGTTGAGGGAATCGACGTTTCCGCGGAGATGGTGCGACTGGCGGAGATGCGGCATCCGGAAGTGCGTTTCCATCATGCGGATATCTGCGAATGGGAGCCCTCGGCCACCTATAACTTCATCTCGGCGTGGGACTGCATCTGGCACGTTCCTCTGGAGCGGCAGGAGCCGGTGGTGCGCAAGCTTTGCGGGGCCTTGGCCAAGGGCGGGGTGCTGATCCTGACCTGCGGCGGACTGGATGGGCCCGAGGAACGTCGTGAGATCATGAAGGGCCAGCCGATCTATCATGCGACGCCCGGCATTCCGCGGCTGCTGGAAATCATCGCCGACTCGGGCTGCATCTGCCGCCATCTGGAATACGACCAGTGGCCGGAGCAGCATGTGTTCCTCGTCGCCCAGCGGACGGTGCCGTAGGATCCGGCCCTACTTCCTCCGGTAGACCTGCAGGTTGGCGTCGTCCATGCGGACGTGGTAGCCGGAGCCGAAGGGGATCCGGGGAAGCGGGCCGACGGCGTCGTAGGCGGCGACGAGGTCCGGCTGCCGCCATTCCGAGAAGAGCGGGATGGGGCGGTCGTAGGTGCCGAAAAGGGTGACATCCCACTGACTACGGTCGTAGTAGCGATAGGGAATGCCCGAATCGTCCTGGAGGACCACGCGGCAGTTTCCGAGCACCCAGTCGCGGATGCCGGAGAAGGAGCTGTCGTGCGGGAGGTAGGACGCGGCCTTGAAGTAGGCCGCCCCGCCCGAGTTGCCGTCGAGCCACGGCCGGATCGAGCCGAAGCCGGAGTTCGACAGGTCGGCGGAGACGTAGATGGCCTTCTTGCCGCCGCCGTAGGGGGAGTTGAAGCGGATCTCGGTGGCGGGCTTGCCGGCGACGGAGATCGAGCGGACGTCCTTCACCTCGGCACCCATGAGACCGAGGCTGGTCATCATGATGGTCGTGACGTCGGGAGCGTTCTTCATCTCCTTGGTCAGGTAGTAGCCGTGGCGGAGGGGCTTGTCCATGACCGTGCGGAGGGCCGAGAGGCGGGCGATCGTGTTGTCGCCCGGAACGGCCGGGACGTGGCCGGCCGGTTCGAGGCCGATCAGGATGTAGGTCGAGGCCCGCGGAAACATCGACGAGACGTACATGATGTCCGGACCGCCGAAGGGATAGACCACGGTCGACGGCGAGCCGAGGTGCGGGCGGAGGTCCTGATGATAGTACTGTGCCTGCCGTAGTGTGCGGACGCCGCCCATCTTGCGCCACAGATAGTCGAGCTCCACGGCGTGGAAATGGTAGTCGTCCGAGCGTTGCTGGAAGGCGGAGAGTTCGGCGCCGGCGCTCACGGGGCGGCCGGCGAGGAAGCGGGCGATGTCGTCATGGGACGGCTCGCCGGTGGCACCGCCGAAATCGCGGGCGGGATTCAGCGCGACAGGCTGGGTCAGCGGCGCGGAAGGCGGCAGTTCCTTCTGCCCGCACTGGGCGAGGACGAGGGCGGCGAGGGCGGCGGGGAGTTGTTTCATGATGGTGATCGGTAGGTGAGAAAGAAGCCACAGACGGCGATGAAGGCGGCGGTGGCCAGACCGGCGAGTGTCGCTACGGGCTCGGCGCTGACGGAGCGGATCACGACGAAGCCGGTCATGGCGAGAAATACCAGCGCGGGGGCGAGAAGCTTGCCGAGCGGAATCCTTCCCCGCAGGCGGAAGAGACCGGCGACGGTGAGCAGGGTGCAGAGGGCGAGTCCGGTCTGGGTGTAGGTGACGAGCTCGCGGAAGCCGGTGGCGAAGATGAAGCCGAGCGCGAGGACGGTCTGGATGCCGAGGGCGGCGACCGGAGTTTCGCCACGCGGCTTGAGGAAACGCAGGGCCGGGGTGGACCTGCCCATCGCGGCGAGGACGCGGGGCCCGGCCCAGAGCAGGGCGCTGACCGAGGCGAAGAGCCCGAGCGCGAAAAGGAGGGAGATCGGTGCGGCGGCGCGGTCGCCGAACAGGTGGCGGGCGGAGATTTCGCCGACGGCGACCTCGCCACGCAGCGCCTCCACCGGCGCCGCGCGGAGGAAGGCGGCATTGAGTGCGAGGTAGAGGAGGGCGACGACCAGCGTGCCGCCGAGCAGGGCGCGGCGGACGGTCCGTTCGGGCTGGTCCCATTCCTCGAGGCCGTAGACGGCGGCATTCCAGCCGGAGTAGGAATAGAAAACGAAGAACAGCGAGATGGCGAAGGCGGGCTGAAGGATGCCTCGGAGGTCGTCGGCAGGCGCGGGGGTCCAGCGGATGTCGCCCTCGCCGGGGAGGATGAGGACGGCGACGAGAAAGAGCAGGATGAGCAGCAGCTTGAGCCCGGTGGCGCCGAGTTGGACGCGGGCGCTGGCGGTGGCGTTGATGGCGTGGGCGGCGCTGCCGACAAGGACCACGCCCGCGGCAGCGGCCTGGACCGGCACGCCCGGGAGGGCCTTGTGAAGGTATTCGCCGAAGGCGAGCGCGGTGATGGCGGTGGGGGCGGCGAAACCGACGAGGGCCGAGAGGATGCCGGCGGTGAAGCCGAGGGCGGGGTGATAGAGCTCGGTGAGGAAATGGTGCTCCCCGCCGGAGCGGGGCAGGGCTTCGGCCACCGCGGCGTAGCAGAGCGCGCCGCAGAGGGCGATGACACCGCCGAGCGCCCACAAGAAGAGAATCTGCGGGCCGGAGGTAAGGTCGGGAAGCTGGTAGCCGAGCGAGGTGAAGACGCCGGTGCCGATCATCGAGGCGATGACCAGGGCGGTCGCGGAAGCCGTGCCCGGTGCGGGTTTCAATGGCACCGAGTGTGGCTGACGCGGCGGCGGTGTCGAGGCAAGTCGTGGCGATGGCAACCGGCTCGATGATCGGAACCCGCAGAATCCGTCATTGATTCCGCATGACATGCCGACCTTCCGGAAATCTTAGAAAGGCGGGAAAGAGCTGTGCATATCTTGCGGTATGAGGGGATGGTTTGAAGGCTGTCGGGGCACTCCGGTTTCGCTGTCTGGTGGCGATGATGGCGCCGCTCGTCGCCGCCTATCCCATGGCGGCCGAATATCATTCGCCGGCGGACCTCGCCTATTCGCCGGATGGTTCGTGGCTGGCGGTCGGCGATGCGACCCGTTCGGCGGTGGCTTTCATCGATCCTGAAACGCAGGACATCGGGGGACAGGTCGAGCTGGGCGCGACACCTGCCGGGCTGGCCTGGGATCCGGAGAGCGGCCGCCTTTTTGCCGCGGACTTCGGTGCGGGACAGGTGTTGGAAATCGATCCGGAGAACCGAAGCGTCGTCCGTCATCACCGCGTCGGACGCTACCCGCAGGGACTGGCGGTGGCGCCCGGACGACGGTTGCTTCTGGTTTGCGACTGGGGACTTGGGCGGCTGTCGGTCGTTGATCTGCCCGGCGGCCGGGTCAAGGTGGAGATTCCGGTGGGGATTCAGCCGACGAGCGTGGCGGTCACGCCGGACGAGTCGCTGGCGGTGGTGAGTCACCTCATTCCGGACACCGCGGCCACCACTCCGGACCACGCCGCGTCGGTCGCGATCGTCGATCTCGAGGCGGGCGCCGTGAAGCGGTCCGTTCGTCTGCCGACCGGCTCCACGAACGTCCGCGAGCTGGCGGTGAGCGTCGATGGCGGAAGCGCGTATGTCGTCCACACCCTCGGTCGGTTTCATCTGCCCACCACCCAGCTCGACCGCGGCTGGGTGAACACCAACGCCCTCTCGGTGATCGACCTCGCCTCGGGAACACTGAAGGCCACCGTGCTGCTCGACCAGGTGATGGACGGAGCGGCGGACCCCTGGGGAGTGGTGTGCGACCCCCGGGACGAAAAGCTCTACGTCACCCTTTCCGGGGTCGATCAACTCGCGGTGATCGAGCTGGCGGGGCTGTCGAAACTGATCGCCGCCGACCGTGGCAGCCTCGCCAACGACCTTTCCGCCCTCCATCGGGAAGGGGTCGTCCGCCGCGTCGATCTGCCCGCCAAGGGACCTCGCGGCCTCGACGTCGCCCCCGACGCGGGCACCGTGGCGGTTGCCGGGTATTTTTCGGGCGAGGTCGTCTTGCTCGACCGCGAGGGCTCGGATGCCCGCGTGGTTCCCCTCGGCCCGCAGCCCGCCGCGGATGCCGCCCGCCGGGGCGAGGTGATCTATCACGATGCCGGGCACTGTTTTCAGCGCTGGTTGAGCTGTGCGAGCTGCCATCCCGGAGCCCGGGCGGACGGACTCAACTGGGACCTGCTCAACGACGGCATCGGCAACCCGAAGAACGCCCGCTCGATGCTCTTCGGCCACCTGACGCCGCCGGCGATGTCGCTCGGCGTCCGCGACGGAATGGCGACCGCGGTGCGCGCGGGTTTCGAGCACATCCAGTTCACCACGCCGGATCCCGGAAGCGTGGACGCCGTCATCGCCTACCTCGAATCGCTCGAGCCGCTGCCGAGCCCCCACCTGCTGCCCGACGGTTCGCTCAGTGCATCGGCCGCCCGTGGAAGGGAGATCTTCAACCGCAGCTCCGTGGGCTGTGCGGATTGCCATCCGGCGCCCTTGTTCACGAACCTCGAGCTCTTCGATGTCGGCACCACCGGTCCGCTGGACCGGGGAGCGGAGCGCTTCGACACGCCCACCCTGCGCGAACTCTGGCGCACGCCGCCCTATCTCCACGACGGGCGCGCGGCGACCCTGAGGGAGGTGCTCATCGAGCACAATGCGGGCGACCTTCACGGCCAGACCTCCTCGCTCGAACCATCGGAGATCGAGGACCTGATCGCCTATCTCCAATCGATCTAACCATGACTCCAAGATGCCTTGTCGGCTTGCTGGTCCTCGCGGGCGGCGCTCCAGCCGTCAATGCCTTCGGGACGCCGGCCACCCTGCGCGAATCGATCGTCGCGCTCATGGAAACCCACGGCGAGTCGTATCCGAAAGGAGCGTCGTTCCTCCAACGACTCGATGCCCTCGGTCCGGAGATTGCCGCAGAGGACCTCGCGGCGCTCCGCCGCGAGGCGCTGCTCGCCCACCCGGCGCTGGATGGTGACGGGATCCTGCTGTTGGAACGCGACGCGCGGGCGCGCAGCCTGCCGCAGAACTGGCAGGGCAACGAAGCGCTGCCGCGCGGGGAAGTCGCCAACCGCATCGCGATCCTCCGGGATCTCCGCGGCGAACCGCGCCTGGAGACGCTCCACCGTCCGGAACCCGGCAGGCTGATCACCGACGTCGATCTCCATCCCGCCGCCGACCGGCTCCTGTTTTCCATGCTTGGCGAAAGGAACCGCTGGCAGGTGTTCGAGATGCGTCTCGACGGGTCGGTGCCCGAACCGCTGCCCTTGATCGACGAACCGGACGTGGACAACTACGACGCGATCTATCTTCCGGACGGCAGCATCATCTTCAGCTCGACCGCGACCTACACCGGCGTCCCGTGCGTCGGCGGCAGTTCCCACAGCTCCAACCGGAATCGCCACGAGCCCGATGCCGGAAACATCCGACGCCTGACCTTCGACCAGGAGCACAACTGGAACCCGACGGTGCTTCCCGACGGACGGGTGATGTACCTGCGCTGGGAGTACAGCGATCTGCCCCACTCGAACTCGCGCATCCTGTTCCAGATGAATCCTGATGGAACGAACCAGGCCGAACTTTACGGCAGCAACTCCTACTTCCCGAACTCGTTCTTCTACGCGAGGCCGGTGCCGGGGCATCCCTCACGGGTGATCGGCGTGGTCGGCGGCCATCACGGTGTCGCCCGCGCCGGGCGGCTGATGGTGGTGGATCCGGAAGTCGACCGCCGCGAGGCCGAGGGCGTGATCCACGAGTTTCCCCATCGCGGGCGGACCGTCGAAGCGATCGTGAAGGACCAGTTGGTCAAGGACGTCTGGCCCCAGTTCCTGATGCCGTGGCCGCTGGATGAAAAGTACGTCCTCGTCTCGTGCAAGCCGGACCCGAAGACGGCGTGGGGCATCTATCTGGTTGATGCCTTCGACAACATGGTGCTCCTCCACGAGGTGCCGGGGAAGTCGCTGATGGAGCCGATCGTGCTGGAAAAGAGACCGCAGGCACCGGTGGTGCCCGCTCGCAGCGATGCGGCCAAAGCGGAAGCCTCGGTGCTGCTCACCGACATCTATCGCGGTCCGGGCTTGGAGGGGGTTCCGAGGGGAGCGGTGAAGAGCCTGCGGATCGTGGAGTACTACTTCGGCATGCGCGGCATGGGCGGCATGCTGGGAGCGATCGGCATGGACGGGCCGTGGGACATCCGGCGCGTGCTCGGCACGGTGCCGGTGGAAGAGGATGGATCGGCGCACTTCACGATTCCCGCGCAGCGGCCGGTGTTCGTGCAACCCCTCGACGACAAGGGCCGGGCGATGCAGACGATGCGGAGCTGGTTTACCGGCATGCCCGGCGAGCGGATCTCATGCATCGGCTGTCACGAGGGCATGAACCAGGCGCCGCCGTCCGCCCGGGCGATCGCCGCGACGCGCCCTCCGACCGCCATCGATCCCTCCTGGTGCGCGCCGGTGCGCGGGTTCAGCTACGTTCGCGAGGTGCAGCCGGTGCTCGACCGTCACTGCACCGGCTGCCATGCGGGTGGCGAGGATCATGCCGAGCCGTATCTCGTGGGCGACCGCCGGATCGACGACTGGAGTTCGCAGATCTCCGGCAACGCACGGCGCGACGGCGGCCGTTTCACCGTTTCGTATGCCGAGCTTCACCGCTACATCCGCCGGCCGGGGATCGAGAGCGACATGCGGATCCTGAGTCCGATGGACTATCATTTCAGCACCACCGAACTCGGGCGCATGCTGCGTGAGGGACATCATGGGGTGGATCTCGACCCGGAATCCTTCGAGCGCCTCGTCACCTGGGCCGATCTCAACGCTCCTTTCCACGGGACGTGGAGGGAAATCGTCGGCGACAAGAACGTCCTGCCGAAGCTGGAGCGGGCCAACGAGCTGCGTCGTCGCTACGCCGGACCGGCGGTGGACTACGAAGCCATCCCGGAGCTTCCGCCCTACGACACCACGCCGGTCGTCAACCGGACGACCCCGATGGCGAGGGAGTCGGTGGCGATCGAGCCCGAGGAAACGCCGCGCGCGACCCGTCGATTCGACCTCGGCGGCGGCGTTTCGGTCGATCTGGTCAGGATCCCCGGCGGGCGCTTCAACGGGGAACTGCTCACTCCGTTCTGGATCGGCGCCACCGAGGTCACCAATGAGCAGTTCCGGCGGTTCCGGAGCGGCCACGACAGCCGCGACGAATCGCGCCATGGCTACCAGTTCGGCCGGCGTGGCTACGACATGAACGCCGCCCGACAGCCGGCGGTGCGCGTGTCATGGAACGAAGCGCGGGACTTCACCCGATGGTTCGGCGAGCGGCACGGTCTTCCCGCCGCGCTTCCCACCGCCACGGAGTGGGAGTGGGCCTGCCGCGCCGGGGCGACCGGTGACTTCCCCTTCGGGAGTGTGGAGACCGACTACTCGATGCACGCCAATCTCGGCGACCGACGGTTGAAGGAATTCGCCGCCTGCACCGCCAAGGCGGGCTATCACCGTGCCGAACCGATTCCGGAACCGAACCGCTACGATGACTGGATCCCGCGCGACGACCGCGTCGACGACGGGCACCTCGTCAGCGCCGAAGTCGGAAGCTACCAGCCCAACCGCTGGGGCCTGCACGACATGATCGGCAACGCCTGGGAGTGGACGAGCGAGATCGCCGACGACGGCGGACGGGTGGCCCGCGGAGGTTCGTGGTACGACCGACCGCACCGGGCGACGGTGAACGATCGCGTCGTCTATCAGTCCTACCAGCGGGTCTTCAACGTCGGCTTCCGGATTGTGGTGTCGGAAGGCCCTGCCAGTGCATCCCGTTAGAATCCGGGCACCGCCCCGTTGTCTCAAGAGCCTCATGCTACCGGAGTTCACCGCCAGTCCGCCCTCCGCCACGGCGGAGAATCGACGCGGCAGGCCGAGCAATGGGTTCTCGTGCCTGCTGGCAGCGGTGCTGGCGGTGATGTCGGCGCCGGCCCTTGGACTCGACGGAGACGCGCATCCGCTGGAGTCCGCGAGGTGGATCTGGTTCTCGGCCGAGCCGATGCCGGCTTCGATCGAGTTTCCCGCCGGGAGTGCCTATTTCAGGGGCAGTCTGGAGGTCGGGGGGAGGGCGCCGGTCGAGTCGGCGCGGCTTTGCATCACCGCGGACAATCTGTGGCTGCTCCATGTCAACGGGCAGCCTGCCGCGGCTTGCGACATGGATCCAAGTCATTGGAGCAGGGCCCGGAGCATCGAGATCGGGAGCCTGCTGCGTCCGGGGCGCAACGTGATCGCCATCGAGGCGCTCAACACCGTGCGGGGACCGGCGGCGGTGGCTGCGGCTCTGGAAGTCAGGATCGAGGGTGAAGACCTGCGGCGGCATCTCACCGGACAGTCCTGGAAATCCAACGACCGTCCCGAAGCCGGATGGACGAGTGCGGATTTCGATGATCGCAAGTGGCCGGCGGCGCACGTGGTCGGCGAGTTCGGAATGCCGCCCTGGGGCCGGGTCGGGGTGGCTTCCGGGGTGCTCACCCCCACCGCTCCCTCGAAGGCGGTGCTCGACCGGTTCCACGGATCCAGGGTTCGTGCCCGGCGCGGCGCGCATCCCGGTCTTTCCCCGCCGCCGGAGATCACCCCGCCACGGGACTATCCCTGGCCGGAGGCGGTCGCCTTCGTTGCCGGGGACTGCAGCCTCTACCGTCCGCCGCGGACCCTTGGCACGAGCCGGGACAGCCTGAGGGTCACGATCTTCAATCCCAACCACACCCGTGCCTATCCGGAGCACGACCTGCCCGCGCCGGTGAAGATCGGGCGCCGGCTGATGTCGCTGCGTCCGGCGAGACCGGGGGTTGCCCCGACCCTGCTTCTGGATGCAGGTGACGGGGCGATCGGGTCCCCCGCGGTTTCATACGACGGTCGCTGGATCTACTTCGCGATGGCGAGGGAGGGCGAGGCGTTCTTCCATCTCTATCGGATGCCATCGACGGGTGGAACGCCCGAGCAGCTTACCGAGGGGCCGTTTCATGACATCGATCCGTGCGAGCTTCCGGATGGCCGACTCGTTTTCTCTTCCACCCGCATCGGCTTCTTCGAGGAATACCACAGCCCGCCGTCGCGGGCACTGTTCGTCCGCGACCTCGACGGCTCGATCCACCCGCTGACTCATACCATCATCTTCGACAACGAGCCGCGGATGCTCGCCGACGGGCGGATCCTGACGCTGCGCTCGGACAACTTCTTCGACCGTGGCAAGGTGGAGACCCGCCTGCATGCGATCCACTCCGACGGCACCCGGGGCCAGACGGCCTTCGGCCTCGAGACGGGTCCGGAATACGGTGGACGGCTGCGGTCGTTCAACGCGGGCAGTGCGGCGCCACTGGCCGACCAACGGGTGGCCTGGGTCGATGGTCGCGAGGTGCTGCTCGGGTTTCCCGGTGATCCGTCGTCGATGTGGCGGAGGATCTCGTTGACTGCCGCCGACCTCTCGGCGCTGCCCGACAAGCGGCTATTGGCGACGGTGGTCGGCACCACCGATGGCTTCGAGTGGCCGTTCAACCGGATCGCGATCATCGACCCTGATGACGCCCAGCCCGGTGCGGTGACCCTCTTCGACTCGCCCGACGGTCCGATCCATTCCCCGGTCTTCATCGGCCCGTCGCCGAAACCGCCGCAGCTTGCCGGAAAGGTCGATGTCGCGGCCACCGACCGGCCGGGTGAGACCGGCGTGTTCTACTGCCAGAATGTCCGGCTCACGCAAAACACCACCGCCGGCTGGGAACACGTGCGGGCGGTCCGGGTGCTGGCGGGAAAGGGCCTCACCTATCGCTCCTCGCACTCGTATCTCGTCCATGCAGGGAACGAAACGATCGACCTCGGCACCGTTCCACTGGCGCCGGACGGGTCGTTCGCCGTCGAGGTCCCGGCCGACACCCCGATCGCCTTTCAGGCGGTGGATGCCGAGGGTCGCTCGGAACTCAACCAGATGTCCTGGGTTTACGTGAAACCCGGCGAGTCGCGCGGCTGCATCGGCTGTCACCAGCCGCGGCGGGACGCCTCGATGCCCGGCCTGGGGCAATCGCACGTGCAGGCCGTGCTGGCGCCGCCGCTCAAACTCACCGGTCGCGGGGATCCGCTGCGGTTCCGCGGCAACAACGCTGCGGTGACGGGCCTGATGGAACTCCAGTTCGACCGCTTCCGCGAGATCGCCGGCCTCAACCGCCATCCCGATGCCGACCGCACCGGCCCGGAGGAGGTCGCCGCCCTGATCGCCGAACTGGGTTCGGGCGATCCGGCGCGCCGGCACAGCGCCGCCCACAAGGCGGCGGTCTTCCGCGATCCGGCATGCGCTCCCGCGCTTGCCGCCTGCCTCGACGCTGATGACCGCGAGCTGAGGGTGGCGGCCGCGATGGCGCTCGCGGCCTGCGGCACCAGGGACTCGATCGATCCGCTGGTCAGGGCGTTTGCCGATCCCGATCCAGTGGTCTCCCAGGCCGCGCTCGTCGCACTCGGGAACCTGTCCGGGTTGGAACTCGCAGGTTTCGATGCCTTCGCGCCGAACGAACGCCGTGAGCAGTCGCTGGCGGAGCTTCGCCAGCGTCTCGCCGGCGTCGGAAGCACCGCGTGGCAACGGCGGCTCACAAACTCCCTCGATCCCGCCAGCCGGGACCTCGCGCGGCGCAGCGCGGTGTCGCTTGCCCACTGCGGCGACCAGGAGAGCGTGAAAGTGCTCCTCGACTACCTGCTTGCGGAGCGTTCCAACAACCCGTTTCCGGAGTGGAAGAAGAAGCATCGTGGCGATGGCACCCGCTTCAACGCGCGGGATGCGGTCAATCCGCGAAGCCTGCAGGAGGTGACCCGCGCCCTCGGACGCCTGGGCGGCGACGATGAAATCCCGGTGCTTGCCGAAACCGTCGCCCGCAACCTCCATCCGAAATCAGGAAACCTGTTCCTGGCGGAGGCCTGCGTCGAGGCGCTGGGCCGCATCGGGAGCAGTGCGGCCGAGCAGGCGCTCCTCGGGCTGATCCCCCAACTTCCCCCCTATCACGAGCACTGTCATTGGTACGGCGATCACGAGGCGCTCATCGCCTGCCATGCGGCACCCGTCCACGCGCGCATCGTGGAGGCGCTCGACTCGATCGGCAGCACCGCGGCCGGTCCCCATGTGCCCGCCCTGATCCGCATGGTGCCGACCGACCCCGACCGCGCTCTTTTCCCCGGCAGTGATGACGTCGAAACCCTCACCGGCCGGGTGATCCGGCGCTCGGGACGCGCCGACGAACTCATCGAGACCTGCCTGCACGTGCTGGGCGACCCGCAGGCCGGGCATGACTCCGACCTGCGCACGGCTCTCGGCGACGTGCATGAGGCATGGGCCGGAACTCCGGGTGCCGAGATCCGCGCCGCCCAGGTCCTTTCGCTCGTCGCGCGCGATCCGTCCTTCGAGTCGCGCATCCGGGCCGCCTTCGAACGCTGCCGCGCGCTGCCCAGCAGGATCGCGCGGGTCTACGACACCGGCATTCCGGTGGTGAACGAATTGCCCGTTCGCCATTGGACCTCGTTCTATCTCGCCCGCACGCTTGGCCAGATCGCCTCGGTGGAATCGGTCGCGAGCCTGCGTGGGGCGCTGGATGATTTCCCTGCGGAGGCCGCCTCCGGACGGCCCGATCCACTGGGACCCGGCGTGCACTTTCTTCACAACGACCTCACCCCGTGCTGGCGTGCGGCGGCGGCCTGGGCTCTCGGCCGAATCGGCGATCCCTCCGCCACCCCGTCGCTGCTGGCCGTTATCGAAGACCCTGACAATGCCCTCGACACCCGCCACGCGGCAGCGGTGGCTTTAGGTCGGACCGCCAACGCTTCCTTCCTGCCCGCAATGCGGGACCTGTCGACGGAGACTCCGGAGGTGTCCGTGCGCCACGCCTTGCTCGAATCGTGCGCGGCCGTTGCTTCGACTTCCGGGCCGATCAGTCCCTGCCGACCATTCAAAGACCGGGAGTGAGGTGCCCGTGAGCCCCGGAAGTGCAGGGGAAACGCCGCTGCCGGGCAACAGGCTGAAAACGTTCCACGGATTCACCAGCGTCGTGGTTTCACCCTGATATCACGAATCGTGGTTTCCCGGTCCTGCCCGACCCCCCGAGGTTCACGAGAGGCCGCGGATCCGATCGGTTCCCGTTCGCGACGTTCGACGGAAGCCCATGAGAATCACCACCTCAGAACCGGTCCGACCTGCTGCTGCCCCCGCCGTTGACCGGAGCAAGCGTTCTCGCTATCAATCGAGAAAACACGATTCGATACAATACACTGTTAGCCCAAGAATTTAAGAAGCATGCAGACCGGCCCAGCCAACGCGAGAGTGCTCAGCGACGATGACTATTGGGCACTTCGAGAGCCGTTCGACAAATATCTCCCAGACTCGGTGCCTGAAGACGAAGTCGAAGCTGACCTTGCTGTCATGCAGGCGCGATTTCGAGAGGCGATGGAAAGTCGGGGGGAGGAGGACGATGACTGGGAGTTTCCGGGGCACTATCAGCACGTCAGGGTGTTTTACGTCTACGTGAACAACCCCGAGCTATACACGCCCGAACTGACCAGTGCGATCCGTGCTGCGATGGCCGGATTTGAGGAGCCATGGATTGGAGAGTTCGAGTGCTACAGTGTGCCTGGACGAGAAGAGGGGATGATGACGATCATGCTTTACCAGGGGGGCGACTTCCTGTTTACGAGCGACGATGACGTCGGACAGCTCTTGCCTGCTCTCGGGCTCACAGAACAAAAATCGGGCTAACAAGTCGGAGATGGCGACACCTTCCAGCGGCCTTGTCGCAGAGCTGATTTGGTGGTTCTATCCTGTAACGGAAAGCGGAGCGCCGCCATGAGGGTCGGTGCGCCATTCCTCAAACGTGGGCCAAAAAACAAGATGCGCTTCCTCTCTCTATTGCTGGCCCTGGCCTTCTCTTGCTCCGCAGAAGACGAGCAGAAGATTCTCGATTGGGACGCACTGAATACGGAGGCCGGAGTTCGTCGCGCCGTGGAGGATGCGTTTCCGTCTCTGAGTTTCGGATTCTACCACTGGACCGGATCATGGATTATCGGAGCGCTTGAGGACTTTGATCAGGGCCGGATTCTTCTATTACTGCCAGCTGAGGGTGTCGGAGAGGCGAAGCTTGTCCGGAACGGGATCGAGCAGGAGCTTCCGCCAGGGGAGCCTGTCACACTGAGATGCGCCGGGGCTCTTGTCACGCCGGAGGGCACGGTCAACCTTCTTGAGGAAGCGTACGATCACCGCATCGGCTACTGGGTGACCCTCCGAGCGACTGATCGACTACGAATCGAAACGGCTCTCACGTATCCCGCTAAGGGGAAGTTTGTCGGGACCTATGATCCAGATAATGGCTGGCAGACTTCCTGCGCTTTTGAGATTGCCGACCAAGATCGCAGGGAGCCAGCCCACGCGTATGAGATCATGCGCGGGTCACTGTTGGAGCAGGTTCTTGAGGTGCTGAAGACCAAGCAAGAATGCGTTGTCCGTCTGCAGTCACCTCAATGCTTTCGACAGAATCTGCCAATTCGGAAGTGGATAGACCGTGACGCGAATGAGATCGAGCCATTGGAGCTCTCATTGACCGACAAGATCGTTCGGGGAATCGGCGAGGGTAGGACTGAGGTCTCCCTTCTGGAGTTGCAACGTGAGTTGGAGCTCGAT
>CALGOH010000048.1 GCA_937957985.1 uncultured Verrucomicrobiae bacterium
ACAATCCGGAGGGTCGCTGGCGCTGTTACGACTGGGCGGAACTGGAGAAGCGTGACAAACTCGACCTCGACCTGAGCTGGCTGAAGGACGAGTCGATCGACGACGGCTCCGACCTCCCCGAACCCGACGAACTGGCCGAAGACATGATCCGCGACTTGCAGAACGCCCTCGAGCTGCTCACGGAAGTCTCCCAAGTTGTCACCAAGCGCCCCTCCTGATGTCCGAGCCGGAAACCCTCGATCCCTTCAAGTTGCCGCACCCGCCCATTGTGGAAGCGGTGCTGGACATCGATTGCGACCTGCCGCCGGGCCTGGACTTCGCGATGGTTGAAGAGGCGATGGGGGATGCCCTCAAGCAGGCATATCCGATCCGGCGGAAACGGCTGGTTCACGAAGCCAAGATGGACCTGAAGCAAGGCGAGCAGCCGAAGCTGACCGCACGGCACGGCTTGGCCGCCGTGCAATTTGTGGCTGAGGACGAGAAGCAGATCGTCCAGGCCCGTCCTGCGGGATTCTCTTTCAATCGCCTGGGACCCTACGGCTCTTTCGATGAGTATCTGCCCGAGATCGAGCGATGCTGGGCCGTGTTTGTGGAAGTGGTTCGACCGGTGCAGGTTCGGAAGCTGGGACTCCGTTACATCAACCGCATCCCCATCCCTCTCGAACACGGTACGGTGAATCTGGCCGACTATCTTCGGGTCAGTCCGAACCTCCCCGAGAGATCGGGCCTCCAGTTCGCCGACTTTTTTCATCAGCATCGGGCTGGGGACCCGAAAACCGGCAATAAGGCCAACATCATCCTCGCCAGCCAGCCGCAGGAGGACGGGTGCCTGCCGCTTCTGCTAGACATCGAGGTCTTTCGGGATGAACGTCTCGAACCGGCCCCGTTGGAAAATTGGCGGGAAGCCATCGAACAACTCCGTTCGCTGAAGAATCACATCTTCGAATACAGCCTAACCCAGAAATGCCTGAACCTGTTTCAATAATCACCTTTGCCGGCGTCGCAGTGCTGGGAGGTGCGGGTTGCCTGCGGGAAACGCAGTCCCGGTCCAGCGGTGTGTCGGACCAGGCCGGTTTTGTCGCGGAGACCGCGCGGTCCCTCGTCGCGCGGAACGACCTCACGGCGTCGATCATCGGAAATCGCGCGGAGGTCATGTCCGAGCTGTATGAATTGGCAGATGAGCATGCCGAACCCGGGTGGGACGGTGCCGAGGCTCCGGCGGTCTCGGAAGCCGTGCTGGAGCGCGCCGCCGAGCTGATTGCAGCGTTGCCTTCTTCGGTTCCCAATCCCGAGCTGGCGGTCGATCCCGACGATGGAGCGATCGCCTTGGAGTGGAGCGACGGTCCCCACCGCGTGTTCTCGGTGAGTGTTGGCGAGTCTCAACGCATGGCCTGTGCCGGCATCGACGGCACCGACGTTTGGCACAATGTCAGCCGCTTTGATGGTGCCACGGTTCCGCAGTTCGTGCTTCAGGGAATCCAGAAGGTGATCGGATGAGCCAGCTCCCATCGGGCCTCTCCGCAGAAGTCGATAGTGCCGAGCCGCTGGCGCGCTACTGTACTTCTTCGAGCTGGGTCGCGAAATCCAAGGGTAGGGTCAAGTATCAGGCGTTCCTGCCTGCCCCGGACGATGATACCTCGGTCTATCGAAACGAGGGGATGTCGGACGAAGAACTTTGGGCACATGCCGACCGCTATTTCGTGAATTCCGAGGGCGAGCCCTACCGGCTCCACGGAGCGGCAGTCGTTCGGGCATCGACCGTGACTGACTCCGGAATCCATGTCATCCCCGATGAAGGACCACTCCGCCATGCAAATCTGAGAGGCTGGCCGCTCGACGACGACCTTGAACTTCAGAAGTCGAAGCGGAAGGCCGTGGCGACCCGGATTGCTTCGGATGCCAAGTGGCACGCGAAGGGATAGAGACGCTCCCTTTCACCCCAACGGCGCGAGGAGCTTGGTGAGGACGCCGGGGTCGGTGGTGGCGGACTTGGCGGCGTCGGCGAGGAGGGCGTCGGCGAGCTGGCTCTTCTTCGCCTGGAGCTGGTGGATGCGCTCCTCGACGGTGCCCTGGCAGATGAGCTTGTGGACGAAGACCGGGTTCTTCTGGCCGATGCGGTAGGCGCGGTCGGTCGCCTGGGCCTCGGCCGCCGGGTTCCACCAGGGGTCGTAGTGGATGACGGTGTCGGCGGCGGTGAGGTTGAGGCCGGTGCCGCCGGCCTTGAGGCTGATGAGAAACAGCGGGATCTCGCCGGTCTGGAAGCGTTCGACGAGTTCGCCGCGGTTCTTTGATGCGCCGGTGAGCATCAAGTAAGAGATCCGCCGTTTTTTGAGATGCGCGGCGATCAGGTCGAGCATCGAGGTGAACTGCGAGAACAGCAGGATGCGCCGGCCTTCTTCCACCAAGGTGTCGAGCAGGTCGGCGAGGTAGTCGAGCTTGGCGGAGCCGGCGGCATCGGCCTCGATCTTCGATTCGTTCTCGAACTTGAGCAGCTTCGGCTCGCAGCAGATCTGGCGCAGCTTTAGCAGGGCCTCGAGGAAGAGCATGTGGGAGCCTTCGAGTCCCTTGATCGCGATCGACTGGCGGACTCGCTTGTCCATGGTCGCACGGACGGTCTCGTAGAGGTCCTTCTGGGCGGTGTTGAGCTCGATCGGGTGGACGAGGATCGTCTTGGGCGGCAGTTCCTTGGCGACCTGGTCCTTGGTGCGGCGGAGGATGAGCGGGGCGACGCGCTCCTTGAGCGCCCGCTGGCGGTCCTCGTCGCCCTCGTCCTCGATCGGCTTGCGGAAGCGGCGCTTGAAGTCCTCCTGCCCGCCGAGAAAGCCGGGCATGAGGAAACGCATCAGGCTCCACAGCTCGCCGAGGTGGTTTTCCACGGGCGTCCCGGACAGGCAAAGGCGGTGGCGGGCGTCGAGCTCGCAGGCGGCCTTGGAGACCTTGGCGGCCGGATTCTTGATGTGCTGGGCCTCGTCGAGGATGACCAGATGGTACGAGTAATGCCGTAGTTTCTCGATGTCGCGCTGGAGCAGGGCGTAGGAGGTGAGGACGAGGTCGGCGTAGGGGATGGAACGGAAGTATTTCCTGCGCTGCGGGCCCTCGAGGACGAGCGGGGTGAGCGACGGGGCGAACTTCTTCGCCTCGGACAGCCAGTTGGGCACGACCGAGGTGGGCGCGACGACGAGGGCGGGGGTCTTCTCCAGTTTTCCGGCGTCCTTGGCGGCGAGGATGTGAGTGAGGGTCTGCATCGTCTTCCCGAGGCCCATGTCGTCGGCGAGGATGCCGTGGAGGTCGTGGGCGGCGAGGAAGTGCATCCAGTGGAAGCCGTCCCGCTGGTAGCTTCGCAACTCCGCCCGGAGGGCGGCGGGGACATTAGGAGATTGGAGATTCGGAGATTGGGGGCTGTGGAGCGAGCGGATGAGCTGCTCGAGCCTGGCGGGCGGGGAGAACTTCTCCGGGTCGTGGTGGGCGAGGGTGGCGGCGTCGAGGGGATGGAGCTTGAGCTTCGAGCCCTTGAAACGGCGCGGGTCGATGAGGGCGGAGAACTGCCTGAGGATGCGCCGGATGCGGTCGGCGGGGAGCTGGAGGGCGCGGCCGTCGTCGAGGTGGTGGAGGAAGCTGCCCTCGGCGGGAAATTCGAGCGTGATCTGGTCGGCGCCGCGGTCGAGCAGGTCGGCGAGGATGGGCAGCAGGTCGAGTTGCTTGCCGCCGACGTCGAAGCCGACCGACAGGTGGAACCACGAGCCGCCGGGGTCGCTCTCGAGGCGGTAGTCGATGGCGTCGGGATCGATGGGGATGACCTCGTGGCCGACGTCATCGTCGAAGCCGACCGTCCATCCCTGTTCCTCCAGTTGCGGGGTGCCGGTGGCGCGCAGCCACGGCCAATATTCGTGGAGGGTGCCGTGGGAGGGGAACCAGATGGCGGCTGCGCCGGGAGATTGGAGATTGGGAGATTTGGATATTGGGGATTGCTTCTGATCGAGGGCGAGGAGGAAGCGGAACTGGGCGTGGGAGGCGAGGGAGGCGAGGCCGAGCTGCTGGAGCTGGAGGATGGCGTTCATCTCCGCGGCCGGGTCGCGGACGAGGATGGAGCCGTCGGGCAGCGGCTGCTCGCGCAGGCCGGGCTTGCCGCCGAGCGGAGTACGATGATCGCCGTAGACGACCTCGGGGCGGGCGACGATCCATTCACCAGTGTCCGGGAGCTTGAGAGCCTGGAGCAGCAGGCGGACGACCTTGGAGTCGGTGGATTCGCGGGCGATGCGGAGGTGGAAGGATGGCGGATGGAGGATGGTGGATGACGACGCTGCGGGAGCGGGTTGGTTCATGACCGGGACGGTCATGCCACTGGCGCCCACGGGCTGATCCAGGAGCGGGTCGAGCTTGCGGGGCTTGGAGGCCGCCGTCAGGAGGGCGGCGGCGTGGGGGCACCAGGTCCGGATGTCGCAGGTGCAGGTGCTTTCGAAGTCCCAGCGGGGGCCGTCGTGCCAGTGATCGATCTGACAGCTCTCGCCCGCGACCTCGGCGCGCAGCGAGAAATTGTCGTCATCGGCCCACTGGCCCTGCATGCCGCGGACGCGGCCCTTCAGCTTGCCGCCGACGAGCAGCACCTCGTCCTCGAAGCGATCCTTCCACGCCTCGGAAGTGAAATGGTCGCGGATGTCGGGATCGGCAGGCACGGTCGAAAGCGGGGCGACGGGATAGCGCGCCTGCGGCGGCTAGTCCAGTGTGCGCCTCGGCTGCGGACTACTCGACCATCGGCCTGACCGGCTTTTCGGAGCCCTTCGATTCGACCGGATACTGGGCGTCCGCCTCCTCGAGGGCCTTCGCCATGGCGGCGATCATGCGCCTGCGTTCGTCCGGCCTCTCGGCGGCGAGGTCGTGCTGTTCGGCGTGGTCTTCGGCGAGGTTGAAGAGCTCGCAGCGCTCGCCGGCGGGCCGGGTGTAGTGGTAGATGAGCTTCCAGTCGCCCAGTCGATAGACGGTGAAGTAGCTGCTGCGGTGGGGGTGCGGGAAATGCATCAGCCATTCGGTCTCGCGGTCGAGCTTGCCGCCGGCCAACGCGGGGGCGAGATTGTCGCCGTCGACGGGTTCCTCGTAGTCCACTCCGGCGACATCGAGCAGCGTCGGGAAGATGTCGGTGATGTCGGCGACTTCGCGGGAGAGCATGCCGGCGGCGATGGGCAGCCGATTCTGGAGCGGGTTGCCGGCATCGGGTTTCGCCCATGCGGCGATGAAGGGGACGCGCATGCCGCCCTCGTAGTGGGTGCCCTTCTTGCCCCGCAGCGGGGCCGAGCTGGCGACCTTGTGGTCGGGGCCGAGCGGCGCGTCGCTGCCATTGTCGCCGAGGAAGACGACGAGCGTGTCCTCGGCGACGCCGAGCTGCTCGATCTGGTCGAGGATCCGGCCGACCGAGGTGTCCATGCTTTCGATCATCGTGGCGAAGACCTTCGCCGGTCCGGGCACTTGGGCATCGGCGTAGTGATCGAGGTATTTGCGGTTCGGCTGGAAGGGGGCGTGGACGGCGTAGTAGGCCATGTAAGCGAGGAAGGGCTTTTCGTCCTTCACCGCGTCGGCGATGGCGGCATTCATCTCCCTGGTCAGCGCCTCGGTCAGGTAGATGTCCTGGCCGTGGTGTTTTTCCAGATCCGGCACGGCGCGGCTCTTGTTGCCCTTGATCCACCCGAACCCGTCCTCGCCGTAGTAGCTGCCGGGCTGCCCCCAGGAACAGCCGGCGACGTTCACATCGAAGCCGAAGTTGTTAGGGAACTCGCCGAAGGCACCGATCGGCCCGAAGTGCGCCTTGCCGACGTAGATCGTATGGTAGCCGGCGTCCTTGAGGAGTCCGGGCAGGGTCTGGTCGTCCTTGGTGATGCCTTTCCACTTCCAGTCCGGCGGGCCCAGCGGTCCGCGGTTGTTGCCCTCGGAGCGGATCCACTGGGTGGTGTGGTGCCGGGCCGAGCTTTGGCCGGTCACGATCGAGATCCGGGTCGGCGAGCAGACGCTGTTGGCGTAGAAGGTTTCGAAACGGACTCCCTGCTTCGCGAGCCGCTCCATGGATGGAGTGCGGTAGAGGCGGTTGAGCGGGTGGGTCTCCGGTTCGCCTTTCTCATCGGTGAGGAAGGGGACCGATGTGTCCATCAGGCCCATGTCGTCGACGAGGAAGACGAGCAGGTTGGGGCGCTCGGCGGCCGTGGCGGAGAGGGTGATGGCGAGCAGCAGGCAGATGAGCAGTCTCATGGGACGGACGTTACGTCAGCGGTGTGCCTCCGCTGTCAGGCCCGATCCGGACACGGCATCGCCGTGTCCATCCGCTCGCAAGGCATCGCCTCGCGCCACCCCTCAGGGCTTGCGGTCCGGCGGAGCCAGCTCCGTTTCCCAGGCTTTCCACAGCTTGTCGGCCTCGCCGGGGGTGATCTCGCGATCGGCCATCAGCAGGCGGTATTTCCGGTGCGCGACGGCGGGCTCGGTGAGGGGCAGCGATTTCCCCACCACCGGGTTGAAGTTCACGAAGGGTTCGCCGTGATGCTGGTCCGGTCCCCAGACGCGGAGCCGCTCGGCTTCGCCGCCGCCCATCGGAGCGGCGCTGAGGACCAGCATGGTGGCCTTGCCGGAAGGGGTCGGTCCGCCGACCATCACCCAGCTTGCCGGCTGGTGGTTGGCGTTGGTGCGGTCGTGACCGCCGCTGCTCAGCATGCGGCTGTTCTGGCCGGTCCAGACCGCCGGTCCACGCCACGAGAAGCCGCTGTAACGATAGGCCGAGACCAGGACATCGACGCCCTCGGCGGGTGTCTGGGTAATCCCGATGTCGAGCTGATAGGCATCGTCCTCGAGGCGGGTGAATGTCAGTGCCGTTTCCTCGCGGAGCACCGGGCGGTAGTTCTCGCCGTCGCGGATCTCGTGGTGGTTCAGCGTGCGGACGACGACCTCGTCGGACGACTTCCGCATGATCTCGGCGGCGGCGGCCATCTGTCGTCCTTCACCTGCCTGGAGTTCCCAGCAGTTGTACTTTTTCCCGCCGATCTCGAGGTGTTTCCACGGCCACCAGACGCCGAAATGGTGGAGGTGGTCGGACGGCTGGATGTTGGTCAGCCCGAATCGGGACGGCGTGGTGAGCGGATGGATGAAGGCGCTGGCGGCGAACTTCTCGCCGCCCTTGGGCTCCTCGATCGGGCCGCGTTGCCAGCCGAAGACCGTCTTGTCGCGGTCGCGGATTTCCAGGCGCGCGTCGCTTTCCACCACCTCGAAGGCGGCCAGCGGTCCGACCAGGGCGAGGAGGGGGGCGAGGAAGAGGATGGCGGGGGCGTTCATGGCGGGAAGTGCGTTGGCTTCAGAGCGTCCACGGTTCGCGGGCCGGAAAGTCGAGCATGCCGGCGGCTTCCGGGTCGTCGAGGATGGTCTCGGTTTCCGGGTCCCACTTGAGGGTGCGGCCGCCGAGCTTCATCGAGATGTGGTGGAGCACGCAGACGGTATTGGAGCGGTGGCCGACCTCGACCGGGGCGATCGGGTCCTTGCCGGCGCGGGCGGCGGTGAGGAAGTCGAGCATGTGGTCTGAGCTTTCGTAGAGCTTCACCTCGGCGTCGGTCGGCCGGCGGCGGAGCAGTTCCTTGTCGCTGCAGTCCATCTTGCCGCGGGAGCAGTAGGCCCAGCCGTCCTCCATGATGAACTTCACGCCGGGATTGCCGTTGCGCGAGACGAGCGTGACGCCGTCGGCGTATTCGGCGGTGCCGGAGTAGCCGACATGGACGTCGAACAGGCCGCGGTCGGGGAAGTCGCCTTTCGAGGAAACGGTGGTCGGCCCGGAGTCGGTGTCGCAGCCGATGCCCCACTGGGCGATGTCGTACATGTGGGCGCCCCAGCCGGTGATCATGCCGCGGCAGTAGCGTTCGCGCTGCAGCCACCCGGGGCGGCTGAAGCCCTTCTGCGGATGGACGCCGGCCTCGGTGTAGGGAACCTCCGGCGCGGGTCCGAGCCACATGTCGTAGTCGAGGTTTTCCGGCACCGGCATCTCCTTGAACTCGGCGCGGCCGCCGTCGGTGGGCACCTCGACCTCGATCGTCTTGAGCTTTCCGAGCCAGCCGTTGCGGACGATGGTGCAGATCTGCCGGAAATAGACGCTCGAGCGCTGCTGCGAGCCGGTCTGGAGGACGACCTTGTTGGCGCGCACGGCCTCGACGAGCTTCTTCCCTTCGCCGACGGTGTGGGTCAGCGGTTTCTGGAGATAGATGTGCTTGCCGGCCTTGGCGGCGGCCACGGCGATGATCGCGTGGGTGTGGTCGGGTGTGGAAATCGTGACCGCGTCGATGTCGTCGCGCTCGAGCAGTTCGCGGAAGTCCTGGTACTCGTCGATCTTGCCGATGGCGATGTCGCGGCTGTCGTAGGCCTGCTTGGCCTCCTTAGCGGCGTTGGCGGCCCGCTTGGTATCCACGTCGCAGACGGCGACGAGCCGGGCGTTCGCCTTGAGGCCGGCGCCGATGGCATTCTTCATGTCGCCGTGACCCATGCGACCGGTCCCGATCGAGGCGACGCGCATCATGTTGGAAGGGGCCTCGGCACCGAGCAGTCCCGAGCGGAGGACCAAGGGTGCGGAGCCGGCTAGGGCGGCCGTCTTCAGGAACCGGCGGCGGGAAGAATGAAGTTCATGCATGGCTTGGACAGGATTTGCGTCTCGGGGGAGATACGCAACGCGGGAATCCGATCTTCCCGATGCTGACAGGATGCGGCGCAGTGGGCTGGTTTTGCTCGATCGGGCCGCGCGGTGTCGTAGGAAGGAGGCCATGAAATCCGCTTTGTTCCCCCTTCCGGTTGTCCTCGTCCTACTTGCCGGCCTCGCCGAGGCCAAGCCATTGACGCTCGAGGCCGTGCGGGTCGGCTCGCGCATCGACGTCACCGCGGGCGGGCGGTTCTTCACCAGCTATCGCTTTGCCGACGACGAGAAGTATCCGTTCTTCTTCCCGGTCAATGGTCCGTCGGGCGCGGGCGTGACCTCGATGCGCAACGGGCAGTATCCGCATCACAGCTCGCTGTTCTTCGGCTGCGACCGGGTGAACGGGGGCAACTACTGGCAGGAGGGACTCGATCGCGGACGCATCGTTTCGCAGGGTCCGGAGATCGTGGAAGCCAAGGGCGGGCAGGTGGTGATCACGGACCGCTGCGTGTGGCAGCGGTCGGAGGGTCGGCCGATCCGGGACGAGCGGCGGATCGTCCTGAGCGCCCCGTCGGCTGATGTCTACGAGATCGACTTCGCCATCACCCTCGAGGCGCTGGAGGACGTCGAGATCCCCAAGACCAACCATTCGCTGTTCAGCGTGCGGATGGATCCGGACCTGACCCCGGCGTTCGGCGGGGAGATGGTCAATGCCGAGGGCGCCAAGGGGGAGAAGGGGACCTTCGGCAAGCCTTCGCCGTGGCTGGCCTGTCACGGTCCCCGCGGCGGCAAGCGGGAGGGGCTGGTGGTGTTGCAGCATCCGTCCAATCCGGGCTATCCCTCCCCGTGGTTCACCCGCGACTACGGCTTCCTCTCGCCGACCCCGATGTACTGGCCCGAGGACGGGAAGAGCACGCGGCTGAACAAGGGCGAAAAGCTGCCGCTGCGCTATCGGGTGCGCATTTTCACCGGCAAGCCCGACTTCGCCGCGTGGTTCGAGGATTTCGCGAAGTGATGCCCGTTCACCGGTTGCGGCCGGGACATTTCGGATCATTTTGCTGGCCGTCGGCTCCGCGGCTTCGCTATCCCGTTCGCGCGCAGGGGGCGGCCGGGTCCGCCCCGAACCTCAAACGACCGTCAGAACCATGGGAAAAGTAGGCATTGGCTTGAATCTGGAGGCGATCCGCACTTCGCACAAATCCTTCGAATGGGGCGTCGAGTTCGCGGCGGATCTCGGCTACGAATACATCGAGCCGATGGTCCACTGGGGCCGGGAACTGCTCAGCGAGGCCCGGTATTTCCACAGTGTCTCGATGCTCGACGATCCCTTCCGGATCCGCGACAAGGTCGAAAAGCACGGCCTGAAGCTCTCGGCTTTTTCCTCGCACAGCCAGGCGTCGAAGCCGGAGATCGCGGTCGAATACCTCAAGCAGGCGTCGCGTTTCGCGGCCGAGGCCGGCGCGCCGATCATCAACACCCACGAGGGCCACAAGCAGCCGTGGACGACCGAGGAGGAGGACTTCGTGCTGATCAAGTATTCGCTGACCGAGGCCCTCAAGGTGGCCGAGCGCCGCGGGATCAAGATCGGCTTCGAAATGCACCAGACCTACTCGCTGAAGCCGGAGCTCTACGACAAGTGCCTGAACCTGGTCGACTCGCCGAACCTCGGCGCCAACTTCGACACCGGCAACGCCTACCTCGGCGGCGAGGATCCGCACGACTGGCTCGAGCGGATCAAGGACCGCGTGATTCACATCCACGCCAAGGACATCTCGGTCGAGCAGTCCGACGCCGAGCGCGGCAAGGTGATGGGCACGGCGGTCGGGTGCGCCTGCGGCGAGGGCGTGATCGACTGGCAGCGCGTCGTCGACATCTGCCGCTCGGTGCCGCAGGACATCGTCCTCAGCGTCGAGTGCGGCGCCCTCGACGAGGCCGAGCGCAGCATCGAGCACCTGCGGTCGGTCATCGGGTGAGGCCTCTCAGTTCCCCAGCGCCTTCTCGATCGCGGCGACGACCTCTTTGCTGTCGGGCGTCTGCCGCGGCTCGAAGCGGGCCAGCGGCTTGCCGTCGCGACCGATGAGGAACTTTCCGAAGTTCCACTTCACGTTGCCGGGAAAGGCGCCGTCCTTGCCGGTCAGCGCGGCGTAGAGCGGGTGTTGGTCCTCGCCCTTGACGTGGATCTTCTCCATCAGCGGGAAGCTGACGTCGAACTTCGTCTGGCAGAACTCGAGGATTTCCGCGTGGGTGCCGGGTTCCTGCCCCATGAAGTCGTTGCAGGGGAAGCCGATCACCACGAAGCCGCGATCCTTGTATTTGTCGTAGAGTGCCTCGAGGGCCTCGTACTGCTTGGTGAGTCCGCATTTCGAGGCGGTGTTCACGACCAGCACCACCTTGCCTTCGTAGTCGGCGAGCGAGGTGTCCTTGCCGTCGATCGTCTTGAACGGGATGGCGGTGAGTTCAGCGGCGGGGGCCACGGCGATCTGGGCGGCGAAGAGGGAGGTGAGCCATTTCATCATGGGCGCAGGCTAGGCGCGGAAGCCCGGGCTGCAAGCGGAGGATTTCAGTACCACCACGGGCGGTAGGGGCTCCACAAGTCCGGGGCAACCGAGCCCTCCGGGCGGCCGGCCCGATCATCTCGGGAAACGAAAAGGCCGCGTCCCCGAATCGGAGGCGCGGCCGGGAGGGACGGAGTCCGGTTACTGCCGGTTGCCGGCGGTCTGTTCCTTGCTGGCGGACTTCTCCTTCCGGTCGCCGGACTTCTTGTCGCGGCTCTCCAGCTTCTTCCGCAGCTCCGTGATCGTCTGCTCGTGTTTCGCGACGACGGCCGACAGTTCCTTCCGCAATTCGACGGCGCCGGCCAGCTTGCGCCGGGCCTCGGCGAGTTGCTGCTTCCGGGATTCGGATTCCTTGCGGGCTTCCTCCAGGGTCGATTTCGCCTCCTTCAGGCTTCCGGCGGCGGACTGCTTTTCCTTTTCGAGAGCCTGGCTGGCGATCTGAAGTTTCCGGTCGGCCTCCGCGAGTTGCTGTTTCGCGCTGGCCAGTTCGGATTTCAGTTTCGCGATCTCCTTGTCACCCTGCGCCTGCTTCGTCTCCATCGTCCGCCGCGCCGCCTGTTGTTGTTCGCGGAGCTGGTTGGCGGACTTTTTTGCTTCGGCGAGCTGGTTGCGGGTGTTCTCCAGTTCCTTCGTCACCTTCTGCCGCTCGTCGTCGGCCGCCTTGAAGTCCCTCCGACTCTTGCCGATCTCGGCGCGGAGCTGGCGGTTGTCTTCAAGCAACCGGGCCTTCTCGCGCGGTACCTTCATCTCCTCGCGGAGCTGGGCAAGTTCGGCTTCGAGGGAGCTGAACTCCTGCATGGTCTTGTCGAGCCGGTCGCGGAAGCTGCCGAGTTTTTCCTGGGCCTCGCTGCCGATCGCGAGCTGGCGCGCCCGTTCGTCGGCCTTCTGCTTCCACTCGGAAGCGGCCTTCTCGAAGGCCGCGGCCTTGTGCTTCCAGGCGTCATTGAGCTTCCGGCTCTCGGCCAGTTCCTTCTCGAGCGCGGCGATCCGGCGGTCCTTGTCGGCATTGGCCTTGCGGCTGGCGGCGAGTTCCTCGCGCGCCTGATTGCGCTCGGCGACCGTCCGGGCGACCTGCTCGTGGGTGCGTTCCAGCGTTTTCGTGATCGTTTCGAAGCTTTCGCTCAGGGCTTCGCGGGTGGCTTCCGGTTCCTTGTCCGCAGCCCGGGCGGTGAAGGAAGATGCGGTCAGGGCGAGGACGAGGATTCCGGCGAAGAGCGGGGTGGGTGACGGGTGTTTCATGGTATCAAGTGT
This sequence comes from uncultured Verrucomicrobiae bacterium, assembly GCA_937957985.1. GTDB lineage: Bacteria > Verrucomicrobiota > Verrucomicrobiia > Verrucomicrobiales > Akkermansiaceae > Haloferula. The sequence goes on from CALGOH010000048.1 coordinate 12,448, forward strand.
GGTGGGACAGCAACCGTTCGTAACGCGATATCGGAGAGGGTTCAAAGGGAATCCCGATCGAGCGCCCCGTGCCGTGCCGATTGAACGATCGGATTCACGCTGGCCGTAGGGTCAGCCACAGCTAATCTGACCGAGATGAAGAAACCGATCCACACCGCCACCCGCCGTGATTTCCTGAAACGCTCTGCCGCGTTCGGAGCCCTGAGCATCGTGCCCGCCTCCGTGGTCATGGGCACCCGCAGCCGGGCGGCGACGGTTTCTCCCAACGAGAAAGTCCGGCTGGCCGCGATCGGCATCGGCAACCAGGGCGGCGGCGACCTCAAGATCATGGCCGACTCGGGCCTCTGCGAGGTGGTCGCGCTGTGCGACGTGGATCTCGAAGGCAAGCACACCCAGGGTTCCCAGAAGGCCCATCCGAAGGCCAGGCGCTACACCGATTTCCGCAAGATGTTCGACGAGATGGCCGACGACATCGACGCGGTGCTGATCGCCACGCCGGACCACGCGCACTTCTGCATGGCGATGCTGGCGATGTCGCTCGGCAAGCACGTGTATGTCGAGAAGCCGCTGGCCCACACCTTCGGCCAGTGCGAGCGCCTGATCGCGATGGCGGAAAAGAGCGGCGTGGTGACCCAGATGGGCAACCAGGGCCACTCGGGCGCGAACTATTTCCAGTTCAAGGAATGGACCGAGGCGGGCATCATCAAGGACGTGACCCGCATCCACGCCTACATGAACAAGCCGCGCCGCTGGCACGGCTGGGGAGCGACGGTGAAGGAGTATCCCTCCGAGCCGATGCCCGAGGGCATGAACTGGCCGGTGTGGTGCGGCCCGGCGCCGGTGCACCCCTTCAGCAGCCGGCTGCACCCGCAGGAGTGGCGCAGTTGGTATGACTACGGCTCGGGCGCCTTCGGCGACTGGGGTCCGCACATCCTCGACACCTGCCACCGTTTCCTGAAGCTCGGCCTGCCGACCTCGATCACGGCGGTCAAGCGCGAGGGGCCCAACCCGCTGGTCTTCCCGCAGGCCTCGACCATCAACTTCGCGTTCCCCGAGCGCGACGGCATGCCGGCCTGCGACGTGACCTGGTTCGACGGCAAGGGCAACGCGCCCGAGGTGCCCGAGGAACTCGGCGAGGTGAAGCTCGGTGCGCCCGGCAAGGTCATCTACGGCAAGGAGCTCACCTTCCAGGGCGGGAGCCATGCCTCGACCCTGCAGATCCTGCCGCGCGAGAAGTTCATGGAAATGCGCAGCGAGTTGCCGAAGGTCAACACCAAGGCCTCGAACCACTACGCGAACTTCCTGCTGGCGTGCCGGGGCGAGGAGGAGGCCCGCTCGCCCTTCAAGGTTTCCGGCGAGCTGTGCCAGGTGTTCAATCTCGGCATCATCGCCCAGCGCCTCGGCGGCGAGCTGACCTTCGACCCGAAGACACGCTCGATCACCGGCAACGCGGAGGCCCAGGCGCTGCTCGATCCCGCACCGCGCGAGGGCTGGGAGGAGTTCTACAAGCTCTGAGCGGTTCCGCCGGCTTCGGGTTTGCTCAATCGTCCCAATCCTCGGTGGGAAGGCCGCCGAGGAAAGGGACGTAGGCCATCAACATCGCGATCGTGAACAGGCCGATGTCCAGGCTCACGGCGGCGATTCCGAGATGCAGGACCGCCCCGGTGAGCACCCCGGCTTTCCGCGTCACCGGGATCCACAGGAGGATGGGAATGGCGATCTCGATCAGGTTGGTCAGGTAGGTCGCGGTCTTGAGCCATCCTTCCCATTCCAGCACCCACGGACCGGCGAAGCGGCTGTGGTGGGAGAGCAGGTAGTAGCTCAGGAATTCCCCGTTCCTCCAGAAGCGGTCCCCCATGCGCTCGAAGACCGCCTGCCAGTAGATCACCGCGACCTGGATCTGCAGCAGGACCAGGCCGTAGCGGGGCAGCATGCCGGCCTCCCACCGCCCCAGCGGGGCCTTGCGGCGGCTCCGCCACAGCCGCCGGGGCGTCCAGTCCGCGCCGAGGGGGCTGAACAGGAGGATGAAGCCGAAGTTGGTCAGGACGAAATCCCAGCCGGTGGAGGCGAGCGGCGCCCGCTGCACGGTGACGACCAGCACCAGAAACACGACCGCCAGCGAGGCGCGCGCCCATTTTCCCCAGAGCAGCAGGATGGCGGCGAGGATGCCGGCACCGATGATGAGTGACGGCCACCACGGCGGATCGATCACCAGCAGCGACGGCAGATGGAATCCCGGGTTGAAGGACCGCGCCGCCTCCTCCGGGATCAATCCGCCCGCCCCGAGGAGGCCGTTCCGGTAGGGCCAAAGGTGGATCAACTGGCACAAGGCCGCGGCCGCGAAGGCCACCCGGGTCCACGCGTAGCGCCTCGCGTCCACCGGCTTCAGCCAGATGCCGCGATATCCCTCTTCCTCCTCAATCATCGGCCACAGGAAATGGACCCGCTTCGCTCGTCAGCGTGGTCCAGAGCCGGCCGTCCTCACGGCTGCGCTCGAAGGACCGCGTGGGTTGCGCCGCGATCCTGATGGTGAACCGCACCACCTCGGGGTCCGCGCGGCGCAGGGCCCGCGCGGCCTGCGCGACGTAGCCCTCGAAGAACTCGTCCGGCTGATCGCAGATGCGGTTCAGGGCATAGTGGTTTCGAAGGGCCCGCTTCCCTTGCAAGGGTTTCAACTCCGGAAGCAGCGCCCCGAAGGTCCGCTTTTCGCCGGACGCCGTCTCGCCGATCAGCTCGACCTCGTAGCTGCGGAGGTTTGGGATGGTCCTGAACATGTCCCACCGCTGCCAGGTCCCGGTGGTCCACCGGATGGCTTCGACCGACTTCCCGGCGTGGCTTCCGCCGGACCCGGGAAAGATCCATCCGGCGACCAGCACCGCCAGCCAGGCGGAGGAGAACAGGACGATCAGGCCCGACCGCAGCCTCCTGCGCGGCGGGGGTTTCTTCCCTGATCGATCATCCATTCCTGTGCATAGATCGTCCCGAATCGGGTGGACAAGGAAGTTCGCCGGAAGCCCGGTCGGGCGACGTGGGCGGATCGAGGCCCGGCCCGCCGGCGAAAGGAGCCGGTGCCGCGAAAGGTATTCCGGGTTGTTCGAGCCGCCGCCGGCCGGCAGTCTTCCGCCCCTGCTCATGAAACGTCGATCCTTTCTCTCCACCACCACCGGCGCCCTCGCCGCCACCGGTGGCTCGCTGCCGCTGTTTTCCATCGGAAAACCCGGCCCCTCGGCCAACAGCAAGCTGAACGTCGCCTTCATCGGGTCCGGCGGCTGGATCGCCCAGCAGCCCTACAACCAGGGCTGCAAGGAGGAGAACCTCGTCGCCTTCTGCGACGTCGACCGCGCCGTCTGCGCCGAGAACATGAAGAACTGGCGGACCGACCAGCCGTTCTTCGACGACTTCCGGGTGATGCTCGACAAGATGCACAAGGAGATCGACGCGGTGGTCGTCTCGACGCCCGACCACACCCATTTCGCCGCCACGCTCGACTGCACGGAGCGCGGCATCCACGTCTACACCCAGAAGCCGCTGACGCACCACATCCGGCACTGCCGCACGCCGGAGACGGCGCGGCAGCGCCCCAAGGTGATGACCCAGATGGGCAACCAGGGCCACGCCGGCGACGGCATCCGCCAGTCGGTCGAGGCGGTCCGCGCCGGGGTGATCGGCGATGTCGCCGAAGTCTACTGCCGCAACGACGGCCCGCAGATGGGCAACGACCACTTCGCCGACCCGGAGACGATGCCGCCGCCGGAATCGCCGGTGCCCGACACGCTGGCCTGGGACCTGTGGCTCGGCCCGGCCGAAAAGCGTCCGTTCTACCGCGACTACCTGCCGAAGAAATGGCGGTCGTTCTACGATTTCGGCAACGGCATGCTCGGCGACTGGGGCTGCCACACGCTCGACACCCCGGTGTGGGCGCTCGACCTCGACCCGCCGACCGTCGTCGAGTGTCTCGACCGCAAGCCGTCGCTGGACGGGGTCATCCCCGCCGGCAGCCGGGTGCGCTATCATTTCCCGGCGAAAGGGGACCGTGGGCCGGTGACGCTGACGTGGTTCGACGGGCCGCAGGACTGGAGCCAGGTCGGGCGCATCGACAAGTTCGGCGCCGAGCATGCCGCGCACCTCGGCCGCGCCTGCTGGATGATCGGAAGCAAGGGCCTGCTCGGCTGCGGCACCCATGCCGGCGCGCCGCTGATCCTGCCGAACGAAGTGCGCGCCGCCTGGAAGGAGAACCCGCCGGAGGAGACCATCGCGCGCGTCGAGGGCGGCCCGTTCCGCGAATGGCTGCGCGCCATCAAGGGCGAGGGCCCCGAGCCCGGCTCGAATTTCAGCTACTCCGCCAAGCTCACCGAGATCATCCTGCTCGGCGTGCTCGCCCAGCGCTTCAACACCCGGATCGAGTGGGACGCGGAGGCCGGAAAAATCACCAACCACCCGGAACTCAACGCCTTCGTCAAGGAACCGGTGCGCGAGGGCTGGTCATACGGCGAGAATCTGTGAATCCGCGGATCCACCGAGAAATCGGTAGCATCTGCGGCTTTTCTTTTCCGCCGCAGGCTGAAAGCATCCCGCCCCGGCCAGCGTTAGGTGCCCCGCGCCAGCCGGCCTGAAGATTCCCGCCCGACGCCACGTATACTGCCCACGAAAGCAAGGTTCGCCCTGCAAACCGCAAATCGTAGGAAGCTCCGCGTTCCCATTTTCCCGTTCTCATCCGCAACCTCACGTCGATGAATACCGAAACCGAATCCAAGCCCGACAACCTCGCCCTCACCTACGCCGCATGGCTCACCCGTCTCTGGCTCGCCGTCCGCGCGATCCAGACCGGTGTCGAGAAATTCGCCGGCACCGAGAAGGTCTCCCAGGCCGTGACCATCGACGGCAAGCCCGACCCCTACGGCATGGAGGTCGAGACCGTCGACAAGTTCTACGCCCTCGGCAACTACCACGGCGTGCCGTCCTCGATGTACGAGAAGTTCGGCAAGGAGCCGCTGATTCCGGATTTCTTCCTGAAGTTCTACGACTTCATCCTCGGTCCGGCATTGCTGGTGCTCGGCCTCACCATCCTTCTCGGCATCGCCAGCCGCACCTCGCTGTTCCTGCTCGGTGCCCTCTACATCAGCCTCACCTGGGGCCTGATCCTGCTCGGCGAACCGGGCAACTCCGGTGTCGCGTGGCTCGCGGCCCACATGATCCTGATCGTCTGGGCGCTCTACCTCGCGCCTCACAACAAGCTCTGCCTCTTGAAAAAGTGGTGATCACTGCAAGGATATCGGCATCATGAAAGATCAAGCTTCTCCCATCACCCGGCGCCGTTTCATCGGGAATACCGGTGCGGCTGGAGCGGGTCTGGCCCTCGCCGCCCCCGGCGTTCTCAAGGCGGCCACCGACGACTTCAAGGGCGACCTCATCCACGTCGCCTTGGTCGGCTTCGGCAAGCAGGGCGAGGTGCTCTTCACCGCCTACAGCCCGGAGCTCTACGCGGCACAGGAGGAGTACCTGCAGGCCCTGCGCAGCCAGGCGCGGGCGCGTGAGACGAGCGCCCCGGAGCGAGCCGACTACCT